>NZYH01000077.1 GCA_002697825.1 Nitrospina sp. | reverse complement strand
TGAATCAACCAAGGATTTCTTTCATAATTACTAAGTGCGGCAAACCACATTTGCCAATCTAGTCGAGGTTGATGGGGCGCAACAAACGCAGGGGCTTTGTTTAAATTTTCTGGTTTCCATTTGAACTTATAAGTTTTCCATTCTTTACCATCACTACTGCCCTTTATAAAAATTTCTGGACGCGAAGTGGTCATAACTGCGAACAGGCCATAACGGTTTACGATATGGAAGGGGCGAATCGTATTCACCGTTGAAATAAAAGCAGAAGGATAACTCACCGGGCTAACAAAAAGAGGAATTATGTACAAAAGGATGCTTATCACCAAAACACCTAGTCCCATTCCTTCAAAGAACCGCTTTTTCCATTCAGGTATGCGGCTTCTGGTTTCTTTAAAAATTATTCGCCATTTTTCAGGAATACGTTTTTGGATTACCCCATCATCAAAAAGTAAAAGACAAAGGACAATAGTAAGGATATTAAAAAAACAGTAATTTCCTGTTAATAAAATCAGTACTTGAAATAGAATTAAAACAGTTCCAGCGGCGTAGCGAATCCGACCGGGCCCAAAAATAAAAAATGGTATAACCAATTGGGTGATGAAAACCGCAATAACCGAATATTCCTGAAACCATTGCGGTAGCTGATGTGCATACCAGCCTATCCATGTCGGTAGGGGTTGTGTTTCGTAATGATACAAAAGAGCCGACAGATCATTCCATGTGGGATCACCACTTTCAAGTTTCACCCAGCCAGAAGTAAATATGACACGAAAAAGTAGAAATCGGAGAAGGATTAGTACCCATGGAGACGGCGGCGGTTCGTGTGCCAATTTTGGTCGCCATTTTAGGGGAGCTAAAAAAATGGCCAAGAGTCCAGTCTCGAGAAGTAAGGTATCCCATTGAAATCCGAGAAACTGTTGGCCGACATTAAAAAGGGACAGATAGAATAGCCATAATAAGAAAAGTCCAAAGGCCGGTGCAAAACCCGCGATTACAAGGAGAGAAATTGCAGCGCCGGCCAGGCAGATGAATTTTAAAAATCCGTCACTCCCATCTAGCCATAACAAAGTGGGCAATTTCCAGAATCGTTCTGCCCCTAATTGAGCTTCCACCCCTTGCAATAAACTTTGCGCAGGAAGAATGCCTTCTTTGCCGATTAGTCCTTCAATTTGGCTACCAAATGAGGAAAAAGCAGTAAAATAAACTAATCCTAATAAAATAATGAATAAACGCCTCGCTAGATGCCAGGTGGGGAGATCTAGGTCACTGCCCCAAACCCATCGGGTCAGGAGGCTGAAAAACTCTCTATTATTAGCCACCAGACCATATATCCATTCTGATATTTTGCCGAATCCTGGGACTTTTTCATAGGCCCATAAGGGAAGTCGGTGGATACTATTAGCCAGAGCCTTAAAAACCCCTTTTGCGCCAAAATAGTAAGTACCATCTGGGTAAATCAGGAATATTGAAGAATCAAATTTTTCGGCAGGGATCTGAGGGTATTCTGAGGCAACTTCTTGGGAGGCCTTATAAATCACACTATCTTCTGTTATATGTTGCCATCTACGAACCCAGAAGGTGCAAAACCCGCATGCTCCGTCATAGACCAGAACCGGTCGTTCATCATTTATTTTCAAGCTACCCCCAAAGCAGGTTTTTATCTATTATAACCTCTATTTCACAACTAGTTGGGATAATGACCCATCCAAAAAATCTTTTCTTTAAGAGTCAAAAAAGATTACTAGGTTGAGTCGGTTCTAGCTTGCGTTCCGGGCCAACCTGATATAGTTTCTTTAGTTCTATATTAAAATAATGGGCTTGTTTACCCAAAAACGCCTATACGTTGATCCAACTTTCCAGGAAAGATTAAATGGTAGATTTTACGCGTGAAGAAGTTGAAGCTGCTATAGAAGAATATGCATCCACTCTTATTGAAGAAGAGGAAGATGAGTTTATAGATGATGAGGAAGAAATAGTAGAAACAGAAGAAAAAGAAGAATCCGATGAATCTCCAGAGACTACTGAGCCAGAAGTAGAACTTGAAAAGGAAGAAACGCCCGGAGATGTTTTTGAGGGTAAAGATCTATCAGGTTTGGATTTGTCAGGTATCAAGTTTTTAGGTATCAGCTTAAAACAAACCAATTTAAAATCCACTGATTTATCCAATTGTATTCTTTCTAATTCGAATATGGACCAGACCAATTTGGATGAAGCCAACCTAAGTAATGCTGAAATGGAGAATGTGAATTGTCTAGAGGCAACGGTTAAAAATGCAAATTTTGACTCTACCAACTTACAAGGTGCCAAATTTCTGGGAAGTAACCTTACCGGCTCAAAACTTGAAAGTGCAAATTTAAGGAAATCTGTCTTTCTTGAAGCGAATCTTTCAAAATGCAATCTAAACGAAGCAGACCTTAGTAATTCTGATTTTTCTAGAACGAACATGAGCCACGCCAGTGCAATAGAGAGTAACTTAAGCCGCGCCCGATTCAATGGTGCTAATTTGGAGTCCGTAGACTTTACGGATTCCCGCCTGAGCATGGCTATTTTCTTCGAAGCAAACTTTAAAAATGCGAACTTAAACCGTGTCCAGATAAAGGGTGCAAAGCTGGCGGGCGGTATTTTCGAAAATACCGTATTACTTAGGGCAGATATAACAGGAGCTGATCTGACAGATGCTAAATTTCATAATTCCAATCTAAGTCGCGCAAAATTAAATGGAGCTATTCTACGCAGAGCCGATTTAAAAGGATCTGATCTGTCAGAGGCGGATTTGAGTATTGCCGACTTAACAGGAGCTAGTTTGATCGATGTCAAATTGGTAGGAGCTAATCTGGAAAGGATCAAACTCAATCAGGCAAAGTTATTAGGAGCCCGCTTAAGTGGTGCAAAAATAAACAAAGGAAAATTGACACAGGTCGATTTGAGCAATGCTGATCTAAGTGGTGCCAATATGAGAGGGACAGACCTCACCGAATCCAATCTTGAAGGTTGCGATCTAAGTCGAGCTGATCTAACTGAGGCAATTTTACAAAGAGCAAATATGAAAAACGCTTTCCTAATTGGAGCAAATTTGCAAAAAGCAGAACTGGACAAAGTAAATCTAGAAAACGCAAATATCGCTGGAGCAAAATTACGAAAAGCCAATTGCCAAAAAGCAAACATGAAAAATGCGGATCTGCAACGTTCTGATCTGGAACATGCTGACTTTACTCAAGCAGATCTTTCGAAAGCAAGCCTTGCCGGTTCCAAGCTGGGAGAAGCTTGTTTTAAAAATGCAAATTTAACTGGAGCGGACTTGAGTCTTTCAGATAAGACTGACAGCGACTTTTCAGGTGCCAAAGGTTATAATTCTTGAGAAACCAGTAATTAGGAAGTAAGGCTTCTACAATTTTTTTCCAAGTGGAAAGAGCCAGATTAAAAATAGAAGTCACAAATGTTAAAATTTTGAGACCTCAAAGATTTTTTTGCATCTAATTGGCGTATGATTTTAATGAGGGGAATATGGACCGTTCACCAAAATTAATGCTGTCATTCTCAAGCCGGCTCCAAAAAGCCCAACCTTTGTCTCTTAAAGAGGTACTTCAATTAAGAGATGGTATAGAAATCCAAAGAAATCAGGGTTTTGAGGTTTGCCAGTTAGCATTTCCAAACATTTTAAAAAATTTCACCTACCCAGCCTCGCTAAACTAATTCCAAATAAATAAAATGGAAAAACTTGAAGGAGTTCAAAAGGTATTAAGGTTTAGTAATACTATTCGCGAATGGTGTATAAATGAATTCTCTGTTCATTTTGATGACTTTGACGAACAAAATGTAGATGATTATGAATCAGGAGGTTATGGAGACATTGCTGATGAAATCTTGGAACGGGGAATGGATGAACAAATTATTGAAGAAGGTGACCTAGATTAGATTCAACCTAATATCCTCTTCAATTGTTAAAATTCAAGGCTCATTCGTCCTAATTTAATTAGCAATAAAAACTCACCCTACCAATACTTACCTTCAATTTGCTTTTGCCTTANTTTCTATTTTATTTTCATTTTTTTTGNAAAAAAGAAGTATGCAAGGTGGGATTAGATCACTAGACTATGGATGTTTTAATTGGACAAGATCGCAATGAGCGCTTTTCTTGAATCATTTGCAGGTTTTATGTGGGGTCCGTGGCTTCTTATATTTTTATTGGGTACGGGTTTCTGGTTAACGATTCGACTCCGTGGAATTCAATTTCGATTTCTCTTCTACGCTTTACGNCTTACTTTCTCCAAGGAAATGGAAGGTCAAGGAGATATCTCTCACTTTGGTTCTTTGATGACNGCCTTAGCAGCAACCGTTGGNATCGGAAATATAGCTGGAGTAAGCACCGCTGTAGCCTTGGGGGGACCGGGTGCTATCTTCTGGATGTGGATTACAGGTCTAGTGGGTATGGCAACTAAATACAGCGAAGGTTTTCTAGCAGTAAAATTTCGTCGAAAAAATGACCAGGGAAAAATATCCGGGGGGCCAATGTATTACCTGGAAGATGGACTAAAAATAAAATGGCTTGGAATATGTTTCGCTGTATTCGGAGCTTTTGCTGCTTTCGGAATTGGTAATATGGTGCAGGCTAATACCACAGCTATTGCATTAGGCAGCTCAACAGGCTTAAACAGTTTTACCATAGGAATGTTTCTCGCAATTTTAACTGGGTTGGTAATAATCGGGGGAATCAAACGTATTGCTGAGGTAGCTTCTTATTTAGTACCGTTTATGGTGGCGGTATATTTNCTAGGTGCTTTGATTGTTATCTTAAATCATATTAATCAATTGGGTCCGGGAATAAAGCTGGTTTTTGAGCAAGCATTTTCTGGAACTGCTGCCACCGGAGGTTTTGCAGGAGCGACCCTAGCTAATGGAATTCGCTACGGTGTGGCACGCGGACTTTTCTCNAATGAGTCGGGTATGGGAAGTGCCCCTATTGTGGCGGCTGCGGCTAGAACCAATCATCCCTGCAAGCAAGCTTTGGTCTCGATGACCGGCACTTTTTTAGATACTTTAATCGTTTGTTCGATTACTGCGATNGTGATCAATTCAACGGGTGTTTGGACTTCAGGTGAAACGGGTGTCGCCTTGACCATNCAAGCATTTTCGGCGGGACTTCCTGGCTTTTGGGGGAATTTGNTAGTNACACTGGGGACTATAACCTTCGCTTTTTCTACCATCCTTGCTTGGGAATATTATGGTGAAAAATGTTTTGAATATTTATTTAAGGGAAAATATATTTCACTCTATCGATACAGCTGGATATTTTTCGTATTTTTAGGTGCTCAAATTAAACTGGAAATGGTCTGGAATATTTCAGATGCTATGAATGCTTTAATGGCAATTCCTAATTTAATTGGCCTAGTCTGCTTAAGTGGAATTCTTGTTCGAGAAACNCGATTATATGAGCGAGGAGTTACAGAAGGTTCAATAAATAAATATGATTNATTNTAGAAAATTTTTATATGCCTTTTACATTAAAAGGTCATCATTTAAGTTATTCGAAAAGGATTGATGGCTTATGAATGATAATTGGTCTCTTCCAAAAAATGACCCTTGGTCCACTCCTTTCGCAGAAACCTTATTGCANTATCTTGAAATTTCTAAAGGTGATCAGATCTTGGACATTGCATCTGGTGGCGGTATTCCAGCATTTTTTTTGGCCGAGCAAGTGGGGCCAAAAGGTACAGTGCTTGCTATAGATATCCACCNAAGTCAAGTTTTAAGGTCTCGATCCATCCAAGGAACGCATTTACCATGGCTAAAATTTGAAGTTGGAGATATGCGTTTTTTACCNACGGATCTTCCAAAATTTAATCGTATCACGGGTAATTTGTCTTTCATGTTTTTCCGTCCGAACCGTTTTGAAGCTTTAAAAAAGCTTGTACGTTTTCTCAAGCCCGGCGGTCAGATCGTTTTAACATTTCCCTCTATGGGTACTTTTGATTCCCTTTGGAACTATGTAGACGANAAAATGTCCACTCAAGGTCTGACAGATGAACGTAAGGCACTGAATGAATATATTAATGAAAGACCTTCTGCTTCCGAAGCTGAGAAATATTTGAAGGAACTGGGATTAGAAAAGATAAAAGTAGGTGAGCAGCCTCTTGAGGTTGAAACGGGATCCGGAAAAGAATTTCTAGAACATCCTCTTTTGCGNGGCGGATTTCTAGATGATATTTATGAGTGTTTTCAGAACCAGGATTTAGCAAATAATTTTATGGATGAAATCGCTGAGAATATTTCCTGTTTTACTCCGATATTTGCAATTCGCTGTGCGATGTCTGGATGGGCACCTAAAACAAAATGACCATGATCTACTATTTAATGAATGATGATATTATGACGTTATGAATGAACATAAAAAAGGTGAACTGAAGCAGAAGATTTATGAGGAAATAAAAATACTGAAACATTTAATTAATAGTTTTTNGGAAACATCCAAGCCCGTTTCCCCGGANAATGCTATTGGGCGGCTTACGCGAATGGAGGCTATTAGCAGTCAGGGAATCAGCGAAGCCTCGTTAAATTCGTCAAAAGCTAAATTAGCTAAACTTGAAAAAGCGTTGGAAAAATTTGATTTTCCTGATTTCGGGNTCTGTGTGCGTTGCTCAAANTCTATTCCTCATGAGAGAATCATGTTGATACCAGAAAGTGTTTTGTGTGTCCGATGCGCAGAATAANCCTTAGTAAATAATCGCTAAAAATTCTAAAACCACCAGTAATTTAAGTTGATGAATGTGATNCAGGAATTCCAAAAGTTTCCCATCGCTAAGGCGAGGGATTTGATTAAGGATTTATATCATCCAAGNCCTTGGATATATTGGAGTGATTTTTTANTNAGCGCAGGTTTGGGTTGGGTAGCTTTTGTTATTACTNNCAGGGTTNCCCTGTTTTCATTNGAGCAANTGTTGNGTTTTTTGNTTGCTGTTTTNGCGCTTTATCGAGCCGCTTTATTTATNCACGAAATTGCTCATTTTAAAAAAGGGTCTTTTAGAGTTTTTCAAAAAGTTTGGAATTTAATATGTGGTTACCCTTTAATGATACCAACGTTTTTATACCAAAGTGTGCACTATGATCACCATAAACAAAACTTTTATGGGACAAAAAAAGATGGTGAATACTTTCCTTTTGCATCGAAAGAAAAAAGATTTATCGTTCTTTATATCGGTTTTTCTTTTTTGATCCCTCTAGTTTTTTTATTCCGTTTTATCGTATTAACACCTCTATCGTACCTACACTCTGGGTTAAGAGAATTTTTGATACAAAATATATCTTCCTTAAATATTGATCTAAACTATCGGCGTCCAAAATCTACATTAGCTCAAACTAAAGATTGGAGAATTCAAGAGCTTTTAGCTTGTGTTTATGGAATAAGCTTCATGGGCCTAATAATATTTAAATTTATGCCTGCAAAGGTCTTATTCATGTGGTACTGTTTAGTGGCTTCGGTGTTTTTGGTCAATTCGATTCGCACTTTGGCCGCTCACCGTTATAAAAATGCAAANGAAGATGAGTTGAGTTTTACTGATCAAATGCTNGATTCGATNAATAATCCCGGTAACAGATGGATCACACCATTATGGGCTCCTGTNGGCCTTCGATTCCATGCAACGCATCACCTGTTTCCCGATCTTCCATATCATTCACTNGGAAAGGCACATAGGCGCTTATTGGAAAATCTGGGGGAAAACTCNCTATATGGAGANACAGTTCATTCCGGNTTATGGCCGGCNATTTGCCAATTATGGAAGCANGCTGGNAAACGAATCTAATTTGCTAATTTAATTAAAGGTCTAAAATATGACAAAACCTTTTTCACTACTTAACGAATTTGAAAATGAGGATACAAGCCCAGCTCATTTAAAAAAGAACCAGATTGTTTCGTTATTAAAAGAGAAATTTGATTTTGAAAATTCTCANCTGAAGCCACCGAATAGTAAAGAAAAAGGAATCCTTGCCAAATGTTTTGGATACTTAGCACCTGATCAAGCCAAGGAACTTGGAATTTATCCCTATTTCAGAGAAATTGAAGAAATAGACGGTAGCAAGGTTGTTATTAATGGCCAAGAAGCTATCTCAGTTTCAACNAATAATTACCTGGGCCTGGCNCAAGAACCNCGCGTTATTGAAGCAGCTAGGGTGGCCCTTGAAAAGTTTGGAATTGGCTGTACTGGGAGCCGTTTTTTAAATGGAACTTTTAACCTACACAAAACCTTGGAACGCGAGATATCTATTTTTTTAAATCGCGAAGATACAATTGTAATGTCTACAGGTTTTCAGGCAAATCAAGCAACAATTTCATGCCTGCTAGGAAGAAAAGATGTTGCATTTTCAGATCGCGAAAACCATGCCAGTATCTATGAAGGATGTGCTGTTGCTCCTGGCAAAACCATTCGGTATCAGCATAACGATATGGATCACCTTGAATATTGTCTGAAAAAACATTCAGATGTCGAAGGTAAAATAATTTTAACCGATACAGTTTTCAGTATGAGTGGCGATATAGCCAANCTACCTGCTATTGTAAAACTGGCTAAAGATTATGGTGCCACCGTAATGATTGATGAAGCCCACGGTTTAGGTGTGATGGGTGAAAAGGGTAAGGGTGTTGCCAATTACTTTAACCTTGAAGATGAAATCGACTTGTATATGGGAACTTTTTCAAAAAGTCTGGGCTCCATTGGNGGTTTTATCTCTTCGAAATCAAAAGTCACCGAATATATCAGGCATAAAGCTTCTGCTTTTATTTTTACGGCCGCTTTACCGCCAGCTTCTGTTGCAGGAGTAACAGCAGGTTTGGATATAATGATCAATGAGCCCGAGCGAATGAATCTTCTGCGCGATAACACAGCCTATATTAAAAGAGGATTTTTTGATATGGGGTTTCAAGTAAATAACAATTCTATTCCAATAGTTCCTATTAAAATAGGTGAAGAAGCATTAACTCTTTATCTAAATCGTTTGCTTTTTGATGAAGGCATATTCGCAGGAGTTGCAGTTTCTCCTGTTGTTCCACCTCTTAATGCTATGATTCGGACCAGCTATACTTCAGCNCACACACAGCAAGATCTTCAAAAGGTTCTTGACTCTTTCAAGAAGCTCGGTACAAAACTGGGTATTATTTCTAAAAAATAATGAGCCTCAGAATAGCCGAGGCAAAAAGCCCCACCGANCTAGATCAATTTATCCGTTTACCCTGGAAGATATATAAAAACCACCCCTTTTGGGTTCCTCCTCTGGTTTCTGAACGCAAGAAGTTTCTCAATCCAAAAATCAATCCTTTTTTTGAACGTGCTGAGGTCAAACTATTGCTAGCAGAGGACCCAAAAAGCAATCCTTTGGGNCGTATTGCATTAGTTCATGATCACATGTATCAGGAAAGATATTCCAAAAATACAGGCATTATTGGAATGTTTGAAAGTNTTGATGATGAAAATGTATCTCGATTGCTATTCGATGAGGCAAAGTCATGGTGCCATGAAAATGGATTCGATAAACTGATTGGCCCAATGAATTTATCTATCAACCACGAATGTGGATTGATGGTCGAAGGATTTAACCTTCCNCCAATGTTCGGTATTCCCTACAANCCAGATTATTATGAAAAACATTTTTTAGAATGGGGGTTTGATAAATTAAAAGATTTGGTCTCTTTTAAATTAGATCTTATTGGTATTCCAGAATATCTACAGAACGCTGCAAAAAGACTGGAAAAAAGAGGTCGCTTCAATATACGNCCATTGGACATNTCAAGATTTGAGGACGAATTGAAAATTATATGGGATATATATAACTCCGCTTGGGATATGAACTGGGGTTCTGTGCCCATGACCCGTAAAGAGTTTATCTTTGCCGCAAGTGAAATAAAGTCATTTGTACATNCCGAGTTTTGTTTGATCGCAGAGGTAAAGGGAGAACCCATTGGTTTTTCGTTAGCTCTTCCAGATATCAACCAAGTGCTGATTGAGCTCGACGGCAAACTTTTTCCGTTTGGTTGGGCAAAGTTTCTTTGGAGAAAAAATAAAATTGATACTTATCGGGTATTAACACTTGGAATAAAGAAAAAATTTCGGAAACTCGGTATTGACGCATATATGTATTACGAAACGTATAAAANGTTTATAGAACAAGGTATAAAGTGGTGTGAAATGTCCTGGATGCTAGAAGATAATATCGATATTTTAGAACCCATGTTCAAATTAGGGGGAACTATTTATAAAAGACACCGCNTCTATGAAAAAAAATTCTTACCTTAACGGTTCTAATGCCCTAGTCACTGGGGCTAATGGGTTTATTGGTAGTCACTTGGTAGACAACCTATTAGCAGCGGGTTGTAAAGTTCACTGTATAGTCCGCAAAACCTCCAATTTAAGATGGNTCCAATTAAAAGAAGTAAAATTACATTTTGTTGACCTTGGGGATACATCTTTTAAAATTCCAGAATTGCATAATATGGATTATGTTTTTCACTGTGCAGGTCTTACTAAAGCAAAAAATCGCGAGGAATATTTTGATATCAATGCAAGAGTTTGCGAAACTTTATATGAACAATGCCTTCAGTTTGGAGAACGTATTAAAGGGATTATTCATTTAAGCAGTCTTGCCGCTGTAGGACCCAGTAAAAACGGTGTCGTAATTAATGAAGACTCGCTTCTAAATCCAATTACCTATTACGGAAAATCCAAAAAGGCCGGGGAAGACATCGCTCTAAAATATTTTAAAAATCTACCCATTAAGGTTCTTCGACCGCCAGTCGTCTACGGTCCACGCGAGGAAAATCTTTTTAATTTTTTCAAAATGGTTAAGAACGGTTGGGCATTGCAAATTGGTGGNACACCTAAAAACCTTTCTCTGATTTATGTCACCGACCTAGTTCAGGGCATGATAGAAGCCTGTGGCAAATCTCCAAGAAATAATAAAATTTATTTTATAACGGATGGGGAATTCTATTCATGGGAGAAAATTGCAAGAAGCGCAGCAGATAAAATGAAGGTCTCAACCCGAGTTTTGAGGCTACCTGAAGTAATTTTATCCCCAATAGCGATAATTTTTGAGCTGCTAGCAATATTCAGCTCAAAACCTGCGTTATTTGATCGACAAAGGGTGATAGATATTCGACAAAGTTCCTGGACGGCTTCACCAGAAAATTTTTTTCGTGATTTTGGTTTTGAGCCTGAATTCGGTCTGGTGNCCGGATTAGCTGATACCCTCGACTGGTATCACCAAAAAAAATGGNTGTAAAAAATGTCTGAAAAAACGGATCATGTGTTGAAAGATTTAGCTGAACCGGTAAATATTTATATCCATGAGCCAATTGCGAAAAGATTGGTATCGGTATTAGAAAATACGTTTATCACCCCAAATCAAATTACTTACTTATCTGTATTAGTTGGTTTTGCATCAGGCTACTCGTTTAGTCAAGGAAATTGGGAAACTAGTGTTATGGGGGGAATACTTCTCGAATTGACCTTGATTTTAGATTGTGTGGATGGNCAACTTGCCAGAGCTAAAAATATGGCCAGTGATTTGGGCCGTCTTATTGATGGAATTGCCGGATATTTCGCATATTTGGCAGTAGTTTTAGGAATTATTTTTGGCTACCCAAATTTCAAAACAGCGCTAATCATCATAGCTATTTTTACTATTCTACGTGCAATATCTTANGATTACTGCAAGCAAACCTTTGGAACAATTGTTTTGAAAGGNTATGACGGCATGGAAAAAGACATCCAAACCACGTTTGAAAAAATTCACCACAAATCTTCAATGGTTCTTGTTCTTTATTTTTATTATATGCAGACACAAAAAATGATTTTCCGTGGCAAATGGAATACACTTGGCAACCTGAAAAACCTAAAGCAAATTGACAGCAAGATACTAAANCCTGACCAGCGTCAGGAATATTTTAATAAGTTAAGAAACCTTTTTAGAATTTGGCGATGGAACGGGCTTGATTTTCCTTTGTTTCTCATTGCTTTATTAGGCCTGCTGTCTATGCCAGGGCAAAGTCTTAATTTTCTCGCAGCGGCTATTGCCGCGCAATTTATTCTTACTTACCTTATCCATATATACCTATGTCGTAAACTTTATATAACCAAGGATGTCTTCTAATCACGGATAATTTTATTACTCTTATCAGATGTTGATAAGGGAAAATTAAAAATGAGGGTAAAAAAAAGTAATAGAGAAATTATAAGACCTACTTAAAACCGGCTTTAAAGCCTAGCAACAGGCCTCACTTTCATTTGAATTTAACCCTTCCTTAACCGACACTGCACTGNAGTCAAAAGGGCCGAAGTGGGTNGAGAAATCTCCGGTTACTTTAAAATAATCTGCGAACCGGGATTCACTAATCATCTTATATGTATTTCCACAAATAGGGACGGGGGTTCCTGTCTGAAAATAATAATGATCGTCTAAGGTGAATCCGTGCGGGAACTCAGGAATGGTCCCTTGATAACATGCCACATGACCAAAGTTTTCACATATATCTTCAAAGTCACATTTAAAAGTTCTTACGGTCATCGAATAAAAATCAATCATACCTGCTTTGCGGCGAATATCTTGGTTGTTCAAAGTGATGGGTGTTTTCGAGATGACTCTGTAGTCATAACATCCAACCTTNGCTAGCATTCGCCTAAAGTCTCCAATGTAAAGCGCTCCGCCCAAACATTCTCCCAATAGCACAGGATCTGTCGTGAGTGGTTTGGGAACACGCCGATCGGAAAAAATATCTGACAGATAAAGTTCTCCGCCTGGTTTTAGTACTCGAAAAATTTCCCTAAAAACACTTTCCTTATCAGGAGAGAGATTGATAACGCAATTTGAGATGATGATATCAACAGAGTTGTCGTCCAGACCGGCGGTATTGAGGTCTTCAATCCAACCTTTACGAAAATCNACATTAGGTTTTTTTAGATTGNACTTATTGGTATGATAGGANATATACTTTTTTGCTACTGTTAATTGCTCATCGGTCATGTCAATACCGATGACCAAACCATCTGGACCGACTACTTGGGCGAGAAGATAACAATCACGTCCTGATCCACAACCAAGATCCACCACAGTTTTTCCATATAACCCTGAAGGAAAGGTTGATGCGCATCCATAAAAACGCGACTGCACTTCTTCATGTATATTTATTAAATAAGGTCGGAGATAAGCAGGCATTGTTTCTGCAGCACAGCAGGCACTAGTTTGCAGATCATTTTTGGTTTTAAGGACTTTTCCATAATATTCCTGAACATCCTCACGAACTTTTGTGCTATTTTTCACAATAAATCTCCCGACTAAAATAAAAAGAAGAGGAAAATTCCCTTCTCATTTTTTTTAATTAAATCTGGTTTCTCGATTATTTTCTAATATATTATTCTATATAAAATACTTTCCATATATAGNNTTATTTTGCTCTTAATNTGGAAANGTTTCCTACAGAATTATGGAAAAAGAAACTAGATGCGCNGCCACCAATACANTAANTNATTGANTTAAAAGGCTTTATTTGCTAGCTTGANNAAGTTCTTCTTTNNTTTCTATGGNGNATTNNAATGGATANTNNNTTCTGGNTCATNTCAAAAATATTNTGGCTANTTAGCTTCNCCCAANACAAGTATATTTTTGNTTTTANTGGCCGGGGTNNGTCTANTATTTNTTGGTCGTGAAAANCTTGGNNAAAAANTAATNGTGGCCTCAACNNCTTTAATTTTTCTTATTTCCTTCTTACCAGTTTACGAAACC
>NZYH01000076.1 GCA_002697825.1 Nitrospina sp. | reverse complement strand
TGAAAAAATAAAAAGAGCGAAACGTGCCGCTCTCGACGCCAACCCCGGTAAGGAATTATTTGATCTAGGTGTAGGTGAACCGGATGAAATGGCAGATTCCGGCGTCGTTAAATCCTTGCAACTGGAAGCGGAGAAACCGGAAAATCGTGGATACACCGATAATGGAATAGAGGAGTTTAAGATTGCCGCTTGCCAATATATGGAAAATGTTTTTGGCGTTAAGAATTTAGATCCCAATAAGCATGTAAACCACCTTATAGGATCGAAACCNGGNTTGGCAATGACCCCGGCTGTTTTTGTTAACCCAGGAGAGGTCATCCTGATGACGGTNCCNGGTTATCCTGTCATGGGAACNCATGCGCAATATCTAGGCGGTGAGGTGGTAAATTTACCCCTTACAGAGGAAAATGGNTTTCTACCCGATCTAAAAAGNATTGATTCCGGAATACTCGAACGTACAAAAATTTTATATCTAAATTANCCCAATAATCCTACAGGCGCAAAAGCAACCCGTGAATTTTATGAAGAGGTTGTNCAATTTGCCAAACAAAATAAAATCACAGTAATGCAGGATGCTGCCTATGCTGCCCTCACCTACGATGGCAAGTCTGAAAGTTTTCTTACCGTCCCAGGTGCGATGGACGTCGGCGTAGAATTCCACTCGCTTTCGAAGGCATACAATATGACCGGATGGCGAATAGCTTTCGTTGTGGGTAATGAACTCATTGTTAAGGGTATCTCCCACGTAAAAGATAATATCGATTCAGGTCAATTTGCCGCTATTCAAAAGGCAGGTATTTACGCTCTTGAGCATCCTGATATTACAGAGAGAACCGTTGCCAAATATAAGCGCCGACTTAGTCTTTTAGTTGAGGCTCTCAATTCAGTCGGGTTCAGTGCTAAAATGCCAGGCGGATCATTCTTTTTGTATGTTGGAGCACCCAAGGGTATTAAAGGAGGTAGAAAATTTGAAAACGGCGAAGCATTCTCTCAATTCTTGATTACTGAAATGTTGATTTCTACCGTACCTTGGGACGATATTGGCCATTACATCCGGTTTTCTGCTACCTTTGCTGCCAAGGGAGAAGAGGAAGAAAGGCGAATCATAAATGAAATTAAAAACCGCCTCTCAGAAGTAGAGTTTGAATTTTAATATGATTCACTTCCCTCTCTAATATTAAGAGGCTATTTTAAAATGGTTCGATGACACACAAAGTTTTAATAGGAATCGGATCTAACCTCGGATCTCCGCAAGAGAACTGCAAGAAAGCCATTTCACTTTTAGATGAGCTAGAGTCAATAAGCATCCTTAAGCAGTCGTCNNTTTACCAATCCGANCCCATNGGCAAAAAAAACCAACCCTGGTTTGTAAATGCNGCCATTGAAATACAAACCACTCTTAGCCCTGAAAGCCTTTTAAAGACGCTTTTAAANATTGAACAACAAATGGGAAGAACCCGAAGTGAAAAATGGGGTCCCAGGGTCATCGATCTGGATATACTGGATTACGAGGGGAGGATGATCAATTCAAAGTCACTCACCCTTCCCCACCCTGAAATGCTAAATCGCCGTTTTGTTCTCGAACCACTCAGTGAGATTTCTGGTTCTACAATACATCCGGTGGAAAAAAAATCTATACAAAATTTATTAAACGAACTTCCCCCAACCCCGGTAGTAAAAAAACTTTCGGGATCATAAAAAATCTACTTTCAAAGTTTCCATATTTTTTAAAGCCTCTTCTTCTAATTTTTCCAAAGGAAATTTACTTTCATCATTTTCCAAAAAATGTATTTTTCCACGGGTCGAAGGATTNTTGGGCATAAATACTGAGCAACAGTCNGGTTGTGGTTCTATGCTCACTTCATAAGTTTCAATTTTCCTTGCAAGCTTAATAATTGATTCCTTATTCATCCCTATCAAGGGACGTAAAATATTCATATTTGTGACACAAGTCACAGCCGCTAGATTTTCAAGGGTTTGTGATGCCACCTGCCCTAAGGATTCCCCTGTGACCAATCCCGGCATTTCTTGGTCCTTGGCAATCTTTTCAGCAATGCGATACATCATTCTCCNATATAGAACAATNCGGTTTTCCTCTTTGCAATGATCCCGAATTGATAATTGAATATCCTGAAATGGGACNACAAACAGTTTAGCTCGGCCTTGAAAACGATTAATAATTTTGGCTAATTTTTTTACCTTTTCATATCCACCGCGTCCCAAAAAAGGTTGATTATCAAAAAAAACAAAATGTACCCGGCATCCTCGACAAGCCATCAAATAAGCAGCCACAGGACTATCGATACCGCCTGATAACATACATAATATATTCCCAGAGCTTCCGACTGGCAAACCGCAAAGACCAGCCTCCCGGTTATGAAATAGGATAGTTTCGCTTGTACCAATTTCTATTTCAAGAGTGAACTCAGATTCATTAATATTTACAACAAGACCTTTCGGACCNAGCTGGGCCATTATTCGCGAGCCCACTTCAAAGTTAATCTCAGGGGAGGTATTAGGAAAGTTTTTTGCTGACCGGCGTGTTCTAACACAAAANTTTAATTTATCTCTTCCTTCAAGGAAGGGTTCAATCCATTTAATTCCTAATGCCGCCATTTTCTCAAAATCAGGTTCTACAGAAATGCCAACGCTATAAGAGGCAATACCAGGAATTTTTTTCAATAACGCCTGATATTCATCCGCAACACTTTGGTTAAGATCGATTAGAATTCTTCCTCTGACAACTCGATATACTATCTCTTTATCGGTAGGCAAAGAGCGTTTGATATTTTTTAGTAAAGTTTTTTCGAAATACTTCCTATTCCGACCTTTCAAACTTATCTCATCATAGCGGACTAGAATAGTTCTTTTCTCATTCATTTATTGACAGCTTTCTTTGTAAAGGTAGGCAAAAGCTTGTCATAATTTTCTGAGAAAGCACTAAAAAAACTGTCAATCTCAGCAACAGTATTATTTCTAGAAAAAGATACTCTTAAACTGCAGCGTGCCTGTTCAGAGCTCAAACCAATTCCGGTTAATATTTTTGAGGGCTCTTTAGAATGAGCACTGCAAGCACTCCCCAAGCCCACATAAATTTNCTCTTTTTCAAGATGGTGCAACATCACCTCTCCCTCGACTGGAGGAAAACTAAAATTCACTATTCCTGTAGACGGATGATCTCCTGAGAAAGAATTTAATAAAATAGGTTTATTTAGTTTTTTTAATCCTTGCAAGAAATAATTTTGTAGTTCTTGCAAACGGTTTTGTGTTTCTTGTTGCCGTGCTACCGCAAGCTTAATGGAGTCCGCCAAACTTAGNATTAAAGGAACCGAGAGAGTTCCTGCTCTTAGACCAAATTGTTGTTTTCCACCATGCATTTGTGAATTCAAATTTAATTTAGAATCATAGATCAATAATCCAATGCCTTTCGGACCATGAAACTTATGTGCAGACAAAGAAAAACCCGCCAAACCAGACCACATTGATTTACCGAATTTAATTTTTCCTATCGCCTGGACTCCGTCTAAAAANAGGCGAGTTTGCGGGGCTTCTTTTTCTAAATGCCGTANCAAGGAAATNGAATCAGTTATCGCGCCCAATTCATTATTTATATGCGAAAGGCAAAGAAGTCTGATTTTTTTTTCTTTAAGTAATGGAAGGCATGAATAATCGAGAGCTCCTTCTTTGAAATACTTCAACAAAGAAAGTGGTTCGTTTTCATATACTTTAAACGACCGAAGCGTTTCAGTAATACTGGGGTGCTCTAGCCCCAGACAAGCTGTTTTTTTATCTGGGAAACAAAGACCTTTAATAAAAAGGTTATTTGATTCCGTTCCGCCGCTTGTATAAACAAGATTATGGGTATTGGGAATACCCAAAGAATCTCTTATGGATTCCGTGGCTTCTTCAATTTTATTTTTAGCATCCAGTCCAATTTCATAAACAGCACCACTGTTTGCGAAATAGTCGTGCATATACTCTTGATGAGAGGAGATTATTTCAGGATCCATCAAAGTGGTTGCAGCGTTATCCAAATAAATCATTCCTATCCCTTAAGCATCGTAGGGAGGCATCAGGTCTTGATCGACACCCATCTGATCCATTATTCTTGCTACCACAAAATCTACTAGACTCTCTACAGAATTTTGCCCCTGATAGAAACCAGGCGATGCAGGGAGAATTAATGCACCTGCCTGATCCAATGAAAGAAGATTTTTCAAATGGATTGTGCTAAACGGAGCTTCTCTTGGTACCACAATTAATTTTCTTTTTTCTTTCAACATAACATCCGCTACGCGTTCAATCAGATTGCCGGAAACACCAGCTGCTATTCGACCTATCGTACCCATGCTCGCAGGAACAATTGCCATGCCATCTAATCGGAATGAACCACTGGCAATGGATGTATTAATTTTTGAAGTTTTGTGCAAAACGACATGTTCTCCGGAGAAGTAAGAGGTTTTGAGTCCTAATTCGATTTTTAATAATTCAGCACCCCGCTCTGAAACAATCACATGGACTTCTGATTGAGCTTTCAAACAATCAAACAATCTTTTCCCGTAACACACACCACTCGCACCAGTTATTGCTATAACAAAACGTTTCATAATTTCCTATCAATAAGATCTTGAACTTCCAATAAGACCTGTTCGTGAACCTCCTCTAAAGTTGCATCACTTGCAATAAAGCGAATTCTTGGCCCAGTGAAACTTTTAAATATTTTTTGCACATTCATCAAATAATCGCTTCTTTCAAAGGCGCTTTTTCCCTCCCTCGCCGATTCAATTCTTTCAAGACTCTTCTCGGGAGCATTATGAAAAATCAGAACCCGATCCGGCTGTGGTGCAAACTTTTCATTATCTGTCTTGATTTTTTGCGGATCGAATCCTAATGCTCCCTGATAGGCTGCAGTAGAAAAATAATATCGATCCATTAACACCACTTTACCAGCATTTAATGCTGGCTGGATATTAATTTCCACATCTTCTTTCCTATCATTTACAAACCATTCCAATTCTTCCTCTGGACTAATACCCTTTCTACCTTCCGATAAAAGCTTACGGATTTTCATCCCCCATTCACCCTTCGTAGGTTCCGCAAAAACTATATTTGAAATCTGCTTTTTGGTTAACAGTTCCGACAGCATTCGACATTGAGTACTTTTACCAGTACCGTCTATACCTTCAAAAGCGATCAATATTCCTGAATTCAATATCCAATACTCCAATATTTATTTAATTAAAAATTCTTTTTTTATTTTTTACCAGAATATTTTCCCGTCTACTCAAAAACTAAGAAAATTTACCAGGTTGATTTAATTTATGGCAACTAAAGTAAAATATCAAAGGGAAATACACTTTATTTTACGGATTTTTAAATTCTAAAGGTCAATCGATATAGCTACTATTTAAACTATCAAAATTTGTACAATTAAATAATTTAGCCAAANATATATTAAATCATTTCGAAAAAGTCTTATTNGGTTTAAACTANNGCTAAGTTGGTTGAAAATGATAGAAAACANAACAAATTGTATTTAAATTTTTCATTTTGATAATATTAATCCCCTAAAGGTTTATTTGGTCAATACTGTCCTTCATAAAAAGTAAGGAGCTTTTCGTGCGAAAATTCTGGAGAGTTTTCGGATGGATATTTCTTGGAATATTCATTCAATTTAAGTTCAATGCATTGTATGGAATCGTTTTTCTTGAAAACCTTAATTTTCATGATCGNAGCTATTGGGTCGAAATGAAAATGACCCCAACGGATGAGAGCCTAAGAATTTTGAAGGTTAAGACTACGGTTCATCATTCCCTTGGAGCAGATTATTTTGCTAATGTTTATATTCCCGATAAGTACAAGGTTTTGAATCACGAACCCTATAAAGGAGTCGAAGCAATTCCAGGCTACCAAGCATATAAAATGAACATGAAACGAAAATACAGAGATGTATTGGCCGAAACAAATTTTATTCTAACCCCTAACAAAAAGGNTATCTCTCCAATNCCAATGATGGTGCACTTTGAAAATTTAAAACAGCGTCTGCATGCAGATGAATCTTTTAAAATTTCAACTCAAAACAAAAAAACAGAAATTGAGGGTCCNGAAAANTCTGAAGCAATCTATCCCCAAAAACTGGGTATGTAACCGAACACCAATGGCTCGAACAAAAGAATTTAAAGACTATTATAAAATCCTGNATNTATCNGANTCTGCAAATCAGGAGGATATTAAAAAATCGTACAGAAAACTTGCGCTGGAATTGCACCCCGACCATAACCCAAACGACCCGGCCAGCGAAGATAAGTTTAAGGAAATTACGGAAGCCTATGGGGTTTTGAGTGACCCAACCAAAAAACAGGAATACGATAGATTCCGATCNGATTATCTTTCCGGACGTACAANCACTTCCTCGCGGTTTAGATATTCTCAGGAAGATATTTTTTCAAGTATGTTTCAAGGTCAAAATGCTCGCGATATTTTTGAAGAACTNAATCGNGAATTCAGTCGATCCGGTGTTCGATCAGGTAATAATTTTTTCGAATCAATCTTTTTTGGTGGGGCAGTTGGGGGTCTGGGACGAATTCTTCGCATGGTACCAGGTCCGATTGGTCGTATTGGAATGGGACTTAAATTAGCACAGATGGTAGGTACTTCCCTGTACACCTTAAATAAAATGAAAAAAGCTAAGGATGCGGCCAATCCAGATATAACGCAACCAGATGAAAACCCTTTGATGAACAATCTAAAAGGAATGTTTGGAAAAAACCAGTCTGAAAAGAAATCAACTTTAGACATGGACTTCGCTATTTCTGCTTCTCCAGCAGAAGTACTAAATGGGACACGCAAAAAAATCTCTTATCAAGTTGATGGTACAACCGAACAATTGATCATCCGCATTCCCCCTAAATTTCCATCAGGAGGAAAATTACGTATCCGTCANAANGGTCGCACCCTAAATGGGAATCGTGGGGACTTAATTTTGATCATTAATATTGACCCCAACCTCACACCTATTCATTAAAAAATGGAATCACCCAANATACTGGACTACTGGATTTCGTTTTTTCGTGATCTATTACTCGGGACATTTAAAAAACTTTTTATTTTTTGTTTTGCTGGTTTAGGTTTGGGATTTTTATCTATACAGACTTTCGACTCGCAAGTTCTTGATGTTGCAGAATGGTATAGTTGGCTTGAAACTTCTATTTTCATTATCGTTTCTTTTTGGTATCTGGGTCTCGGGATTTTACATAGTTTGATTGCCTGCGCCCTTCATGTGATGATTAAAAAATTAAAAGAAGGCCTAGAAGGNTTACAACAATTATTAGACTGGTTAACCCGTGAGGTTATAAGACGAGTCCCAAAACTTCAAAAAAATATTCCACGTTCAGAGTTTGAAAAAAATTATGACCAGGTAGGTAATGAGTTAAAGACCANNNTGAAACAAAAAAGTGGGTTCACGAGTTTTTTTTCAGGAGTTTTATTTGGTGTGATTTTAAAAGCTTTGAAATTTTTCTTTCTTGATCAGGTAGTCGAAGAGTTACAAAAAAAAGAAACAAGTGAAATTACTTCTACTGACATTGAACATGCCGTCCGCCGAGTTGGAACGGAAGTCATGATTTCTCCAATTACAGATAATTTATTTTTGATACATGCTGTAAATATAGCCCTAGGGATAATACTTTTTGGTATCCCATTCTGTCTTCTTTGGTTGTTATAATTTTTCTCAAGTAATCATTTCAAATAAGAACCAGTCAAAACATCCTTTCCAAAAAAAATAAGTCATTTCACAAGAAATATCTTATAATACCCGCCGCTTATTTAAAATGGCGCTGGCCATTTTATTCCTATTTTCACAATCGACCTTTAAAAACAAATGAAACATTTTTTGAACAAAAGCGTAATTATAATTGCTCTGATACAAATATTATATTTTCCCACTAAAGGGTGGACCGAGCCGATTCCGGTTTTTGTTAGCATTGTTCCGCAAAAATATTTTGTAGAACGTGTCGGTGGCGATGAAGTTAAGGTTCATGTAATGGTCAAAGCAGGTGAAAGCCCAGCAACTTTTAATCCAAACCCGAAAAAAATGAGCGAACTGTCAAATGCAAATCTGTATTTCAGTATCGGCGTTCCCTTTGAAAAAATCTGGATTTCTCGAATCAAAGCCATTCATCCTAGTTTAGTTTTTGTTCCATTAAATAATGCTTTGCCATCAAAGAAAAACCTAAATGAAAAAGCAGATCCACATATTTGGCTTAGCCCACCCCTGGCAAAAATTATGGCTGAAAAAATTAAAGATGCTTTGTCAAAAAAGAATCCTGAAAAAGCAGAGTTTTTCAAAAATAACTATTCGGCTCTTGCTAAAGACTTGGATGCTTTGCATAATGAAATTCGAACGACTATCGATGCGGGAACTACTCGTCGTTTTATGGTCTTTCACCCAGCCTGGTCTTATTTCGCAGAAACTTATGACCTAGAACAAATTCCTATTGAACATCAGGGAAAAGAACCTGGACCCAGAGCATTGCAAAAAATAGTTGCCAAAGGAAAGAATCTAAAAATAAAGGTTATTTTCGTTCAAAAACAATTCGGTCTTTTGATAGCGAAAAAAATCTCTAAAATGATTGGTGCTTCTGTACAGGAAATCGATCCGCTTTCAGAGAATTACCTGGAAAATATGCGCCAAACAGCAAAAGCAATTGCAGGAGCAAATCATTGACCGAAAATCCCATCATTAAAATTCGCGATCTCCATTTCAGTTATGGTGGCCCCCCTATACTCGAAGACATTGAACTGGATATTGATGCTAAAGAATTCGTTGGTATGGTCGGCCCCAATGGTAGTGGCAAAACAACACTACTAAAAATTATCCTTGGGCTTCTAGATCCTGACCAAGGCTCGGTGGAAGTATTAGGGAAACCTGCGCATCAGGCAGTCAAAAATATTGGCTATATGCCTCAACTCACACCTTTCTCTAGGGATTTTCCTATTAGCGTTGAGGAAACGGTGCTTATGGGACGACTTGGAAAAACATCTGGGATCGGACTCTTTAGCAAGCAAGACAAAGAGCTTGCAGCGGAATCCATGGAAGCAGTAGAAATTATCGAGTTAAAGAAACGTTCCATCGGTTCACTCTCTGGAGGACAACTTCAACGCGTTTTAATTGCTCGAGCTTTGACCTGCAATCCGGAAATCATGATCCTTGATGAGCCCACCGC
>NZYH01000075.1 GCA_002697825.1 Nitrospina sp. | reverse complement strand
ATAGCAACAAATGGGCTACAGCCTAAACCGTAACACATTGTTTTATATGGAGCCAGCGGGCGGAATTGAACCGCCGACCTACTGATTACGAATCAGTTGCTCTACCCCTGAGCTACGCTGGCAATGAGTTGTCTGTATATTGAAAAAACGCACTTTAACTGGATTCAATGAGGAAAATCAATGCAAATCTGTTCTCCTCTTTTTTAATCTTCCTCTTAGTATTAATTTATTTCTAGTTACCAATTTTCCATTCGGTAGGCAGAGTCCCAAAAAATCCATTCCAGTCGAGTCGACGTTATAAAAGCTTCTTGCATTTTTTCTAGCTGTTTATCATTTGCATCCTCGGCTACACGGTCTGTAAGGTCGATTGCCTTTCGTACCACTTCCTGAAACTCTTCACCTGAATACATATCAATCCATTTCTGGTAGGGATTATTTTCGGCTGAGTTTCTGTGAATATGAAGTCCGACTTCCTGATAAATCCAAAAACAAGGTAACAAAGCTGCCAAGGACTCTTCATAACTCGCATGGGTGGCACTTGATATAAGAAAGTTGGTATATGTAAAACATCCTGGTGCTTTTTTTACATCGAGCTTAATTCCATAAAAATCAAAATAAAATTCATGCAAACCACGTTCTGCAAGGATGGCTCCTTTAGAAAAATCAATTAACAAAACAAGATCTTCGGGATTGGTNGCNCGCGAGGCGGTNATAGCCAAAGCACGTGCAAAATCGACGAGGTAAAGAGAATCCTGNTTCATATAGAACTGAAANTTNTCTGTTTNAAGAGTNCCCTCAGCNAACTCCNTGTTAAANGGNTGTTCNAAAATAGATTTGTATGTATACTCAATCGCGCTCCAAGCGGTTTTAGAAAATGACATACTACCTCCTGTTATTTTTCCCAAGTATTGAAAAAATGTAGGACAGGCCCTTGGCCCTTACCCAATTTTTTATCTGCNCCCGCTTTCAAAGATTGCGTAAGATAAAGTTTTGCCTCTCTAACGGCATCTTCCAACTTATAAGATCGAGCAAGATAAGCCGCAATGGCAGAAGAAAATGTGCAACCGGTTCCATGAATATTGTTTGTTGAGATTCTTTCCTGCTTAAGCCAGAGTAATTCTCCACCTTTTACAAATAAACAATCATCGCTAAAATCATTCGATAAACCTCCCCCTTTAATAACCACTGCTGAAGGCCCGGAATCGCATAAATCAATCGCAGCNTGCTGCATCGATTCTGAATTCTTAATGGNGTAACCTAAAAATGCCTGGGCTTCTGGAATATTCGGTGTAACAACGGTTGCCAATGGAAACAGCTCCTTTTGAATTGCCTTAACAGCCTCTTCCTGTAATAAACGATCGCCACTTTTTGCGAACATGACGGGATCGAGAACAACAGGGCACCCATTAACTTTATATAAACATTTTGCAATTACTTTAATAATAGGAATATTGAACAACATTCCAATTTTGATTGCATCAACACCTATATCTTCAAGGATTACATTAAATTGCTCCTCAACGAATTCCGGCTTTACTTCCTGAATACTGCGCACCCCTTGGGTATTCTGAGCAGTTAATGCAGTGATGACCGACATGCCATAACATTCAAGCGCAGAAAAGGTTTTAAGGTCTGCCTGAATTCCTGCACCACCACTGTTATCCGACCCGGCTATCGTTAAAACACGAAAATATTCTTTTTTACCTTTCATATATATCAAAACTAATTTAAAGATTTCTTAGAAGTTTAATTCGNCGCATTAAAGAGGAACACCAATTTTCATCTGTAATATTAAGTGTATCTTCTGCCTGATCTAGATGTGATTTAACCAATTCCTTCTTACCCAATTTTTCATATGATTCTGCCAAATCAATCAGGATTTGAACCTCTTCTTTTCTGTTTTCAAGATATTTCGCCGCATCTAAAGCTGGAAGAAGATATTCTGTGGTTTTCTCCCATTGCTCCAATTTATAATGGTTGAGTCCAATGCCAACCAGTAGTTCTAACTGTTTGTCATGATCTTCCAATTCGCGGTAATTTTCTAGTGCCTTTAAATAGCAATCAATGGCTTCTGGAATCTTTTCTTTTTTGACAAATACATGTCCTAGACCGTTATAGGAACTACCAACAAATACGCTTAACCCCTTTANCTCTGCTANAGNAAGCTGNTCTTCGTAATAACTTTTGGCCCGATCGATGTTTCCAGAGACCGCATAGGCATCACCCAGGTTTGCCAAGAGACTGCATATCTCATTAAAATCTCCTAACTCCTGAGAAATAATCAGTTGTTCCTGAAAAAATTGAATTGCTTTTTGTGTTTGACCCAATCTGGAGTAGGCGAGTGCCAAAGCCGATAGCGCATTTTTTTCCGCCTTCCTATCACCGATTCCGCGAGCTTTTTGCAAAAAAATCATTTCTGCTTCAATCATTTTTNGCANCTGCAAAAAATCAGACGACTCCAANTTTNCCTTTATNGGTTTTCGACCATCAAATTCTGCGAGTCGTTGATAATTTACTTCAACCGATTCAGATAACTTTTCTTTAACTTCTTTTATAAAACTAAGTTCTTCTTCTAAATACTCAAGAAGAACCTCCAAATCTTCAGACCAGAAAACCTCTCGCAAATGANAGGNTTTGCAATCAAGCAACTTCTTTAGCGCACCAGGGATATTACCTTTCTCTGGTAATCTTGCATCATCTATCAAAACAGGGACAATTAAAATATCTTTGTTAATTGCCGATATAATCTCCAGACGAATTCTTTCATTATCTATAAGGTTATAAGGGGAAATGTCTTCGGTCTCTTCTGTAATTGTTTTTGTAATTACTACAATCAAAACATCACAGGCTTCTATTTCTGATCGTATTTTATGTGTTGAAATTATTCCATTATTCTTGGACAAGAAACATCCAGAACCTAAATTTGATTCGCACTGAGAAGCTATTCTCAGGGAAAAAGGTTCCGCCTCAGAAGAACTGGAACTTAAATAAATAAGCGACATCTTCTACGCTCCAATTGCTTTAGTAAATTTATGAAATTTATCAGAACATNTATTATAGCCTTTTCGTTCAAAAGGCAGAAGATTCAATATTAAGATTAAGTAAAATTTCAATTATGCTAAACTTTTAGTATCCAAAATTAANTTGAAGGTANTTTATGTTTCGAATTTTTACTTTAATAATTATTTTCCTTTTTTTTAATACAGGAAAATATACATATGCTTCAAATTCCTCTGGACAATTAGGATCCATTGATTTTTCTACTTCAGTTTCAGGAACCGCACAAAAACATTTCCTGCATGGTGTCGCAGCATTNCACTCATTTTGGTATACAGAAGCTTTAAGTTCCTTTAAAAAATCCGTCNCTTTAGATCCCGAATTTGCGATGGGTTATTGGGGNCTTGCTATGGCACATAACCATCCTCTCTGGGAGGAACAGGATTACCAATCTGCGAAAGNTGCTCTTTCAAAAATTAATAATTTTTCAAAATTAACACAGAGGGAACAGGATTATATTCATGCAATTCGCTTACTNTATGGCAAAGGAGGAAAACATACCCGTGATAAAGCTTATTCGAAAGCTATGAAAAAAATATATCACAATTACCCGAATGACCTTGAGGCAGCATGTTTTTATAGCCTTTCCATATTAGGTGTCGCGAGAAACACCGTTAATAAACTTAGACTTCAAGTTGAAGCAGGATCTATTGCACTAGAAGTATTCCAAAAAAATCCGAATCATCCTTGTGCTGCACATTATTCAATTCATGCATTTGATCACCCTGATTTGGCNCGGCTTGCCTTACCTTCTGCCAAACGTTATTCCAAAATCGCACCCGCATCNCACCATGCCCANCATATGTCTGCCCACATTTTTGTTCAACTTGGNATGTGGGCGGATGCCGTCGACTCNAATACAAATGGGTGGAAGACTTCTGTTGATTGGGTCGAAAANAAAAATCTNCCCTTAAGCAANCGGGATTACCATAGTCTGCAATGGCTNCACTACTCTTTATTACANCANGGNNTGATTGATCAGGCTGCGATTNTTTTTGCTATACAACAAAAGGATATGGTAGCCGGGATACAAGCTAAATCTAATTTGCGAGCCGGAAAATATTANTATCGCATGCTGGCCGCTTCTTTTATTGAAACTGAAAATTGGGAAATTATAGAAAAGTATCCACCACCTGATGGGTGGAAACCTAAGAGTTTTTCGGAAGCCGGCTATCGTTTCGCTCTTGGATTNTCTGCCGCCATGCAAGGAAAAGTCGAAGAAGCGAACAAATATCTTTTAGAGTTAAACGCTATCCGTAAAAAAGATTTTAGAAAGAATCATTACAAGCGCATTGAATATCTGAAAGTGTGGGAATTAGAAATTCAAACAGCGATCAAGCTATACCAAAAAGATTTTGCAACAGCAATAAAGCTAGCAAAACAAGCCATCCTTTTAGAAGAAAAATTACCTTCGCCTTCCGGTCCTCCGAGAATTTTAAAACCTACTTATGAATTTCTGGGTGAAGTATATTTGAAGGCAGGAAAACCAATTGAGGCTGATGAAAATTTTTCCATCTCCCTATTACGACATCCTAATAGAATTCGCTCGCTAATAGGTTCAGCACGGGCAGCGAATGCAAAAGGAGATAAAAAAACCGCTAAAGAAAAGTACCATCAACTTTTTGTTCAGTTAGAAAATGCAACACCTGATTTTCCAGAATTGAAAGAGGCTAAAGAGTTTTTGCAAAGAAACTGAAACCCAAACTTTTAACGAATTTTAAGAAGTTTTGTAGTATTCGATAAGGACTTTCTGCCTTGTTGCACTTGAACTACAAAAGCGTCAGTTTTTAAAAGGTGATTCCATTTCCTGTGTAACTTCTGCTCCATCCTTAACGATCCATATTCCAAACTTATATGTACCCCAAGCAACAAACGCAAGAAATAAAATGATCAAAATTAATTCCATTCCACCCAGTTTTGCAGGAGTAGCTTTTTCCTCATTATGGATATCAGGATTTTCTATTGTCATGATTCAAGGTTTTTGTAACCAATCCTTTGCTAACTTACGTGCTTTTGAAATCTGATCACTACTCATTTGCCGTTCTACGAAAATACGATTCTTCTTTCCTGCCTCCTGTCCCAGCTTCTCCGAGATTAACAACCATTTATCGGCCTGCACAATATTTTTTTCAACACCCGTTCCCTTAAAATACATCATGCCTAGTATTAATTGAGCTGCAGCCTGACCTTTTTCTGCCAGAGGTACTAACATCTTATAAGCAGTTTCAAAATCTCCATCGTTTACAGTTGTTACCGCATCCTGAAATTCATCCGCCTTTACAAAACTCGGGGAGACGATCCCGGATAATACAAATAACGTTAATATCAAAGTTCTAAGATTTAAAATTAATCGGATCATATTTATTTGTATGAAAAAATCCACCCAGGGGAGCTGAGTGGATTTTAAAGAGGTAATCACCTTTAAAGGGCCATCACCAAGAAGTGATCCTCCCCCCTACCTCCAAATCAACTTGTTTTTTTTTCTATACCTTTGATTATCGAATTTCCTTTAGGAGCATGGTTTCTTAAATGCTCGCGCACCAACATCACGGCATGATTATCATCCATTGCCTTAATGAAAATGCTAAAATCATCTTCTGTCTTATCTTCTTCATTTATTAAAACACCTTTTATTTTGAAATTATACTCTTTAGGTGGCATTGTATTCTCAGTTTGATTTAAAGCTCTATTATATAAAATCTACCGAAACCATAAAACTATCTATTTAAATATTTTTTAATGCAGGATGGAAAAAACTTCAGGATAGCTATTCGAATGCCAGAAGTATTTTATGTGCTTCGAAACCATGAATCGAAAGAACCAGATCGATTTGAAGTAGAATCGGAGTTGATAAAAATACATCTATCGGATGAAGTGGTTCCTGTTTCTTCAGAGGTACAATTGGGTAGAGAGCAAATAGACACTCTTTGTAGAATACTTAATTCTAAATTTACCACCGAAACAAAAAATATCTCGTCCTTTAAAAATTATATTTTTAATCTGGAATCCTCATCAAGGAAATCATCATTACTGGAGGTAAAAAAATACCTGCAGGAAATGAGAAAACTGGAAAAAACTTATAAGGGCGATAATTTATCCAGTTTTTTCCTCAATCACTGGTATGAAAAGGGCGAGGACTTTTATTTTATACTGAAAAGTATTGATCTTACTGGGATTAGGGTGGTCCAAGACAGTAGCTTAAGAGAAAACCTCACTGATGAGCAAAAAATTGATATTTTTCTTGAAACCTATTGAANATTTTGNTGAAGTNTGAAAACAAAAATANNATTGACTTNAATAACNTCGGNGTTTATTTTTACTGAACAAGATTTGCTTATTTACAACATTTAAATGGAGTTCTTAATAATGAAGAAGCTCCTCANGATCGTAGTAATTTTTGCATCTCTCTTGGTNTTTTTNNTCAGCCATTCCGTCCAAGCTAATACNAANACTTGTATCCAACTGCTCCANCCTATTGATAATCAGGTTGCCAGCGTCAAAGCTCAAGGNGGAGTTTGGGAAGCTTTCGAAAAAAGAGANCACTTTAGAANTTTTTCCACAGTAGCTCTTCTTCTCGACCAAAAAGCTATCGCCCTTATTTACACGCTCGACTATGTTTGCACTGCTTTAAATCGAATTCCTCGCAATGATGTCTCTAATTATATTTTGCCCCTTTGGCGTGAAAAAGGAGAAAAAGAATTCATCAAATACCAAACAGGCGGTTATGGGTATGCTCTGGAAGAAGTAATGACCTGGGTAGAGTACGCAAAATATTATGAAAAGAATTATCAGCGTAAACTCGACTTTTCAAAGGTTCGTGAAACCATGAAAAAATCTCAACCCCTAGTAGATCGATTTGTTAATATAGTCCACAAAGTCAGGAAAACTAACAAAGTAAAAGAGGTTGTTGAAGAATCCAAAACTTTAATAATCGACTTCGCCAAGCTCCATGAAGAAGATACTATTCTTAAACAGGCAAATAATGAGAATGCCGCAATTCCCCATGCTTCAACACTTACTGAATCTGCGGATGAAATGTAAAGATAGATGACTGAAATTCAATGCACTAAATGTAAAACTTTTATTGCACGGTATACGGGCTCCGGTAAACTAGACTTATTGTTTCTGGACACAGTTATAAAACCCACCGCGTTGGCTGAGTTGAAAACTTCAAGTAAGGACAACCTACCTTTCCTTCTTTGTCATGAATGCGGACGTAAGCTGGGCAAACCGACCACCAATAAAATAGGGCGGCTTGCTTATAAAATGGTCAAAGGTTCGTTTCGAAAAAAGGGTGTCATTAAAGCCATGACCCCCAGTCCACACACTAGTTGGCGCTAATGCTGACGACGCTAACGGAAATCGGTCAATCAGAGGCATTTTTAGTCTGGCATTGGTTGGGGTAGGCTCGATCAATTTTAATAAAACAAACGTACATACTAAATGAGTAAAAGCTCAAAAATTGTTCTAGCCGTTCTTGCTGTTTTAATAGTTACCTTGTTTTATCTGATGTGGAAAGGCCTTGGTGGCGAACCCATCATAGCTCCTCGAGCTCCTCTTTAGATCCGTAAGGAGATATTTGCATAATATTTAAAATTGTGCGCTCAGCAATCCCTCAATTAATCAAGAGGTTTCATTTCTCTCTATTTATTTTATATTTTTGGCCATCAAGTCTGTATTTGTAAATACCGAAAACTTATATATGGAACACGTTAACCAGGTTGTTAATTTTTTGAGCAGACTTACGGAAGCAGAAAAGAAACAAGCCAATGCAGTAACCGGTGGGAATTTTGAAAAATTACTTGTTGAGTCTAAAATAATACAAACAACTTTTGCTGAAAAAAATTGGACCAAAAGCTCCATAAATAAGCTTGAGAATTTTCGTACCTACGACATTAGAAATATCTTTTTTTTGCAGCAAAAAATGGAAAAGAAAAATCAGCTTCAAATATTTGATAAGGACACTCCTTTTGATCTTAAAAAATTAAGAAGAGATTCTGCCATCCACCTTAAGATACCTACCTTTTTGGAAAAACGGTTTGAGCCCTTTGGACCAACCCTAATCAGCAAATTTATATAAGTAGAATTTAAAAGGCATTATACCGAGCGATTTCTAAAGTATTTTGATACTCATCTAGCCTTAAATTTTATTTTCTTTACACATGACTATAATTGGATTTCTATTTCACTTGCCGTCCAAGCCATAGATTCATTTGCTCCGCCTGCAAAACCCAATTTACTGACAACTATAATGCCGAAGGCAGTAGGTTTTTTAAACCAGTCAATTACCGTGGGTACGATAGATTTTGGATCCATCCCTTGTTCAATAAGTTGATAAGCGCGAAATGCAGTCATCTGCATTGCAATTGCTTCTCCATCCCCTGTCGCTGCAACGGCACCTTCGGATCCTGAATAGAGCCCACAGCCTATTAATGGAACATCACCCACGCGGCCTGGTATGGCATCATCGATACCTCCTGTACTAAGTGCTGCTGCAAACTGGTCGCCGTCACGTATTACGCAACCCACGGTGTCGGTGGTTGAAAAATCTTTTCCGGTATTGGCGATTTCATCTTGAGAAACCGTTTTACAGCCTTGGTTCAAAGCAAATTCTGCTGCACCTGCTCCCGCCAATACTCGATACTCCGATTGACTAACTATACGGGCAACTTGGACAGGATTCCTGAAACCTTCCAGCGAGGCAACGGCTCCAAAGCTACCCGAACTATCCATGCAAGACGCATCCATTTGTACTGTTCCATCAATGCGGCGATGAGAACCCACTCCTGCATTGAAACGGCTATCATCTTCAAGTACTGAAACTGCACTGCAAGCTGCATCCAGAACCGATTCGCCAGTTTGCAGTCCCATTATTCCAATTTGACCCGCAACTGCAGTACCATCAGCGTGGGCAGAGTCTGATCCTGCTCCACCGTGCGTTAAAATTACGACCTTTTTTTTAACTGTCATAGTGCTTTTCAAGACAAAGAGACCAATAGTTGTAGCGTTATTATAAATGAGGTATTCTAAAGGCCAACCAAAAAAAACACATTAACCAATGGTCAAGTTTTGTCTACAGTGTAAAAATGCCTTCTGGGGAGGCCAATATTGCCCNAAATGTGAAGGTGAAATTGAGTTGCTTGATGCTGCCTTGCCTGAGAATAAAAAATACCTTCCTGAGCTAAATATTGATGTGCGGCCTAAATATTATGCCCGCAGCTCAATGTTGCTGTCTTGTTTCGGGTTTGTCATGGCACTTCCGCTTGGCGCGTTTATCTTCCTCCGAGGAATATCTTCTAGCGACAATTTGATGCTCTGGTCTTCCATCGGATTAGGCACGGTTGGTATCGTCTCCTGGGGCTGCTGGTATCTTGCCCACCGACTCTTCGACAAACAAATGGAAGATGTCGAAACCGAAAATAAAGAACCTCAACTTGACTAGCAGGGAAAATTCTTAAACCTATTGGTCGTTAGGTTTTTAAGGAAATAAAATATTTTTTGCCTCGGGAAATAAATATTATCTTAGCCCCTCGCCAAGACAGCTTTCATGATTATTATCCGCACCTTCTTACCTTTAATTGAGCGAGCAACAATTAAATGAGAAGTTGTGTAATTTACCTAAAACGAAAGATTACGACCATTCCCTCACCCTAGAATCAAATTGTTTTTTAAGGCTTTTTCAAAAAATGTTAAATTATAACCTTGTTTTTAAAGCAATTCTAAAATATAGACAAAAAACTAAAATTTGTTTAGATTTTNGTTGAAATTTCTAAAATATTGTCTAAAATATTAATTATATGAAGTTATGGTTTTACCTATCTTCAAAATACAAGGGGTCACAATTGATGTGACTAATGGAGACAAAATGGAAAATAACAAGCAAGCAGTAATTCTTATAGGGCATGGAGGACTACCGAGCGATATACCCAAAGATATTGTTGAGGATTTTATGAAAATNCATAAACAGAGAATCCGAACGGGCATTGATATTACTTCAAAGGAAATCGAATTGGATTCTACAATCAGAAACTGGGAAAGAACTCCTGAATCGGATCCTTATAAATCTGGCCTGGAAAAACTGGCCAATCATCTTGCTCCTCAATTAGAAGGTTTTATTTTAAAAACAGCCTATAACGAATTTTGTTATCCATCAATTGAGCAAGCTGCTGATGAACTGGTAAATGAAAATGTTACAGAAGTCATCCTGATAACCACCATGATAACCCCGGGAGGTTCTCACTCTGAAAAAGAAATACCAGAGGAAGTTGATGANCTTCGAAAAAAATATCCAAAAATTAGTTTCCAATACGCATGGCCCTATGATCTAGATATTTTTGCAAATCTTTTATCTGGTCATATTAAAAGGTTTACTAAAACATCAGCTATATAAAGTTGTAAAGGTAGAAACATGTTCATACTAAAATATTTTTATAAATANGCGAATTTGTTGAAGTTGCGAAACTTGGCTTTAAATATAACCCTTGCCGTAATTTTTAGCTTTGCAGGATTTCTTCCATTGTTAATTTCGTCAGGATATGCACTGGGGTGGCAGGATGAAGAATGGACTAAAGCAGGTTGTCCAAATAATGTTTCAGGCAGGTGGGNAGTTGATAATCCTGTAAACAAAAATTTAAAATCAATGTCTTTCAATAAAAGAGAAATCACTTATACCTCTCAAAACAATGAGACTCAAAAGTTTGCAATTATTAAATCCTCTTATGTGAAAGAAAACCAATTTGTAAAAATCAAAATTAAACCATTAAATAATNAAAAACACAGCATTATTAAAATCCGTCCCCATTTAGTGCATATTGATTCAAAAAGAAAAAAAGAGATTTCCAGCTGCATGATAAAGGTATTTAGTTTTCATACAGAAAAACACGCACAAACCAATAGATATTCCGGCTGGAATATTTTTAGATTAATAAAATATTAATTAGGTTTAGTGTGCCTTAGAAGAGGTGGACAGCCTATGGCTTATGAATGTAAAGTTTACGATAAAAATGGGAAGCTTAAAAAAATAGTAAAGGAAAGTCAGATAACTAAATCCGGAAAAGAAATTTTTAACCAACCTTCTACAAAAAAAATCAGTTCTTTCATAAANAGTTTTAAAGAACCTAATATAGAGATAAATAAGGGTACAAAATTCTACAATAAAATATGCGTAGTTTGTAATACCGAATTTTATCCGAGACATCCCAATTCAAAATATTGCTCACATGAATGCCAAAAAAATTTGTATCTTGAAAAGAAAAAAGCAGAAAAAAAAAGCAGAAAAAAAAAGGGAAATCCCGGTTAATACTTTCGGGGTTGGGAGTTTCTCAGGTTTTTAGATTTGTCGTCTGTACAAAAATTTAAAAACCAGAGAACCGGGATTTCCCGTTATTTCNTATATCCAAAAAATTAACTCCTCCCTCGGGAACCAATATCTTTTCTATAGTGGACACCTCTCCAATTAACCTTACCAACAGCATCATATGCCCTTTGGATCGCACTTTCGGTGTTTGCTCCGGTAGCAGTGACACCTAGAACTCGACCGCCATTGGTTAGTACCTTTCCGTCTTTTTCTTTAGTTCCTGCATGAAATACGACCACTTCAGGAGTGGAGTTCGCATTTTNNAATCCTGAAATAATTTCTCCTTTTTGATAAGCACNAGGATACCCTTCNGCAGTCATCACCACACATACAGANGATTTATTTTTCCAATTAACTTGGCANTGGCCCAAAGTTCCGTCAATACAAGCTTCAAATAAGGGAATAATATCGGTTTCCATCCTAACCATGAGCGGTTGTGTTTCTGGATCACCAAAACGGGCATTGAACTCAAGAATCTGGGGACCAGTTTTAGTCAACATTAAACCTGCATAAAGAATTCCCTTGTAAGTTCGGCCTTCCTGTTGCATGGCTCGAACCATAGGCAACATAATTTTATCGCGAACTTTTTGCNGCATTANTTCAGTAAAAACTGGTGCCGGGGAATAGGCACCCATACCTCCTGTATTAGGNCCAATNTCTCCATCATAAACTGCTTTATGGTCTTGAGCCGAATCCATCAGCAAAACCGTTTGCCCATCGCTAAAAGCCAGAACCGAAATTTCTTGTCCTTCAAGAAACTCCTCAACAACAATTTGATCACCGGCTTCTCCGAACAACCTCTGCCTCATAATTGTATCGACAGCAACAAGAGCCTCCCTGGAAGATCTGCATAGCAACACCCCCTTACCCGCTGCAAGCCCATNGGCTTTTACAACAAGTGGGCAGTTTTTGGCTTGGATATATTTTGTGGCACTTTCGGCAGAGNTAAAAATTTTATATTCTGCGGTAGGAAGTCCATATTTTTGCATAATATCTTTTGAAAAAGATTTACTACCTTCTAATTCTGCTGCACTCGCACTAGGNCCGAAAATGCGCAGCCCCTTTACCTCAAATCGATCTACGATCCCCATTACAAGAGGTTGTTCTGGNCCAACCACCGTCAACCCAATTTCTTTCTTCATGGCAAACTGCAACAAACCTTCTATATCGTCTGCCGCGATAGGAATGTTATCAGCAAATTCACTTGTTCCTGCGTTACCCGGTGCACAAAAAATTTTTTCTACTTTTGGACTCTGNTTTATCTTCCAAACCAATGCATGTTCGCGTCCACCACTTCCAATAACCAAAACCCGCATATTCTCTCCCTAGAATCCATGTATAATTACTTAGAGAATTTATATAAAATGCCTTCNTGTTGCAACTCTGTTTCCTTCGAATCGACTAAAATGTTAAAGCTTGAATCAGTTTCAAAATCCTTTGGCNAAAAATCTGTTCTCAAAGATATTTCTCTNGAAATTAGAGAGGGAGAAAGATTTACNCTTTTAGGGCAAAGCGGNTGTGGCAAATCTACCCTTTTACGCCTTATAGCTGGCTTTGAAACTCCTGACAAAGGAAAAATTTGGATAGAGGGCAAAGAAGTCAACTCTCTTCCAATTGAAAAAAGGCCTATTGGGTTAATATTTCAAAACTACGCTTTATTTCAACATATGACTGTTTATGAAAATATTGCTACCGGACCGCGAGTAAGGCATCTTTCAGAATCTGAAATAGCCAAACAAGTTGACGAACTTTTAGAGTTAACNCACTTAAAGAAAGTGAAAAACTCATANCCTCAANATATAAGTGGNGGTGAGGCNCAAAGAGTTGCTTTNGCACGTGCAGTTATTAATCGGCCAAAAATACTTTTACTCGACGAACCNCTTTCTGCACTCGATCCCAGTCTTAGACAATATTTGAGGCTAGAACTTATCGAGATGCAAAAAGCCCTGGGAATAACATTTCTTTTTGTGACTCACGATAAGGAAGAAGCCATGAGCATAGCCACTGAAATGTGTATCATGGAAAAGGGTTCTATAAAACAATATGGATCACCCAAAGAGCTATATGAGAAACCAAAATCTTCTTTTATAGCCAATTTTCTGGGTGAATTAAACTGCCTAAATGGAATAGTAGAAAAAAAAAGTGGGAATTTGATAACGCTTTCATTAGGTGTAAATGGAAGAATCCGGTTTTTATCCAATCCCAGTNGGTCTCACAGGCAAAAATGCTATATCCGACCAGAAAAAATATTCTTTGATTCTGGCCAAGAACTCACCAGCGAGATAAACTGGCTTGAAGGAACTATTGTTAATAGTGATTTTTTTGGAAGTCATACCCGTTACCAAATTAAACTGGCAGATGAGTCTCATTTAAAATTATCTATTCACCATCGAAAAACAACAAAAAATAAATATACAATTGGAGAATCTGTTAGAGTTTTATTTGCAATCTCCGATGTATTTCAAATCAATGAAAAATAAATNATTTCTTTTTNNATTAAATCTTTTTATNAGNNNCTNNNTTATTANCGGTTGNNGCAACTATGNNNANNATGAAGANAATACCTATATTGTGGCAACTGACGCAACNNTGGCNCCTATGTCTTTTATGAGCGTTGGAAATGACATAATTGGCTTTGAACCCGATTTAATGAAGGCTATAGCTGATAAGGCTGGGTTTAATATCCGCCTGACTAACGTTGAGTGGGCAGGCCTTTTTGGTGGATTGATAACTAATAAATTCGATATGGTTATAAGTTCTGTAACGGTCTTGGAAGAAAGAAAACAACGAATGGATTTTAGTGTCCCTTACCTTAAAAGTGGTCTAGCTCTGGTTGTCCATAAAAATCAAAAAAAAATAAAGTCGTTTGAAGATGCCAAAAACAATAATGCGCTGATCGGTGCGCAAATAGGAACCACCTCTTATTATTTTCTAGAAAAACAACCTTTGATAAAAATAAAAGGTTATCAGATGTACGGTCATGCTATTTCTGATCTGATCAATGGAAAGTTGGATGCGGTATTAGGGGAAAGTTCAGGAACATTATTCTATAAAAATAAACCATTGTTTCAGGAAATAAAATTGGTTGGAGAAATTTTATCTGATGAGTTTTATGGAATAGTTTTAAGAAAAGGTGAAGAAGGGCTTATGGCGCGGGTCAATTCTGCAATTAAATTTTTGATTGAAAATGGAACCGTTACTCGGATTCATCAAAAATGGGATCTAGGCCAAGCTGCAAAGGTTCCTAAATAATTCCGTTCCATAAAATTTGGAAACTTATGAAAAAAATACTATCCAATTCCGAAAACTTACAATCCCAAAAATGGGCTTGGAATATTGCAGTATTGGCAAGTGTTTTCTTCCTGGTTTATTTGCCCTCAAAAGAATCTTTCTCCACAAGTGAGCAATCCGGTGGGTATCTCGAGCTTGTATCACTTTTACCCGCAGGAATTTATTATACATTGCTAGTTACTTTACTAGGTAGCTTTGCTGCAATTTTAGTTGGATTACTTGTAGGCTTAGGAAAACTTTCTAAAAATCCTGCAATTCGTATTCCAGTTAGCTTTTACATAGAAATATTACGTGGTATTCCTTTACTAGTACTTTTGTTTTATATTTACTATGCCTTAGGTGAATTTATTCAAATACCACCCTTGGTGGCAGCCATTGTGGGTTTTGGGTTTAGTTATGGGGCTTATATGGCCGATGTTTTCCGATCCGGGGTTGAGGCTGTTCCAAAAGAACAAGCAGAGGTTGCCCGAAGTTTGGGAATGAATGAAAAGCAAGCCTTAACCCAAATAGTCTTACCTCAGGCGATGCGAACCATAATTCCAGCTATTGGGAATCAAACTCTGGGGATGCTGAAAGATACAAGTTTAGTTTCTGTGTTGGCGATATCTGATATTTTACGTGTTGGCAATGAATATGCTACCAAACACTTTAATTTTTTTGAAACCTATACCTATATAGCACTGACCTACCTTCTACTGACCCTTTTACTTTCACAAATGGTTCATAAATTGGAATTTAGTTATCGTATTTAAATAAGGTATGATTTTAATATTAATTTTTGAGAACTAGAATGAGGATTGGAATGAGCGCAACATTAGATAATAAAGAAAATTTAGATGCCGATAATTATTTTTTATTAGCAGCAAGAACTTGGGATAATAAAGCAGAAGACTACACCACCATTGAAAATTCTGAGACATCCTTAAAATATTTCAAAGACTACCCCGATGCTGAGAAATTGTATCAGGATGGTGGATTATCTGAATTTCCTGATTTAAAAGGAAAAGATATTAAACTTGACTTAATTCATGTCCGCTTCGGGGTTAATCGTTTAGTACTCAGCCGAATAGTAGTTTAATCTACGTCCTACTTTTTGTTCTCTTTTAAATTTCTTTCCATCTCCATTGGAATATTTTATAAGCCTAAACAATCAAAAATTTCCTTTAAATAAAACTCAAGTCGGCTGTTTGTTTTCTAGTTCAACTATTAGCGATTTAATTCTAGCTGTATCCGGTTGGGTTGGACTTAAACGAAGTGCTTCCTTTAAGTAATCTAGTGCTGTAGGAATTTCATTTTTAAATTGATAGTAAATCATACCCAAGCTTAAATGAACAACAAACATATCTGGTTTTATTTGCAATGCTTTCTTATAATTTTCGATAGCTGCTGGGATGTTTTTAATTTGCATTTGAATATTTGCCATATTCATATAGGGTAAAGCAAATGTGGAATCTAGTTTTCCTGAAACCCTATATTCCAACATCGCAAGATCTAACTGTCCTTTCATCATCATTGCATTTCCTAAACCAAAATGTGCTCTAGAGTGGTTAGGTTGCATTTTTATAAACTNGTTAAAATTTTCAATAGCCTCGTCAAAGCTACTNAACTCCATAGATAAGTATGCGAGATTATAAAAGGCCTGTTCAAAATAAGGGTTATATANAATTGCTTTTTTGTATGCCTCTACAGCCTCNCGCCTTTTNCCAATTAAATGGTAAGCCCGAGCAATATTATAATATGCAGGNCTATAATCAGATTTTTCATTTATAGCTTTTTTAAAATAGGATATTGCTTCTTCGTAATTTTTTTGTTTACCATATATATTTCCCAAATTATTTAATGCAAAAAAATAATTAGGATTAATTTTCAAAGCCTGCTGAAATTCTATAATAGCCTCATCATAATTTCCGACTTTATCATGGGCTTGACCCAAGTTGTTATAAGGTCTGATTAAATTTGGTGATTTAAATTTTGCATCAGCCCATAAAGTAAACTCATCTTTCCAGACTTTATTTCTATCCATTCCTATCAAAGAAAACAAAACTACAATTAATAACATTATTGATTCAACAGAAAAACATAAAAACCTTTTTAGATTTATTTTTAAACAAGTTAAATAAGTCCAGCTAAAAATTGAAGCTATTACTAATGCAAAACCAACCAATGGCAAATAAGTCCGGTGTTCCATTACTGGGTCCAATAAAGGAATAAAGCTTGATGTAGGCAACAGGGTTAAAAATATCCAGGCGAAGCCAAAACCCGCACATCTTTTTTCAATCTCCCAAGCAGTATTTTGTTTGTTACCCATGGAAATTCTAATCCAAATAATTATTATTACACCTAGTGAAAACATCCCTAACCAATTTTGGGGATTTAGCCAATTTGTAAGAATTGGAAAATTTATATCCAAATTTAAATTAAATGGAAATAAAAATTTTCTGAAATACTCAAAGGGAACAACTGAGGTTTGAGTCAAAAGCCATGTTGATGATGATAACTTTGCTGAAGATGCAGCCAAAAAGCCTCCACCAATAAATTGTTTATATCCAATTCCTGCCAAAATAGGGATTAATAACAGCAAAATCCATTTGCCATATATGTATATCCATTCCCTGAAACTTTTTTTCCAAATAAAATAATAGTGAAAAATAAATAAAGCTGCTGGGAGAGTAATAATGATTTCTTTAGTTAACACCCCTAATAAAAAAAATAGTGAAGAAACAAAAAAGTAAATACGCCCTGGTTTTCCATTAAATTTTCTCTCATTAAATCCTTTGAAAAATAAAATTAAGGCCAAAATGTAAAATATCGTGGCCAATATTGATGATCGGCTTGATATATAAGTGACAGATTGGGTGCTAAGAGGGTGAAGTGCGAACACCAAAGCTGAAAAATATGGCCATGAAAATAAATGGAAAGTGTTTTTATTCGAATGTTTTCTTAAAAAAAATATTATCTGTTGGACCAGTTTATAAACAAGAAGGGTGGCTATAATATGAAATAAAATATTAAAAATATGATAGCTCCAAACCTCAAATCTACTAATTGAATAATTTAAATTAAAAGAAAGGATAACAAGGGGTCGCTGAAAAAAACTTAAAATGAACTCTGGAATTTTGTCTAAGCCACGGATCCACGGTTTTTCAAGAATTGAAGGAATATCATCAAAATGAAATGTATTTAAAATTGTATTGCTATAAACCAATACAATTAATAGTGTCAAAGATAATTTAGAATAAATGGAACTCATAAATCAGTTTATTAATTTATAGTTTTAAAGTTAGAAAGGTTTATTATTTTGATAAATACTTCTTCGGTTTGATCCGTTACTTTTTCCCAGGAATAGTATTTTTCAGCCGTTTCTCTACATTTTGATTTCAAATTTGAAAAAAATTCAGGATTTTTTAAAAAAATTTCCAAACCTTTTGATAACGATTCCGGAGAAGTTCCTTCAAAGATAAGATTTTTATCAATTTGTTCCAATATTTCTATTGTTGCCCCTACTGGTGTTCCCATTACTGCTAAACCGCTTGCAAAAGCTTCTGCGGTTACTATTCCAAAACCTTCTATAGCTGTTGTAGGAAGAACAAACAAATCTGCAACCTTAAAATAAATGGGTAGTTTTTCTCTAGAAACTAATCCCGAAAGTTTAATTACTTTTGATAGTTTTTTTTCCGTTATCAAATCTTCCAATCTCTTTCGTAAACTTCCTTTTCCTACAATAATTAATTGAAAATCTATATCAGGAAATTTTTTAATTAGTATCTCCGTAGCTAAGACCAGGTTTTCCAGTCCCATTCTTTCTTCTAACCTTCGAACCGTTAAAATTGTTAGTGGTTTTTCTTCTATGTTTAATAACCTACGTTGTTCGTATAAATTATCTTTTGTTCTTAAAGGTTGAAATTCCTTTAAATCTACCCCCCCTGGAATTATTACAAGATTTGACCTTGAAAATGAAAAATATTCTTTAAAACGTTTTTTTGAATATTCACTTAAAAAAAGGATGGTCCCTGAAAACTTGTAGCAGGTCCATTCTATGATTCTAATTAGTTGCAATTTTAAATTTAAAGATCTTTTTTCCTTACTCAATGAGTTTATTCGTTCTTCATCGAGCCAAGAACTATGAAAATGATAAACTTTAGGAATCTTCCATAAATTGGGAAGCAAAAGGGCAATAAAACCAATTAAAGGATTATGAATATGAATCAGATTAATTGGCTCAGACCTTAAAATATTTTTTATTTGTTTTCTAATAGCTTTCCATAGTAAAAAAATATTTTTACTTTCCTTAAGGGATATCCGAAAATATTCGATTCCATCGACCATCTCATTTGACATCTGAGTTTCAGAGGATTTACAGGTTAGTTGGTAAACCTTATGACCTCTTTTTGCGAGTCGCTTGTTTATTTGATAAGTCAAGCCCCAGGCCCCACCTACTTCATCTGGATAACAATGATATTGAAGAGAAAGAAGAGAGATAAAATTTTTGGTTTTTTGCATAATTTTTCAAAATAATTTAGTTGAATACTTTTATGACCAGAAAACACAAGGCCTTTCTATTATAACTCTGGCTTAATTTTAACCGAGGCTTTACTTGGGTAACCATTGAAACCTTTTGATTAATAATATATATTAGAATTAGTGTATTGTTTAATAAGTATGGGGGCGATCCGGTTTCGACGGGAGAGCTGATGCAAAGGTTGCATGTACGGGATGCCGTTGGCCCGTTAAAAAACGGCTTTTACATAATCGCCAACGATTATGATGTTGCTGTAGCCGCTTAATTTAAACGGTTACCGTCCGCCACATCCATGTTCGCGGGAAGTGGATCGGACGTCATTCAGCGAACTGGTTCCGTTTGCATGTTCCAGGTAAATGGGATGAGATTTTTAGGAACTGGTTTCGACTTGATCCGGCTTCTGGGAGTTAGTCGAGATGAGATTCAAATCAGAAGATAAGCATGTAGATGCCTTTGACTGAAACCTTTCGGACGGGGGTTCGATTCCCCCCGCCTCCACCATATCTCGCTATTTAAACCAAAACCTTCTGTTTTTCCCTGGTTTTTTCTGCTTGGAATAATTTCAAAAGCACACGAAAAAACTATCCTTATAAAACTAGGATTAATAGAAAAACGAGATTACATATTAGTTTTTCTTTCTTGGATTTCTGCTCTTCTTACCTTTGCTAGTTTCGCGATGTCTCCCAAAGCTTTTCTTGCACGAGCAGCTGCAGCTTTAACATTTTTAGTTTCAAAGGTTTCATTTTCCGCAAGATATGTTTCGTAAGCAGAAACAATTTGGTCATGTGTCATACTACACTCCTTTACAAGGTTTATTTATTTACTGGATAAAGAATTACCANATTATCAAAGGCAAGATCAACAGAATACTAAAAAAATTTGATTTCTTTTTTTAGTTAAGAAATCCTTTATAATTAATATTAATAACATNTTTAATTATTACACCTCAGAATGGTTTAAAAATTATGTCTGAAATTGGCAGAAGGTTTTCTCTTGACAAGGTAAATGTTGATCCGACCCTGAAAAATAAAATTTTCTCAGCAGATGGGGATGAACATATTGGCGATTGGAATGGAGAGTGTATCGATGAATTAGTAACNGAAATTGATCGGATNGAAGAAAGAGCTGATCCAAATTATTCTAGCTTACCTCATAGACAAAATATTCCTGAAGATTTGAGGTTAGAAGTCGAAAAAGATTTACCAATTTGGACATGTGATACCAAAGGTCGATGTTTGACAGGAGATAATGGTAATGAAATAAAAACCGTCGATGAAATTAGGGAATTATATATAAANAAATATGGGAGCATTGAAAAATTTAAAGAAAAACTAAAAGCAGATCGAGAAAAGTTCGTAAGAGAAATAAAACAGAAGTCGGAGGAAGAATAAATTTTATNGTGCAAAANTTATTANTTGACTAAAAAATTTNTTTAATATTNANGNTAACCATTAAAATACTGGNTATTACTTTTCTGTATTTTAACTTNCAAAAAAATGGNCNAAATACCTTAGCTGAAAATTAAGTTTTAGCGTAGAAAATCCAATAAGGTGGGTTGTAATATTTGTGCCGTAGAACCCAATGTAGCTTGAAGTGCAAACTCTAGGTTGGCAAGGTCCGAAGCGCTTTTTACAATATCTGCGTCTTCGATTTTAGAAAGTTGGGCAGACTGATTCACNACCTCCTGCTCATGAACAATACCCTTATTATCAACTCGTGACAAACTTGCTCCAATTATTGCTCTCGAATTATTTACAGATTCAAGGCTCGAATCGAGGGTCCCGAGAGAAGCTAATATTGCAGCCGTGTCATTCTTTTTAAGTGCCTCGCTAAGTTTAAACAATGTGGTGAATACATTTTTTCCTCCCCCTAAACCCAAGGTTTCGGCTGTTTCATCCGTACCAACATTTCTTGCTATCGCAACNGTATCAGAGGANTTAGATTTAATTTGCAAAGATTTTCCAGCACTATTTATTGATGCNGTTACATTTAAACCCGCNCCATTAATTGTATNTAATATATCACCGATTGTATTAGCNGAGCTCAAGGTAACGGTTGCCGATGCAGCACCATTTATAATTTTCACATCATTTAAAATTATGCCATTTCCGCACTCCAAATCCGGTATAAGTGTAGATGCCGTTAAAGTTGCGTTTAAATCAAACCCGGTAAGGGTTCCATTCTTTTTTCCTAAAATTCCTAATTCCGCCGCCGTTGTTCCACCCGAAATCTCAGAAATGGTTAATGCTTTTGAAACAACATTATTTGTATCAGTTAATTGTAAGCCTCTTCCATTTGAGNTTATGGATGCCGTCACGTTCACCGATGCATTATTTATTTTCGATATTAATCTTCCAATATTATCTGTTGAACTAACGGTAATNGTTGCAGTTTTTCCTGCTCTGTCCGAAATTGAGAAAGAACCTTCGGTGATACCAATACCACCATTTAAAGAAGANANGTTNGTNTTCGCTGTTATTTGNGGNTTGAGGTCCGTTGCCAAAGCTTNACAACCTGGAATAGCAAAATCTATACTTACGTTGCTGGCAACACCTACCTTAAAAGCTTCNGAGTTTCCAGTGTAAACAGCCCCAGATGCCTCAGAGCTGAAAGGTTTTACTCTAAAATTGGTTCCTGAAAAAATAAATCTGTTTTTAACTTTTGTATTTGCTGAATCAAATACCTGAGAAATAAGTTGATCTATTTCTAATGCTGCAAAATTTCGAGTTTCCGCTGAAGAAACTCCCCCCAATTCACTCACAGACAATTCTTTTGCTCGAATNAAACTTAAATTGATCGAATTAAGGGATGTATCACTCGCTTCAATAAAAATGCGATTATTGACAATATTTTTTATGAATTGATTTGACTGATTGAGATTCGTTCGCAAAAGCAAAGAGTCTCGAATTCCCGTAGGGTCATCCGAAGGGCGGTTAATTCTTTTACCTGTTGCAATCTCCTGTTGAGCCTTAAAAAGTTTTTCCGTTATTCGAAAAATATTTTGAAGAGAGTTTGCTTGTTGCGCTTGATTCGTAACACGAGTAACCATTGCTTTTTTTCCTGATAACTATAAGTTATTTCATTAATTAAACTTGAGATATAACAGTATCAAGCAGTTCATCAACTACCCCTATCAAACGGGCAGAAGCATTGTAAGCCTGTTGAAACTTAACCATATTAATAAATTCTTCATCTATCGAAACACCTGATTTACTTTCTCTTCGAGTGTTTAACTGCAATAAAATACCTTCTTGTTGTTCAAAACTTGCTTGGGTTGAAAAGGATTGAATACCCAAATCACTCACAATGGAGTTGTAAAACTCATTAAATGTAAAGGCCCCTGAACCCTCAGCTATATGCGTAACACTGTTAAAAGACAGCTTAGATTGTAAGCCTATTAATCTTAATGCATTTGTACCATCGGAACTTGAATTTAAACCTGCTCCAATTTTACTTGCGTTGGATGCTACATCACTAGAAATAGCAAAATTTTGAGTTGCATCCTCTGAAATCGAAATTTTAAATTTATCTCCTACTGTTGCCCCGCTTGAGATAGATACTGCAAATCCTCCGGCAATATTAAATGTAGAACCCGCTGTAAAACTAAAAGTACCTGAGGCAGCACCAGTTGTAAGGTTTGTTAAAGTAAAGGTATTTGCGCCTGTAATTGTAATTTCGAATTTATCATTAGAAATAGTTGATGGACTTCCATTTGTCGCGGTTACTGTTGCAGTACCATTATTATTTGTATTGATTTCTGTGGTCACAGAAGGTGGTTCAAAAAAGTTATTACCTGTAGTGCCATCTAATCCAAATCCATTCTGATGAGTATTATTAAACTCTTGTATAAAACCCGTGGCAAGACGGTCAAGCTTATCTTTTATAGTGGGAATCTCTTTATCGCGCATATCGATGAGGCCTTTTAAAGATCCTCCTGTCACAATCTCAGTGACATTCGTGCTTGTTCCACTTAACCCAGAAACTACAATATCTTGAAAACCCTTATTATTTCCATTTAATTGAGTGCTTAAAGTAAAAGCCTCAGACCGAAGAACAAGTGGGGTACCATTTTTCAAAGTCAAACTGATCTGTCCATCCATTTCATCAACGACGTTAAGATCAATTAACTCCGATAATTCTTTTACCTTTTTATCTCTTTTGTCTCTTAAGTCATTTGCACTAAAATTACCTGGTTCATTAGCATGGATCGCTCGATTAAGTTCTGCAATTTCGGAGATATAACTATTAATCTTGACTGCTTCTACCTTAACCGTTGCATCCAAATTTCTTTGAATCTGAAAAATAGATGCCCCAAGTTTATTAAATGTTACTTTAAGATTTTGCGCTTCAGCAATCACATTGGATCTTTCCGGCAGACCTGTAGGGTTTGAAGAAAGATCCTGAAGAGTTGAAAAAAATTTACTCAGGCTTTGATTAATGCCTTGTTGATTTGATTCACTAAAAAGAACTTCAAGTTGCTCAAATACGTCTTTTCGGACTCCAAACTCGCCTAACCTGTCACCTTCGCCCAGAATTTGAGAAAATAAAAATTTATCATGAGCTCTCTTTACACCAACAACACGAACACCAGTTCCTATTTGGCCTAGGCTAGTATGCCTAGCATTCTTTGCCTCAAAGTTTACCTCTTGGCGGGAATAACCTTCTGTCTGAACATTCGCAATATTTTGACCGGTTACTTCAATTGCTAATTGCTGTGCAAGTAAACCTACCTTCGCAGTATTCAGGACACTAAAAACATTTGAAGTCATAATATCAACAACCTATTGTCAACTTTAAGTCATGCATCAACACTAACCATGGTGCTTTGCAATTTACTTCCTGTCACTTTTCCATTTGCTTCATAAGGAGAGGTTGCTTTTTCGCTCTCAGAATGAATAAAGGCAAGTGAATTTTTTAAAGATAGTGTGGAATGATCCATTAGCGATTTTATTTTTCCACTTAAAATATTTATTTTTTGAATACTAGAAAGTAGTTTTTTTCTGCAATTTGCTAAATTTACCCTATACGGATTATCTTTCAATTGGGTTAATTTTTTTAAGGTCAACCCAGTGGGTTTCATACTTAATTTTTCTGCAATTTTTTTCATTAAACTTGATCGGCTATTTTCCAAAGCTTGCATTTGCATAACATGATCATCTTTTTTAGCTATAATTTTCTCTAAATCATCGTATGAATATTGGGAAACACATTTCCATTCATGATTTAACAATTGAATAAAGCTTTCGTATAAACCAATTTTTTGTTCCAAAACATCATGAAGGTTTTTATATAACCTATTCATAATATTACTCCTTCAATTTCATTCCAAAACCTGCTGGTTTTGATTCTGAAGCTGTATAAGTTGATTGAAGCGCTTGTCCACGACTTACACGATTTATATTGCTAAGATCGTTATAAATCATCTCTCCCATACCCATTCCCTTATTTTTTGACATTTCCTTGGCAATTTCTTCATCCATCATTGATTTATACATATCTGTTGCGAAACTATCCAACAACCCTGATTTGGGCACCGTTTTTCGCATGGAAGAAAGAAGTTTGTGTAAAAAAATGGATTCGAATTCTCGAGAAACTTTTTCAATTTTCTTTTCAGAATTAACATTTCCAAAAGAAGATGGATTCCGTAATCGCTCAAGATTCTTTTCAGACATTTGTAAAAACAAGTTTTTCTCTATATGAACCGGTGGAAGCGATGCCATTTTTAAACCTCAGCTAATCGTTTTTATTAAATTTGCAAACACTGTACCAAAATACCTCCTTGGCCAAACAAACCCAAACCCAGCCATAAATCATTGTAAATAAATGATTTAAATTTAAATTAATATATCTTTTTAGAAACAAAAGGATTACATAAAGCTATAGGTAGGAAAAATTTTCTCTTTTTCCTACTTTGGCTAAATAAGCTCAAGTTGGGCATGAAGGGCTCCGGATGCTTTAATTGCCTGAAGAATGGCAATCAGGTCTCTGGGGCCAACGCCAATCGAATTTAACCCTTGAACCACATCACCCAGTGAGACACTTTTAGGAATCACAAGAAGTTTATCCTGGCCTTCTCCAGCAGAAATTCGGGTTCGGGGTAAAACAACTGTCTCCGCATTTTCAGGTGCAAGTGCTTGAGGTTGTGAAGCAATCGGTTCTTCTTTTATTTGCACAAATAATGCTCCATGAGCAACTGCAACAGAAGCAATTTTTACATTCTCTCCCATGACCACGGTACCCGTACGTTCATCAATTATTACCCTTGCTTCGGAATCGGGAACCACTTCAATAGTTTCAATTTTTGTAACCAGATCCGAGGCATTATTCTTGAAAAACTTTGGAATTTTTACACGAACCGTCCTACCGTCGACCAAAAATGCAACTTGATCCTTCATATCATCATTGATAGCTTTTGTGATTCTGCTGGCCGTCGTGAAATCGGTTTTTTTCAAAGCAAGAATGATTTCATCCTTAACGTTAAAATCATATTTTATTTCTTTCTCGACCAATGCCCCATTTGAAATTCGACCCACGGTCAAATGATTTTTCTGAACACCACGTGCGGCACCCTGAACCCTAAAACCACCTATTGAAATAGGACCTTGTGCAACTGCATAGGTCTTGTTATCCGGGCCTTTTAGCGGAGTCATTAATAGCGTTCCGCCCTGGAGACTTTTAGAATCACCTAAAGAAGATACCGTCACATCGATAGTATCGCCGTGTTTGGCAAAAGCAGGCAGATCTGCTGTTACGATAACGGTAGCAATATTCTTAAATTGTAACTGACCAATTCTTCCGCTAGGAATTGTGACGCCGAGCTTTTTCAACAT
>NZYH01000074.1 GCA_002697825.1 Nitrospina sp. | reverse complement strand
GGAACTGGTAGACACGTGCGCTTGAGGGGCGTATGGAGCAATCCGTGGGAGTTCGACTCTCCCCATCGGCACCAATCNNTTTANNTTGTATTCCTTTCCCAAAAAAACCNCATGATTTTTTTGAAAAAAGGTATAAACCTATCTTCCTATAGAATTTNCTNAACAANTCTAGNNGTTATTTNTCCCCATTTATAAGATTTNANAGTTTTGTTTAGTTGAAATCATATGATCNGAGGAACCAAGTCGGGTAAGATATTTGATATGTTTATAACCTAATTTGACTTTCTCATAATTTCACACTATGCAGCCTAGCACCCTTGAAGGTTTATTTTCTTCTCCAAGCTTCCTAGTAATTTTTTTTGCATTTTTATTAACTATAGCCAATGTAATGATTGGAGTTAGTATGCTTCCTAGTGATAATCGGAAGAAGCGGTATCAACTCCATCGTATTATTTACGTAGCCATTTTAATAAGCTTCATATTTTTTCTANTTCTNAAACAAATCGATAGCCAAAACTCTATTTTAAATTATGTTGTTTTTGGTTATCTTCTTTTAGTTATACCTCTTAGTAAAAAGCTAAATGTTACCTTGCATGCTGTGATTTCCTCGGTTGGCCTCGTTTTAGTTGGGCTAGTCTCTTTTACTAATTTATTCTGATATTTCAAGGATAGTGTAAAATATTTATTCGTAAAATTATTCTAAGCTAAGGAAAATTATTCAATGACAGATTTTGATGTAATAGTTTTGGGGGGAGGTCTCTCAGGTACTCAGGCAGCCTTGAGAGCAGCCGAGCTGGGAGGTAAAGTTTGTCTTATTGAAAAAGAAAAAGTTGGTAAAAGGGGTTTCTTGAAAAGAAAAATTCTTTTTACNAAATGGCGCTATGGTAATGGGAATGNATCTATAAAGTGGTCGGAACAATTAGAGAAACAGGAGAGGTTGGCGGAAGAATATTATAATGNCTTAAAGAAAAAGCTGGAAAAGGCAGGAGTTGTTCTNGTTGAGGGGGAGGGAAGCTTGGCTAGCGCAAATGAGATATTGGTTCAGAAAGCTGATAAAAGTGAACTTGTAAAAGGTAATTCTATAATTTTGGCTTGGGGGTCAGAGCCATCTTTTTCTTCTACCTTGCCTCGTGAGGAACATGTAATAGTCTCTATTGACGACCTTGCTCATTTTAAAAGTATTCCAGAAAAAGTATTGATAGTGGGTTCTGGTAAATGGGGATCTGAGGCCGCCCTAGGATTTCAAGAACTTGGTTGCAAAGTTTTTTTGTGTCCAAACTCTGATGAGATTTTTCCTGAAATGGATACGGAATTTAATATTAAAGTGGAAGATCAACTAAAAAGCAGAAAANTAAAAATTTTATATAACAAAAAGATTATTTCCTATTTCAAAAATGGAAATGATTTGGAAATAACCCTTGAAACAGGTATTAAATTTACTACCAATTTGATTGTAATATTAGATGAAAGAAAGGGAGTTTTTCAAAATAAAGAAGTAGAAAAACTTGGTGCTCGTCTTGGTAATAAAGGTGAAATTCTTGTCGATGAAAGAATGATGACAAGTATCCCAAATGTTTATGGCGTTGGAAGNATATCTGGCAAGCGAGTTACAGATGCGATGGCAAAAGAGCAGGGAAAAGTGGCGGCAGAGAACTCAATGGGAAAGAAAAGACAGGTTAATATTGAATTGGTTCCTACCACATCTCAATTGTCTCAAAACATAGGTTATGTAGGGTGCACCATGAAATCTGCTCTCAATCANGGATTTCATCCGGTTGAAGGGATTAATNCAATTCCAGGCTTTTCTATTGATGTGGATGAGGAAATATTTAAAATCGTTGCAGATAAACGTTCAAAATTAGTGGTTGGAGTGCAAATGATATCGAGCCAAGTAGATGAATTAATTCCTATGATTTTATTANTGATTAAAAAAGGTATTACTGTTGCAAATCTTGCCAATTCCTTTTCATATGAAGAAACCCGTTTTCAAGGTCTTTGTGATGCCGCACGTAGTTGCTTAAAAGCCATGAAATTGCAATAAATTTCATNTTATTTTCATTAAAACATCTTGCCTTGACTCGATTTTTTAATTATGTTAAAAACCAACTCTTTAACAGTGATTTAATGAATTTATTTTAACTTTCAAATCGCACCGAGCCCTTATATAATTTANATTTAAGAGGTTTATTATGGCTGCNNGTAAGGATAAAAAAGAAGAAGAGATAGATACNATTTGGTCNCGANGNGATTTNTTCTCNTTNGCNGGTTGGGGAAGTTTTATGGCCGCATTAGGTTTATCATCTTTGTATTTTGCAAGGCTCTTATTTCCAAGGGTTCTCTTTGAGCCTTCGCCTATTTTTAAAGCGGGTTATCCAAGTGACTATACAGTGGGGGCCGTCAGCACAAAATATATTCAAGACCAACGGGTATGGATTGTTCGAGATGAAGAAGGAATTTATGTNCTTTACGGATTATGTACCCATTTAGGTTGCACCCCCAGATGGCTAAATACTGAAAGTAAATATAAATGTCCATGCCATGGCAGCGGTTTTACNAAAGAAGGTGTAAACTTTGAAGGNCCCGCACCNCGGCCTTTGGAAAGGTTNAAAATTGCACTGGCTCCAGATGGCCAGATCATAGTTGATAAAAGTAAAAAATTTCTTGGTGAAAAAGGCCAGTGGAATGACCCAGGCGCAAAACTTCTGGTTTAGTTAATGGCTTCATAAGCCTTTTTTTCTTCGTTGAGTAGAAATATTCATAGTTTGATGGAGGATTNATTTTTGGCAAATAAAACACCCCAAATTCCGAATATTGCGGAATTCATGGATAAAATAAAAAGTGGAAAAATATTTAGTGAGATAGCTAAGGAAATCACTGAATCTCAGTTGTGGACCTCATCATTTAGGCATGGCTATGCNGACACACCNAGAAACCGNGTGTTGCAAATTGCCAGTAATGTTTGGCTCCACCTCCATCCCGTGAAGATGCATCGCCATGCTCTTCGAATTAAATTCACATGGTGTATGGGTGGAATCACTTTTCTCCTGTTTTTATCAACGGTCGTAACAGGTGTAATTTTGATGTTTTATTATCGTCCGGTGGGAGAATATGCTTATTACGATATGAAATATCTGCAATACGATGTTCCGTTTGGCATGTTGATGAGAAATATGCACCGCTGGGCAGCCCATGCAATGGTTATTACTGTTTGGCTGCATATGTTTAGGGTATTTTTAACTGGGTCTTATAAACCTCCAAGAGAATTCAATTGGGTAATTGGGGTTTTCTTGGTAACTTTTACCCTTCTCCTAAGTTTTACAGGTTATCTACTTCCTTGGGACCAGTTGGCGATGTGGGCTGTTACTGTTGGAACTAACATGGCCAGAGCAACACCTTTTCTTGGTAATGAGGGTCCATTTGCTGAATTTATTGGGGTTACACCTAGATATGATGCGAGAGCTTTACTTATAGGAGGTAGCTTGGTTGGGCCTCCAGCNCTTTTAAGGTTTTACGTGCTGCATTGTATTTTCATACCGCTTATTGCCGGAGCTTTGATGATTGTTCATTTTTGGCGAATACGAAAGGATGGCGGAATATCTGGTCCTCTGTAGAAATAATTCTTTAAATTGATGGAAACTAATTATGGCTGAAGCGGCGATACCCAAAAAAAAGGTTCAGGAAGTACCGGAAAAACTTCATGTTTGGCCTTATTTGGTGCGGTTGGAGTTTCTTTGTGCACTCGTTGTAATAATTGCCCTTACTGTCTGGTCCATTGTAATCGATGCCCCGCTTGAAGAGGCAGCGAATCCTACTAAAACGCCAAATCCCTCAAAGGCACCCTGGTACTTTCTAGGCCTTCAGGACATTCTGGTATATTTTGATCCTTGGTTTGCAGGGGTNGTTGCCCCCGTTTTAATAATTGTNGGNCTCATGTTGATCCCTTACCTCGATGTGAACCCTAAAGGAAATGGGTATTATACCTATCACGAAAGAAAAGTAGCTATTTGGGTTTATTGTTTTGGGTTTCTTGTGCTATGGATTGCCTTGATTATTATGGGTGTATTTCTAAGGGGCCCTGGATGGAACCTTTTCATGCCTTGGCAATATTGGGACCCACATAAAGTTGTGGCACTTGTCAATGTCGATCTTCCTTATGCTTTTGGATTTAGAGATTATACTTGGTCTGCTATTTTTGGTGGGGGAGTGCTATTGGCATACTTTGGTATAGGGACAGGTGTATATTTTTTNATGGAAAGAAAAGCACTAAAGTCGGTGGGATTTCTTAGGATGTTTNTAAAAATTCAATTAGCTCTTATAATGATAGGAATCGTTATTAAAATCGTTCTTAGAATNGGCTTTAATATAAAATATATCATGGTCACTCCGTGGATTAGTGTTTAGCGATTAATGTGTAATAACTAGTAGAGTATAAAATTGGCTGAAGAAGAAAAAACGGAAGAAGAAACCCAACCTGATTTTAAAGAAGGGGAATTTGACGAGCATACCTCGTACAGTTTCCTTTTTTTTCTTATAGCGGGTGCTACNCTTTTTGTCACCCTTTGGGCATTTTGGGATGATGAGTATGCTCGTCGTGGATACAAATCCTATCAAGAAGCCTTCTTTAAAGANCAATATGCCGTAGCAGAGACCGAATGGAAAAATATCAATACGGAAATTGCTAGTACAGAANAACAGATCGCAGATAATATAAATCAGAAAACAGATGAACTTGAGGCTGACGACAATTATATTGATCTTGTTGAAGAGGTACGACTAAAGCAGATTGCTCTGGATGAAGAAAAGGAGANAAAGAAGTTTGCTGGTAGTCGAGTTGATGAGGCTTATTANTANTACAAAAAGGCCATGCACGCAGGGAGAGAATTACGATGTGGANAAAGCCACATTGCATTCTCTTGANGATAANGTAAAAGCATTTGACCCAATAATANNNANNAAACAAANAATCNTGANTGAAGCNGAAAATAGACTTCTTAAAGTTAAGGCGGAGCAAATAAAATTAGAAGAGGACCTCGGCGATTTAACTCGAAAAAAAGACCAATTAGAATTAACGATGGATTATTATAAGCCATTCCCCTTTTTTTGGAGACCGGCTGAAGTTCTCCAAACAGTAATTCCGGGTTTTGGGGTAAATGCTTTTAAGGAAATCATATATAGAGTAGATCGATGTATGACCTGCCACGTTTCCTATCAGGATGAGCACTATAAAGATTTTAAGCAGCCCTTAAAAACGCACCCAGATTTAGATATCCTAATTAAAAAGCATCCGCCAGAACGAACTGGTTGTACCTGGTGTCATTTGGGGCAGGGTTCAGCTACGGCGCCAGCCGAGCATGCGCATGGTTCTCATCATGAAACGGATCAAACCCTTGAAGTCAATGAGCCTATCTTACACGGAGATTACCAACAAGCGACATGTCGGAATTGTCACGCTGAGGTAGTCGACCTTGAAGGAGCGCCGTTATTATCAAAAGGAAAAAAATTATTCATCAAGCTAGGTTGTCCAGGTTGTCACCTTGCAGATGGATATTCGAATCAGGGTAAAGTTGCCCCCTCCTTGTTACGTATTGGTTCAAAAGTTGATCCAAGTTGGTTGTACAGGTGGATCAAAAGACCAAAAGATTATCTGCCAGCAACCCGAATGCCAGAATTTGGATTTAATGAAAAAGATCTGTTAGGAACTACCGCTTACCTTTTAAATGTTTCTGATAAAGGTTATGTATTAAATGAAAAGTTTGAAGGTGGTGATGAAGAAAAAGGTAAGAAACTTTTTGAATCTGTTGGATGTCAAGCGTGCCATACCCTTAATGGTAAAGGGGAAAAACATGCTCCCGATCTAAGTAATATTGGGAACAAGGTAAGTGCTGACTGGCTAGTTACTTGGGTAGGTGCTCCACACTCTTATAATCCAAAAAGTAAAATGCCTGATCTAAGGTTAAAAAAGGAACAAGCGTCTGATATTGCGGCCTATTTGATTCAGTTTGGAAAAAAAGAAACCATACCTGGGCTCGAAGCCAAACTAAAAGATCCTGCAATTATAAAGCACGGGGAAAATGTGGTTCGCAGACGAGGCTGCTTCGCATGTCATGATATTAAAGGTATGGAAACGGAAGGTCGTATTGCTCCAGAGTTATCAGCGTTTGGGCGAAAAATGATTGTGGAATTGGAGTTTGGTGATACGCATATTCCAAACACTTGGGAATCTTGGGCAAAAACTAAACTAAGAAAACCAAGTTCATTTAGGACGGAACGAGTTTTGGATAAAATGCCTAACTTCCATTTATCTGAAGATGATATCAATGCGCTCACGGTTCTTCTTAAGGGCTTTAATGGTAGCAAAATTCCAATAAAATATCGTAAAACTCTATCCGAGAAAGAAAAAACCCTTGAGACAGGACGGAGGATAATAACGAAGTATAATTGTCGCGGTTGTCATAATGTGGAAGGCGAGGGTGGAGAAATTCAGAAATACCTGAAAGCCAAGACACAATATCCACCTCCCTTAGAAATGGGGGATTATCATGTTGGTGAACGCCTCAAAAGCTCTTGGCTATATTCTTTTTTACGTAGTCCCACTCCGGTGCGAACTTGGATTAAGGTCAAAATGCCTACATTTGCCTTTACAGATAAAGAAGTTCGAGATTTAACCGCATACTTTGAAGCTCTTTCTCCTGTCAACAATTATGAGGCTGAAGTCCATCTTTCGAAAGACGCTGTTATTGCCCAAAAAGGAGCAGCAATGGTTACCTATATGGATTGTGGGCGTTGCCATGATGACGGACAAAAAGGCATAGAATTTTCTCTGGCCAGTCAACGACTGCGGCAGAATTGGATACCAAAATGGTTGAAAGATACCCGAGCACTGATTCCGTGGACACCAATGCCTTCTCACTGGGTGAAGGATGGGGATAACTATAAAATTCCTACAAAATTTGATGAAATCAAAACAATAGGTGACGTAGATACCCAGGTAGCGACCCTTAAAGACATGATTGTTGCTTATAATACAGCTGAATTAGATTTCGATGAGTCTTTGGGTGAGATGGATGAAGAGGATGAAGAAGAGGGTGATGGTGAAGAAGAGGAAGATGAGGAAGAAGATGAATAATAATTGCCTCAACCATAGATCATTTATATAATTAATATACTTATTTTTCGTTAAGGATGGATTATGGAAAACTCAGGCCTTGAAAACTTTTTGTTAATTGCTACAAAGCCAGATAATATCCCTATTGGGACCATGTTGATTTTTGTGGCGTGGGTTTTTTGGATTGCGGTCAAGCAGATGGTAAAAAACGATAAGTGGATAAAGCAAGGTAAAAAAGAAAAAGTTTGGGATGAGATGATAAAGTAAGTGGCTATATTCGTAATAACTTTCGTCTCTTTTATAATTGGCATCTTGCTAATCGTATCCCTGAAGAAAGTTTCACCGCCCAATCCCCAAGAAAAAATTCATTTCGATAGTCCCGACGATATTCCTATATTTTTGCGCGACTCGACTGCATTTAAAGACAAGTGCGTAGAATTTCTCGAAAAGTTTAATCTAGAATATGTGCATTCGGTTTGGGCTAATGACCATGAGCTTGAAATAGCCATGAATGATGAAACCCCGGTTGTTGGAGGAGCTTATTTAGCTCTTTGTATAATTGACCCACCTGGACAAACCGTAAATGCTATAAAGGTAAAGGGTTTTTTGGACACGGTTAAAGGAGAGGGAGCTTCTCGTGGAATATTTATCACCACGGGTTATTTTTCAGATGAAGCCATTCGATCTATTGATGAAGAACCGGTAGAGTTGGTTGATGTTGTTTCTTTTATTTCCTACCTTAAAAGATTTGGAATCTATGAAAGCTCGTCTTCTTCATAAAAATCTATAATAGTCCTTCCTTCATTTCTTTTTATGCATATGATAATATCGAAGAAATGAAAATCAGCGAAAAACTAAAGTTCTCCTCACCTGTATTTTCTTTTGAGTTTTTTCCACCTAAAGATGAAGCAGGTTTTCAAAGTTTATTCGAGACTATTGCAAAGTTAAAGCCGGCCGATCCGGCCTTTGTCTCTGTTACCTATGGTGCAGGAGGAAGTACCCGCTCCAAAACTGTTGACCTTGTTGGCCAAATAAAAAACAAAATTGGTATTGAAAGTATGGCTCATCTAACTTGCGTGGGCCACAAAAAAGAGGAAATCGTTTCAGTCCTTGATAGTTTGCAAAATTGTGGCATAGAAAATATTCTTGCTTTACGAGGAGATCCTCCAAAAGGTGAGGAACAATTTGTAAAACCAGAAGGCGGATTTGGTTATGCAAATGAATTAGTGTCTTTTATAAAGTCTAAATCTTCCTTTTGCGTAGGGGCAGCATGTTATCCGGAAGGTCATATTGAATGTGTAAATTTATCGCAAGATATGGATAATTTGAAGCGCAAGGTCGATTGTGGAGTAGACTTTCTGATTACGCAGTTGTTTTTCGATAATAATCATTATTTTGATTTTATTGATTTGGCTCAAAGAGAAGGCATTAGCATTCCTATTTTACCGGGTATAATGCCAATTTTGAATCTTAAGCAAAGCCAACGTTTCACCCAAATGTGTGGGGCTAGCTTATCAGCTGATCTACTTGCAAAATTTGAAGGGTTCCAGGACGATTTGGATAAAGTAAGAGAAATTGGGATTAAACATGCCATTGCGCAATGTCGAGATTTGATAAAATCGGGGGCACCAGGTATTCACTTTTATACACTAAATCGGTCCAAGGCAACTCTGGCTATTCTTGAAAATCTAAGAGGTTGATAAGCCTCAATATTACACTTGACCTTATGCTTAAGGCTATTCTAATTTCGGTTTTGCTCTTCGGCTTAATAAGTTTTGGCTATAGTCGAATCACGTGGGCAGAAAATTCAGATGTACTTGATGATATGGCATTCATACCTGAAGGCAAATTTCAAAGGGGATGCAATCGATTTGGTCCGCAGCATGGTGCTCCTGAGCAAGCAGTTCACTTAGATTCTTTCTGGATCGATAAATACGAAGTTACCAATCAAAAATTTGAAGCGATTTTTCCCGGACATAACTTGCGTAGAAGTATTTATGCAGATTGTGATAATTGTCCTGTTTCTAAAATAAGTTGGTATGAGGCTGCAGATTATTGTCATTTAGTGGGGAAAGCACTTCCTAGTGAAGCACAATGGGAAAGAGCTGCCGGCAATGGAAATGGTTGCGACTTCCCTTGGGGAAGTGGATTTGATCTTATGAATCCTCCAGCAAGAGGTGGTTTGAAACTGCATGATAAAGCTATACATGTAGGTAGTTTTTCCCCCAATGAAAATGGTCTTTACGATATGGCAGGAAATGTTTGGGAGTGGGTGGGTGACTGGTTTTCGGTTAGGTTTTATTATGATGACATTTTACATAATCCTAGAGGCCCTATGAATGGTGTTATGAAAGTTAGAAGAGGCGGGTCTTGGTCTGATTCGGTTAAAGCTATGGCATCTGGTTACAGGGACTGGAGTAATCCGTTTTCTCGGGGTTTTACTGATATAGGTTTTCGCTGTACTGTAAACTTGAAGTCTAAGGTAAATTAAATTGGTTACTACCACAAAACTTGAATATATTAATCGAGTAATCGATGAGTGCACTTCTGAAGATGGTGAAGCTTTAGAATTAAATGGAAAGTTTATTGGTGATGAAGGTATAGAGGCCTTAGTGAGTACTAATAGGAGTTTTGATGTTGAAAATTTGGACCTCAGTCGAAATAAATTAACCTGGAAAGGGGCGCACCATTTATTTCATAGCCATCAGTTTAAAAAATTGAAACGTTTGTATTTAGGAGATAACAATATTTCTGATAAGGGAATAAAAGCTCTGCCAGCTGCTAATTTTATAGGGAACTTGTCGCTTCTTGATTTGCGCTACAATAACATTGGCCCCGAAGGGGCAATGGCAATTGTAGAATGTGAAAATTTTCGAAAGTTACAGGTATTAATTTTTCAAGAAAATGCGATAGGCGATGAACCGGTTATTGCTTTAGCAAAGGCTTCAGCTTTTGCAAATTTGAGAAAGCTCAATCTTTATAGAACCGACCTTTCGGTAAAAGGGATTAAAATTCTTACGAAATCGAAAGTTTTGCAGCGAGTAAAGCATTTAAACCTTGCTAGGAATTACTTGAATTTAGATTCCGCCCAGTATATTGCTAAAACCAAGACTTTAGTCAATATCGAAACCTTATTGATGTTTGATACGGGTATAGGAGATGCTGGTGTGCAGATAATCATGGAATCCGAATCCTTCAAAAATCTTAAAACTCTTCGAGTAACCTGAGGTCATTTAAGAATATCGATCGTTTAGCCAAGGCTCACCGGTATTGGAATATCCTCTTTTTTCCCAAAACCCCAACTCATCATAATCGCGAAATATAATCTCTCCGATCCATTTAGCTCCCTTCCATGCATAAAGCTGCGGAGTAATCATACGTACAGGACCTCCGTGTTCTTTAGTTAAGGGTTGGTTCTCCCATTTGTGAACCAGTAGAACATCATATTTCATGGCTTCTTCTAGGGGTAGGTTTGTGGAATAGCCATCCCAAGCTTTTATAAATACATATTTTGCGCTCGGTAAGACTTCACAAATTGCTGCTATGTCAGAAAACTTAACCCCCTCCCACCGGTTATCCATTCTGCTCCAGGTGGTTACACAGTGAAAGTCTGATACATCCTTAGTTTGAGGTAACTCCTGAAAAGCATCCCAATTGAAAGTTTTTACATGCTTTACTAAACCAGAAACAGTCAAATTCCAGTCGAATTCATCTAATTCGGGAGTTACTCCTAAATCTAATACAGGCCAGTTTTCAACGACTCTTTGGCCTGGGGGGACTTTAGGGTTCCCATCGCGATTTAACTCTCCTTCACCCTGTGGGATTTCGTCGTTTAATGGATTATTATTCTGGAATGCGCGACGGTACTGAATTAACTTTTCGCGGTTTTTGATTTTTTTGGAATTAGGATCATATTGCATAATTTCTAGAAAATATTCATTAAATAATTGAAAATAAAGGAAAAAAATTATATTCCTTTGTAAATCATTTTGCTTAAAGGTCTATTATTGGACAAGATTTATTATAGCTATTTCTATCAAGCTGCAAAATTAAATTTTAAGGCAAAATCCAGCATAATTAAGATTAAGTGATCTGCTTATTTTTCCGAAAATATAAAAGAGTCCTTATGCATAATTGGAGATTTTTCATTAATGAAATTAAAAATCCTCACCTTTAACTGGCACGAACCCTATCTTTGTCTCTTATCTCGTTTAAAACACGAGTTTTTGGTTGTTGAACCTGAAATTGCTCCAAGTCATTTGAGGCGTTGGGACCAAAACATGCGTCCTGTTCCCGATAATGCAACTTTGATCTCAATGGCTAAAGCATATAAAAAATTAGAAGAAGGTGAGATCGATTGCATTATCACCCATAACGTAAAAGACCTCATAAGTGTGCAGGAATATTCGCTTCCTAAAATATTAGTTTTCCATAATTGTCTTACTACAGAAATAGAGTTGTCTAAAGAAAAGATAAATCGAAATGAATATCTGAGAAAAATAGAACCATTGTTGGAAGATGCGACGAAAGTTTTTATTTCAAAGTTAAAAAAAGATGATTGGAAAATGGAAGGAACTATTATTTTACCTGGTTTGGATATTTCTGAATATGGAGGTTATATAGGAAACAATAAAAATATATTACGGGTAGGCAATATGTTTAAGGAGCGGAATCTAATGATGGGGTTCTCTTTGAGTGAAAAAATTGCTGAAAATTCCCCTTTGGTTACTATTGGAATGAATCCTAATATTCCTGATTCTAGAATGTCCAATGGTTTTGAAGATCTTCTTACTCAATTTAGAACTAACCGAATTTATTTAAATACCACTGTGGAAGGATATGAAGATGGTTACAATATGGCAATGCTTGAGGCAATGTCTATAGGAATGCCAATTGTAACTTCACATAATAAGACTTCTCCAATATTAGATGGTGAAAATGGTTTTTGCTCCGATGACCCTGACTATTTGAAGAGCTGTATTGAACTTCTTATGAAAGATTCCGTTTTAGCTAAAAGGTTAGGTGAAAATGCCCGACAAACAGTAGCCAAAAGATTTCCAATTAAAAAATTTATAAAATCTTGGAATGATGTCATTGAATTAGCAATTAAAAA
>NZYH01000073.1 GCA_002697825.1 Nitrospina sp. | reverse complement strand
ATGGAGGCAGCCCAACAAATAATTACCCTCGGCGTATTCTGGCCAAACCCGCACAGCTCTTTTAAATGCCTGTCGAGCTACCGCATGATAGCCAAACTCCAAATAAGCTTGCCCTATCAAAGCGCATATACTTGCAAAAACCTTTGACGGAGCTTCCGCGCTTTTTTTGTTCATCTCATAGACATCACGATTCCTTCCAAGTCGGTCAAAAATAAAAGTCAACCAATAGTCTGCAATTGCAAATTCGGGAGCCATAGGAATAATTTTTTTAAAAGCTGCATAAGATTTTTTTTCCTTGCCTTGCATCCAGTAAGCAGTTCCCAGGTCAATATAAATTTGCGGATAGTTAGGTTTAAGGCGCGCTGCTTTACGATAATTTTCAATTTCTTCCTTTCGATTTCCCAAAGCCATATAAACATGACCCAATAAATGATAGGCTGGATAAGCATTGGGACTAATCCGTAAAACATCATGAAATACGGCAATTGCTTCGTTATAAAATCCTTGTGCAGTGAGCTTTATCCCTCCCTCAAACAATGCCGAGTCTTCCCAGGGATAGGGTAAGAGGTCTTCAATAACCTGAACCAAGCGTGGAACAGAAAGCTCCATACTTTTAATGGCCTCAAAATGCTCTGCTAATTCCGGGTTACTGCTTTTAATTTTTTCGCCTAGTGTGGACAGAGCAACTCCACCGTCCGTCTCTGGGTTTTGCGTATTTTTTATTTTCTTTTTTGCCAAATCCAACCTCAAAATATTTTTATAGCTCTAACTTTTTTCATTATATTGTGAAAAATCATTTTAACAGAAACCTTTTCAGCTTGTTTATACAGATGTGTTAACGAATAAAATTATGCCGAGCTTGCACCTATTTAACAAGAAATTCGATTACTATGGCACATCCAAGACCCAGAGTAGTGTTTGTCACCCATTGATAAAATCTCTTACTCTATATAAATCGAAGGAGCCGTTTTAGTTTAAATTTAGGGAATACTGAAAAAATACTTTAAGAATCTGAGTAAAAGGGGGAGTTTTTGTATTGAAAAATGCTACGAGAGAAAAGAACGTTCAATATTGCAACGATAGGGACACCTAAAAGCATGCCTACCAGACCGAACAACTCACCCCCAAGAAGAACAGCAAATATGACGGCGACAGGGTGCAAACCAATGTTTTCGCCTACTATACGAGGAGTAATAATCATACCTTCAATCCCCTGTACAAATGCAAAAACACCTGCGACCCCAAGAACCGCTAGCCACTCCTGAGTGTGCATAAAAGTCAATATTGCAGCGGGAACAAAACCTAATACCAATCCAAGATAAGGAACTAAATTAACTAAGCCCGCCATAAGACCCAATGAAAGACTCATGGGTGTATCACATAAAAATAATCCGAAGGCATACATCAATCCCATTAATGCGACTACCACCAATTGCCCGCGAACAAAACTCGACAAGACCTGGTCTATTTCAAGAACCAATTCTCGTGTTTTTTCCTGAAGTCGGGGTGGAATCAAAGCCAGGAGTCTCTTATTTATGGAATCAAAATCTCTCAGCAGATAAAACATGACCACTGGAATGATCACCAAATTTGCAATCATCAAAATAATATTGAATAAGTTTGAAATGGAGCCCCAAAGAAGTTTTCCGGAAAACTGTAAGGCCTTCATGGGAAGCTCTCCAAATCTGGATAAAACTTCGTTTAGAATCTCTTCCACTTTTTCTGGATCAAGGCCTTTTACCATATCTAATAACGGACGAATCCAATCCTGAAAAATCCCAATATATACGGGAATATTCTGCATTAAATTTTCTGTCTGCGTGCTCAATATAGGGATAAACAAAATGCAGGCAAATACGAGCAGTAAAAAAAAAGCCCCCATCAAAAATAGTACCGACCCTGTTCTGGATACACCCTTACGGACCATCTTATCCACTAATGGATCCATTAGATAGGCGAGAGCAAAAGCAATAAAAAAAGGGGCAGCAACTCGGCGAGAAAAATAAAGTAGAATACAAATAACGAAAAACACGATTACAGATATAAGAAATAAATTTTTATTTTTATCCCTATCCATGGTCTACATATCCGCCATAGGCATTGGCAGAGCATCAGGAGCCTTTTTAATTGGTGTTTGCATACCCTTTTCCCAATAGCTATAAAGAGAAGGAAGTAAGAAATCAGCAAGTTTTTGGCTGGTCACATCGAATGCCTCTAATTCCGCTGACAATTCATATTCGTTTTTTACCGTGGCAAAATCACTTTTTGCGGCTATTAAATAAGAATCTAAGATTGAAACAGCTTTAATACTTATATTAACCTGTACCATCTTCATTTTTATATCTTTGTTTTTTTTCAATTTTGAAACAGCTGTGCCCAAGATAACGATATCTGCCCCGGCTTTCAAGCCGATATTTCTAGCATCATCTAAATTGCCTTTGATAGCACTCAGCACAATACTTTCTGGAACCACATCGCGAATACTATTTCTATCCACCACTTCAATACCCGATTCTAAAAAATTATTAGCCAACTGCGTTTCTGAAATGGGAACAACATCCCAAAAAGAAGCGAGAGGCGCAGAAGTAAAACTGTTTTCCTTCATTAAAACCACCACTTTATTTTCGCTAAGAGGGTGAGCAACAACACCTATTCGTGCAAGGACCTGGTTTACAGCCCCAGAAAAAAATCTAACTTCTAAAATNACTTCGCTGACTTTGTTTTCTAAGTCATCTAAGGCTTGCAAATACCTGTAACTTTTTATATATCGACTGGCTCGCCGAATAATCTTTTTTAGATCTCGCTGGTTTGAAGCAAACTCCTCTTCACCCATTAAATCTTTAAAGGCCGCCTCCATTGCGTTTTTCATGGCAAAAGCTACTGCCTTCTTTCGGGCGGTAACATAATTTTCATTTTTTACAGGAATACTGGCAACACCTTCATAAGAATCCTTTAATATGGGTTTTGCAAAAGAAAACTGATTGTCGATTTGCAAAAAGGCTACAACCATAAAACTAATGAGCCAGAAGTTTTTTTTTGGAAAAGNGTTTCTCATTTTTTTTTCTGAGTGGNCTNGTGAGAGACCGGCTCCACAGNCACAATTTTNTTAAGAGATTTTATTTCTTTTGGGTTTAAAAACCTACACGCTCCCAAGGGAAGCCCTGTTAAATTCAATCCTCCAAANTGGGTACGCTGNAATTTAATAACAGGGTGTCCAATATGTTCACAAACTTTTTTAANATGTCTGTTTTTTCCTTCAGTTAGTGTCATAACAAGAAAGCAGTTTTTCCCACTAGTCTTTTGAATTTTGACATCAATAGGTTTAAACTTCTCATCGGCAATATGGACACCTCGCTGCAAACGTTTAAGTGTTTTTTCGTTTGGTATCCCAGCAACTTTTACCTTATAGGTGCGTTCCACTTTATATTTAGGAAGCAAAAGTTTCTTTGCCAGCACTCCATCGTTAGTAAAAAGCAACACCCCTTGAGTATTGTAATCTAGACGCCCTACCGGGAATACCCGGACTTTTGTCACTTGCACATATTCCATGACCGTCGTTCTACCACGTTTATCTTCTGCCATCGTAGTGAGGCAACCCGTCGGCTTATTTAAAAGAATATAAACATCATTTTGCTTTTCTGGGATCGCTTTACCTAGAACTTTTATACGNTCCACACTTGGATCNGCTAGCGAACCCAGCTTAGTCACTAATTTGTCATTGACTTTGACCTTTCCCTCTTCAATCCATCTTTCTGCTTCCCGCCTAGAGGCCAAGCCAGCATCAGCTATTATTTTTTGTAAACGAATTTCCATTTTATGCAGAATAAAAGGATGGTAAAACTTCTTAGGGATCTAAGTAGATGTAGCGTCTTCCTTATTTTCAAATATTTCAGAGGAGGACTCTGTTTCTGATTTTGCGAACTCTATCTGGGACTGCAAAGGATTGTCACCNTCTTCCAAATCTTCCNTTAAATCCTCTAANGTTGGCAAATCATTCAAATCTTTCAGGCCAAAATATTCAAGAAATTTTTGGGTTGTGCGATACATAATGGGTCGACCTGGAACTTTTTTTCTCCCTGCCGGCCCTATTACTTTTTTTTCCAACAAAGTTTTGATAACTCCACTCGAATCGACTCCTCGAATATCATCTACTTCTTGACGCGTTAGAGGTTGCTTATAAGCAATAATAGATAGTGTATCTAAACCGGGTTGGGACAATCGTGAGGATCTATCCAATTTTAGAAACTTACGAATCCAGTCATTAAATTCATGTCGAGTACATAACTGATAACCATCTGCAACTTCAAGGATTTGAAGGTTTCGAGACTGGTACTCTTCCTTCAGTTCTTCAAGAATCANCTGTAAATCCTTTTTTTCTGCCGTNTTGAGAAAAATTTTTTCTAGTTCTCCAACATGAACCGGTTGGTCTGCAGCTAACAAAATATTTTCAATAATCGATTTTAATTCATCCNGTTGCATACAATCCCCAAGGTTTTTAAAACTAGCTAGTATTTACTCTAATTCAAAGTATTTACTCAGGGCTAATCCCTGAGAGTGATAATTTGATTGTAACTCAATTCCATAAACCTTATTCGGTCTTTCCACCACCCGTTCAAATTTCAATCGNCAAAAAGTTTGTCCATGTTCAACCATGAATGGAACATCATGAGGGCGCACTTCCATAACGGCGCGAGTCCCCTGACCAACTAAATCATCGCTGCCATTCCAGCCAAAACCTGAGTCAAAAAACCCTGCNTAATGGGTGCGTAATTCCCCNCTATTAGGCTCGTAAGCAATCATTTCTGCCAGCCAGTCTGGCCAAATACAAATTTTCTCTTTGGACATCATAATATAGAAGCTTTCCGGTTCAAGGATTAATCGATTCNTGGGCNGTCTATAAATNGGTTCCCAAAACTCGTCCGCTTTATAATGACGTATTTTAGAAAGATCAATCACATTGGAATTGCTCTTGGCCTTATAAGCTACGATAGANTCTGGTTGATCCCCGGTAACATCTACCCCGACATAAACNCCCCCTTCCACTTTTACCTGATCGAAAGGAATGGAAAAACCATTACGGTCAAATAAAATGGGATTGCTCTTATATTTAATTTCTAGCCCCTGTTTACCCAGGGTATGTGAAGTAACATGAGCTAATCTTACTTGGTTCAATGACAAACCTGTTTTTACCCTTACTGGAAAAGACCTTGGAATTACCTCCAGATAAAGGCCACCCCGATACCCTCGCGGAANCTCATCNAATCGATGTCCTCCATCCACAATCACGCGTGTAAACATATCCAAGCGACCGGTTGAGCTTTTTGGATTGGCCAAACCATAAAACGNTGACGATAAATTTAATTCTTCCATCAGTGGAATTAGATAAATCGCGTTTTTTTCTAAAATTCCACCGTTTGAGATATCAAATTCATAAAGCGTTAANTCTTTTAATCGNGTATCAACCGGTTCATTTTCAGGCAAAAAACTACACTGGATTCTATAAGCCCTTTGCCCCAGTCTTAAATCTAAACTCACTGGTTGAATTTGCGATGGATCTATAGGAATCTTCGAGGTAATCATCCCCTCCTTCAAAGCCATTTCAATGAANTGGCAGGGAAGATACCCAGATTTACCCTTTAAGAAAGATGCAAGGTNTGAGTTTTGTATTTCTGTGGTGGAATTCATTTATTAATTGGTTCTATTGAATTTCTAATGCGCCAAAACAATTTTTATACTGAAGCGGTTTTTACTTAGATGAGAGAGGAAACATCCTGCTGGTTACAAATAACCGCTCTTCAAACAATGCTGGCCAGTTGACAGGCTGTTTGCGGCTATGATTTAATCTTATTACTCAATAAAATTCAACCTGATTATTCCTTTATTGTCTANAATTTTCACTTATTTTGCAGATATTTAATTTCAGTTAGAGGGTATGATTCAAATAAACNAGGAACAACAGCGATCTTTAGCAAACGAGTTATTAACAATGATTATAGGGTCATAGTAAAAATTATGGATTTAAGAAACCAAAAGGCANAANCAACAAATTTTTTAAAAAATTCTATTATCACGATTTCATTGCTGGTATTAGCNGGTGCCGGACTTTGGGCTCTGATGTTCTATTCTGCCCCTCCTAATAATCTTGAACCCTATGCAAATTATAAAGAATCGCAAAAAATATTTGAACCAAAGGTGGGTAACCCNAAAACCGATAAGACTCAAAGGTCAGAATCACAGGAAATCTCTTCACCTCCTGAACCTAATCTAGGCAATCTCATAAAAGCAGCAACATCCGCGTCTTCTGCCAANTCCACATTGCCTAGGAAAACACTNGAACATATCAAAAAAGGCATGGAGTTTACTGAAAAAGGAAAATACAACGCCGGCAATATGGAATTCGAAAAAGCTGCTTTATTAAGTCCANATTCTGCAGATCTTTATTCTATCTGGGGAGCTGCATTGAGGATGGCCAAAAAGTTTAAAGGTGCAAATAAAAGATTTGCGCGTGCNCATGAATTATCACCCAACGANAGCGAAATAACTCTGAACTGGGCGATGTCACAATTAGAGGGAGATGTACCTGAAGACGCTATTCGTCTGTTCAAAAAAACCATTAATATAGATCCAAAAAATCTGATGGCNTACAACCTGCTAGGCAAATCTTATGGCCGTAAAAAGATGTACGATCAGGAAGTCGCTATNTATAAAGAAGNGATTCAAATCGAGCCTAAATTTGCACTGGCACATTTTAACCTCGGTATTGTTCTTGGTATACAGAAAAAATTTGAATCCGCTGCACCGCATTTTTTAAAAGCNATTGAGCTTGACAANCAATATGAGAAACCTTTCGTCATCCAGATGCTAACAGCAATCGGCAAATATGATCCCACTGCNGGAAAGCCCATCAATCAACCCAAGTCGGCAAAACAAATAAAACCAGATTTGGAAATAGCCNAANCTACAAAAGTTGATCCTAAAGTTGAAGAAAAGAAAGAAGAAGGTTCCGGTGCCGACCACAAAATGGAGGGCTCCAAAAAAGTCAACGAAACCACAAATGTTACAGGGAAAATACTCATTAATGGGGAAATACCTAGCCCAAACACATTAGTATTTCTAGAAACAAAAACAAAAATGCGCGCAAAGGGGCAAAAACAAGGCGAAGTCATAACCATTCACCAAAGTGGATTAAATTTTCAACCTACTCACTCAATTATTCAGGTCGGAACAACTGTAAATTTTTCTAACCATGACAAGGAAGTTCATAATATTTATTCCAAATCAGTGGGCAACCAGTTCAATCTTGGTGCCATGGCCTCAGGTTCTTTCAAGTCCATCGAATTTAACACTGCCGGCCCAATCGTATTGCGATGCAATATGCATAAAGACATGATTGGAACTCTGTTCGTGGTTCCAAACGGGTATTACACTCGACCAAATAAAAAGGGTAAATATGAGTTTAAGAATGTTAAAAGTGAAGGATATATCATGCAGGTTTGGGCGCCTATGCTGAGCCCAAATGAGGTTTCAGCAAATATTCGCTCGGCAGATCTTACGGGAGTGGACCAGACTTTTGACTTTGATATCAAATCGGCTTCTGTCATAGGTGAGATTCATGACATGACCGACCCAACGGATTACAATGCCATTGTCGATAATATTGAAAAAGAAATGTTTCAAGCTATTGAGGACTGGAAAAACGGTAAAAAATTCATCTCGCGAAAACGTATGTTGATGGCTATCACCAAACATTTTGACGGTGAAGGATTAAAAAGTGCTATCGCAAAAAGCTTCAGTTCAAAACGAAGTATTATTTTAGAACGCAAACTGGATAAAATCCGCAAAGAAATCTCAGGCTACGGTAAATCCGAAAGCCCTGTCACTGAAGCATCTTTAAAAAGCCAAGCTGAGTTCGCAGTTGCCGCACTACGCAACAATGTCAAAGAACTTGAAGCTCGTATCCAACCGACAAGAGTGGGAAAGGAATAGCCTGAGCGCTTGGTTAATCGTCAGCCATTAGTCCAACTGATGTTACTTTTCCATCAAAAAAATTCTTCTCTACCCAAATACCTTAGGGTAAATTTCGATAATCTATAATGGGGGAAAAACCTATTAGCAATCCTTTATTACATTCTCTGATTTTTTAGAATCATAATGTTATATTGATCTGATGAGCTTAAAAATCTTTAATACCATGAGCGGAAAGAAGGAAAACTTCGTTCCCAAAATTGAAAACCAAGTAGGAATGTATGTCTGCGGCGTCACCGTTTATGATTACTGCCATGTAGGACACGCTCGTGCCGCGATTGTCTTCGACACGATTTACCGCTATCTGCAATACCTAGGTAACGATGTTATTTTCATCCGCAATTTCACAGACATAGACGATAAGATCATTAACCGAGCCAAGGAAGAAGGAGTGGAATGGCATGACATTAACCAAAAATATATAAAAGCCTTTCATCAAGATATGGATAAACTAAATATCGCCACCCCTACTGAAGAACCAAAAGCTACCGACCACATTCCTGAAATGCTAAATATGATCCAAACTCTAGTCGATCAAGGGAAGGCTTATGAGTCAAAAGGAGATATTTTTTATTCTATAAATTCTTTCAAAGAATACGGTTGCCTCTCCGGTAAAAATATCGATGACCTACAATCGGGAGCGCGGGTCGAGATAAATGAAGTCAAAAATAACCCCCTGGATTTTGCGTTATGGAAAAAGAGTAAGCCTGAAGAACCTTCTTGGGATAGCCCCTGGGGTGCTGGCCGGCCGGGCTGGCATATAGAGTGTTCGGCGATGAGCAAAAAATATCTCGGGGAAACGTTCGATATTCATGGAGGTGGCAAAGACCTGGTATTCCCCCATCACGAAAATGAAATCGCCCAATCCTTTGGCTGTACTGGCAAGCAGCCAGTTCGCTATTGGGTTCACAACGGCTTCGTAAATATTGATAAGGAAAAGATGTCAAAATCGTTGGGTAACTTTTTTACCTTGCGTGATGTTTATAAAAAATACCATCCAGAAGTTCTTCGTCTGTTTTTAATCAGTAGTCAATA
>NZYH01000072.1 GCA_002697825.1 Nitrospina sp. | reverse complement strand
AATATTTTTTCATGCAATATTCCCGTTCCAAAGCAAGCTATAAAATCAGGTGATATCTCTTTAAGCTTAGTAAGAGTCTTTAATGAATTTAGTCCGTTATTTTTTACGTAAAAAATATCAGGATTATTTAGAGTTTTTATATTTAAGGTTGGACTAATGGTTTCATGTTCAAAAACCTTCCTTCTTTCAAAAAACCATGTCCATGCATTTTTTTCATTTTCTGTTTTTGCGATAGGTTGTGGATATTCAGATTTTTCGATAAAAACAGCTGAAATATTATGTTTGGAATTTAACTGAAATAAGAAATGTTGGTGTCGTAAACCATCTCCAATCAGTACAACTAATTTTTTTTCATTCGAAGTCTTTTTAAGCATAACCTATGGAAATATTTGAATAGCTAATTTTTGATATCATTTTTATACTTAAAAGTTACAATCACTTTATTTGGGCACTTTCTTCTAGCTATATTCTTGATTAGATTTAAATTTCTACCCATTCTTTTATTAACGGGAAATATAATGCCTTTCTGATCGGGTATGTTTCGCCGTATTCTTTAAATAAAGCTTCATAGCGACTGAGCTGCGGTTTGTAGCGTTCTGCCTCTCTTTTTAAGAAACTTTCTAGACCTTTACCTTCATGGCGACTTGTTTTGTAATCAATAATCCATCGTGTTTTATTTTCAATAAAAGTACGGTCTATAACATTCCGGATAAATCGATTTTCTAAAAATAATGTCAAAGAGTACTCTGCATGGCTTTGTTCATGACTAGAAAGGATCCAACGTCCCTTGGTATCTTCTAATGTGTTTTGCAATCCGGTTATAGTTAAATGTAGTGCTTCATCAACCTGGTCAAAAGGTAGCCCCTCTCCTAGCAGCGCTATTCGTAATTGAGGGCCCATCATTTTTATACGACTTGACATCCATTTATCTAACCCTTCTTTAGCAATAGTTTCGAGAACTCGATGTAAAACATTACCAATACAACGTGCTGCAGTCCCAGCCCAAAGAAAAGGAAAAATCTCTTTTTCTTCTTCGATTTCGCTAATAACGGTGCTATGGATTGATGATAAAGGTTCTGGCGGTTCGTACCCAGATGGAATTCGTTCTATAGGATACATTTCAGCAGAAGGTTTAACCTCTTCTTGTTTTGATAATTTTTCTTCAAGTTTTGTCTCCTTACACCAGTCGTCTTTCAGGAAAGGCCAAAGGCTTTCCAGTAATGAATTGGACTCCGGTATCATTTCATCATTGTTAACTTTGGTTTTTCCTAAAAGATGAAGCTGTTTTTTAGCGCGGGTTGTAGCAACATAAAGTAGTCGAAGCATTTCATGCTCATCTTTTTCATTATCTATTTCGGCTAGAAAATTATATAGGCGAGATTTTTTTTCTCCTTTTGCTTCCAGAGGTGCTAAAAGGAGTTCTTGACCATATGGCATCCAGAAAACAAGTCGTTTGCTATCATTTTGAGATTTTTTACCTAATCCCGGAAGAATAACATAATCGAACTCTAACCCTTTAGCCTTATGCATTGTCATTATCTGAATGGCATTTTTTGACGTTGTTAAGGGGCTGGCATACAAGTTTTCGATAACCTGATTAAAATGTTCGAATCGGCTTGGTTCTCCTTTTTGAATGCATTTTTCTACTTCATCGAAAAAGGTATAGATATCAGTTTCGGAGGTTCCTTTTTGACAAGCAGGTCCTCCTAACCTTATCCAGCAATTCTCCAAAAGTTCGCGGAAGTTGTTTGAAGGTAGGGCATTGAGTGTAGGTGCTAATATTGAAATTAATTTTTTAATCTGTATTTTTCCATTTTTGGATAGCTTTTTTATATCTTCATCTTTATTTAATATCTCCCAGAGAGGTATTTCTGGTTGGCTTGCGCATAATGAATGAATGTCTGTTAACGAAACTCCCATCCAAGGAGCACGTAATAAGGATAACCAGGCAACTCTATCTAAGGGAAAGATAAGTGCGCGCAATAAAGACAATAAATCCCTAATAGCTGGTCGATCTGCCAATGTGTATATAGATTCCGCTTTGTAGGATATTTTTAGAAACTCTAACTCTCGGATAATTTCCTTCAAATGGGTCCGGCTTCTAACTAGGATTGCAATAGTTGCTTCAGCAGATTCATTGCGGATTTTTTTGATAACCCGGGAAATCTCTTTGGCCTCGGATCGAGATGCTAGACTAGAATTTGATTCTGGATCCAAAGGATGTAGAACAACCCCTGGATAAGATTCCTTTGCGTGAATCGCAGTCGATTTAGAAAAGGCAATCGCACCAGAATCCGGATTGTCCTCTTCGGGTAGGATTTTCTGGAAACATCGATTGTTCCAATCTACCAGACTTTGTTGCGAACGAAAATTGGACTCTAGAGTTAGTTGGTTTAAATTCAGATTATTAATACCTTCTTTCTGAGTTTTCAAGAAAAGGCCTACCTCGGCATCACGAAATCTATAAATGGATTGTTTTGGGTCTCCAACTATAAATAGGGTGCGGCCTGAGTCGGGTTCCCATTCTGCGGTTAATTTTTTCAATAATGCTTCCTGTTTGAAAGAAGTATCTTGATATTCATCCACTAGAATATGCTGAATTTTATCATCAAGGTATTTCCCAAGATCTGTGGGTTCTTGTTCGTTTCCAAAAGATTTTAAAGCTGCAAGTGAAATTTCACTAAAATCACTTAATTTGTTTTCTTGAAGCAAACTTTTAAGTTGAGATTCAAGTTCGGGTAACAAGCGTAGTGTTGATCTTAAAATTTTCCATTCGTAATCACTAAAATAGGGGTTAGGTAGGAGTTTTATTTTATTAAGGGCTTTTTGTAATGGTTTAATACCAGTCAATAATTCCAAATAAATTTTAAATTCGGTTTTAATTTTTTTATTATCGACAGGAAAGCCGAGATTTTTGTCTATCCGTTTTCTAAATTCCCCGGTACTTGTCAAAAGAAGATTTGAAATTCCTTTCCATTGTTCAAGTTGTTCGATTTGTGGGTTCGGAAAAGAATCTAATTGACTCAAACCTGTAATGGAGTTTTCTTGGTCATAAGTTTTTAAGTTTTTACCTGCATAGACACTAAAGGTAACTAATGGGGTTTTTGAGGATTCGGGAAATAGCGAATAAACTTTATTTAATTCTTTTTCAATTAATTCTGTGTAGAGCCTTTCCAGTTTTTCTTTGTAGGGATTGTCTAGTAAATGTTCTTTGATATTTTCAAATTTATCAAAAAAGGATATCATCCACTGATCGCGTAGATTCAATAGTTGCGATATGCGTTGGATGAAGGTTTTTTTGTCATTATCTAAATGTTCGAGTAAAACACGAACCAATTCTGCATAGGGATAGTCAGCACTTTCAATTTTTGAAAGAATTTGTTTTGCAGTATTTGCATACAAATCTTGGATATTTTCTTGAATTTCAGTGGTCCCCCCCATTTTTGATAAAAGTGGCGTCCTTTTGGTTAGAAAAGAACAGAAAGAATCGATTGTTACTACTCTCAGTCGCGCGGGGTTTTCTAATAATCTCCAGCCAAAATTTTTATTTCGTTCCAAGGCGACTTGAGCTAGTTTCCATGTTGTTTTTTCGGGTTCGTCTTCTGGAGGAGAAACATCTTGGGCTTGATTCAAGGCTTCGATAATTCGCCTCTTCATTTCACCTGCGGCTTTTCGGGTAAAAGTCATCGCAAGAATTTCCTCGGGTTGACTGACACCTCCAAGTAATTTTAAATAACGTTGTATTAGAATTGTTGTTTTACCTGACCCCGCAGGTGCTTCTACAATAAAAGATTGCCCGGGATTCAAAGACTCTTTTCGAATATGAAGGTCTGATGGAATCATAAAATATCCCCTTCATTGTCATGCTCCAACTCCCATATCCTGCAAAACGATTTTAAATCGCAGTTTTTACATGTATTTTGTTTCAATGTGGGTTTAATNCTCAATCGTCCAGATAAGAATTCNTTGGCGAGGTAANTGGTTTTATTTTTCCAATAGGNAAGNAGGTTNTCCCAAGTGGGGTCTCCNATGATCTNTNAAAATTTGTTAGGNTTTTTCATTTTNATAAACTTNATGGAAGAATNTTCATTCTCCAAATACTGGATTCCNTTCATTCCCATNTCACCTTTTTTGGTTTGGGCAAAATAAACACCCATAGGTGAAATAACATTTGAATAGAGAGGAAGTTGGGGTGATAAAAGTCGTTCAGTAAACCATTCGCCCGGATTTGCATTGCCGGTTTTATAGTCGATTAAAATTTGCTTGTTGTCTGTTGTATGATCTATGCGGTCAACCCTTAAAGACAAACTTAATCCATCTAGCTTGATCTCTATTTTTTTTTCCTGCTCCATAACAGAAAAGTCATCTCGGGCTAATTCGAATTTTGTTAGCCACTCAAGTAATAATTTAAAATTTCTAGATTTTTCTAATTCTAAATATTTAGTTTGGTTGGGTATTTCTTTAAAAATTTCTTTCATAGCGTGCTGAATAGTGTGACTTAATAAAGCACTTAATTTTTCTGTTTTGTATAAATTGGCCAGTTCTGTTCGGGTGCGAACTTTTTTCCAGAATATCTCAAGAATTCGATGGATTAGTTTGCCTCTGAGAAGGGAATCAAAATCGGTATCGGGGATTTCACGATTTAAAGCGTGAAGACGAATTCTTGCAAAGGATTGGAATGGGCAATCTGCTTGATACTTNAATAAATTTGCGCCTCCTTTACCTAGACCCATTTCAAAACGAGTTTTTTCTTCTTCAATTAATGGTAAATAGGAGATTTCCTTNAAAATCTCCATATTTGCGGTACTAGTAATTTGATCTTTGATCCTTGAGGAAGGCAGAATATAACCATTNGCTTTTGGAAAGATTTTGATTATAGGACTGGGTTCTAATATCGTGTCCCCATCTTGNGAGGGATAACTTAGGACAACATCAGGCGAATTGTGCAAAATATTATCCAAAAGTTGTTCGCTATTCTCAAGCTCCCATTTTGCGTTGGAGTGCGGCAGGTTATGTTTTTTTCTGTATTCCAATGGTATGAGGGTGTTTGGTTCGGGGGTAGATGGTAAAGATTCAAAATGGCACCCGACAACCCATGTATGGTCAAATTTCATTCCCCTTGACTCACTTAATTTAANGACCTGAATAAGATGATCCTTCGATTTTTCGGGAAAAAAACATCTTTCAGTAATNCAGATTAAANGCTCCACAGCCTCGATTTTTTGTATGCGGCCTAATATAGAGTTTAGAGAAGTGAGTTGATCNAAACATTTTTTCCAGGATTCAAATATATNATTTTCTTTTTCGGTGAGTTTTATTTCTTCTCCTGGCCAATCCATGTTTATCAAGACCTCGGTTATAGANTCGGCCCATTTACTTGCTAAAAAACTATTTTTTTTCGATATCCAGTTTTTCCAAGCGGTTANGAAATTAAATATTTGAGGTGAATTTTCTTTATAAAGATCTAAGGGAAACTTATTAATATTGATGGAATATTTTCTTTGCTTTCGCATTTTGGTCTCAATCTCAAGAGACATTATTTTTTCTAAATGAAAAACCGGATTTTTAATTATTGAATAGAATTTTCCCGCTGGAATTTCGGGGGNAGGGGTTCTTAGAATCTGAAGAATTAGGTTGATGGACGCAATTTCGCTAAGGGGTAAACCTAAAGATATATTGAAAGGGAGCTCCAATTTTTTTTCAGGATGAATGGATTCAGGACATAGCTCCGCTGCTAATTCTCTTTGCAGAAGCGAGCGATAGTTTTTGAGGTCTGGAACAATAATTCCAAAACGTTTGCCTGGTTGATAATTTTTTCTTATCCATCTTGCGCAGGTTGTAACCTCTTTAGTTTTATCCTCGTAATTTTGAACAGAGATATTGGTATTTTCGTAANTAGTTTTAATTTTAGTATTTATCGTATCTGGCAAATCGAGATACGTTTTCACATTTTTTCTCTCTAGAGAATCCAATAGGTGCTGGAACTGAGGTGTTTTATTTTTAAACCCCTTAAAAGTAATGGTTGAAGGTAAATTTATTTTGTTTGCATCAATAGATTTGCTTACCTCGTCCATTAGCTTGGATTCATCGATGGCGTTCCACTGCAGTAATTGTTTTTCGAAATTTTCAACCCATTTAGAAAATGAAAGAGTTTCTACTGTTTCGTGGAAGTTATTTTTTTCAAGGGGTATTTTATATTGTTTTAGTAGAGCATAGGCTTTAACTGCTTGGTCTGCGGCGGCTTCCTTATGGAGTATAGTTAACTCTTTTAAATAAAGATCATCCTTAATAATTTTTTTCCATAAGTTTTCAGATTGAATTTTACTGAGCAGGAATTTTTCGGGCCAAGTCTCTAGCCAGACTTTTTTTAGCCAACCTGAAAGGGAGAGAATATTGGGTGTTTCCCAGACTTTTTTTTGTTTTTGTTGTCTATTATGATCTAGTAAGAGCCAGCTAGCCAGCCGACTGTGGGCGGTTAGAACCAGAGAATTATTGGTCGGAGCCATAATTGGGTATTTAACTTGGTAGTTCTATGTGGCTACTAAAAGAAAAATCAAACCGATCCTATAGAATTGTTAGGAAGATTGTGTCAGGGGGTGTCTTGAACCCAAACTTCTCCCGTGGATGTGGTTTCCCGTTTCCATATGGGGGTGGTACGTTTTAGTTCAGCTATAGCCCATTCGCATGCTACAAATGTTTCTTTTCTATGTTCTCCTACGGCAACAATCAACACAATATTTTCCCCAATTTCAATAGGTCCTATCCTATGAATTATACTCATGTCAATAATGCCATAATCCTTAATGGCTTTTTCCCGAATTTCCTCCAACTTTTTCTCAGCCATTTTAGGATAGTGTTCAAAGTTCAGTTGGGTGATATTCTCACCTTTTGATAATTCTCTTCCCGTACCAAGAAAAGTGGTGATGCCGCCAATATTACGCGACACTTTTTTCATGGCCTCTATTTCATCGGTCACTGAAAAATCTTCTAATTGGATACGTATTTTAGAATCTGTAGTCGTGCTCATAATATTACCTTTTTTGTTTTAAGAACCACCTGAAAAAGGAGGAAGAAACGCCACTTCATCACCATCGTGGATGATAGTATCAGAATCAGCCATTTCCTGGTTGACCGAGATCATTACTTTTTTTTCTCGGATAAACTCTCCCATTTTAGGGGATGTTTTTGAAATAATTTCACTGAGTTGGTCCATGGAGATGGAGTTTGAAACTTCAATAAATTTTTCCTCCATTTTCGCAATTGTCTTTAGACTGGCAAAAAACTTTATAGTGATCATTGGCCTACAACTTCTTTTTCAAAAGTGCCGGACTTTCCACCGGATTTATGAATCAATCCAATTTTATCAAAGTACATACCACGATCGACCGCCTTACACATATCATAAATGGTCAGTGCGGCTGTAGAGACTGCTGTCAGTGCTTCCATTTCTACCCCTGTTTGCCCAGTTACTTTAACGGTTCCCGTTATAGTTATTGAACAGAGCCCTGTTTTTGGATCAGGTTCTTGATGTTTCTCAAAATTTATATCAATTCCGGTTAATAACAATGGGTGACACATAGGTATTATTTCATGGGATTTTTTTGCACCTAAGATTCCTGCAACTTGGGCGACCGCAAGAACATCTCCTTTTTTTATCTGCCCTTCGTTGATAAGTCGAAGAGTTTCGGGTTCTAAATATATTTTTCCAGTTGCGACTGCTTTTCGGGAAGTAATGCCTTTTTCAGACACATCAACCATGCGAGCACGGCCTTCCTCATTAAAGTGGGTCAAAGGATTATTCATTATGTTTTAATTGTACCGCAACTAAAGTGATATGGGCAACCGTTATGGAATAATCCAAATAAAATCATCATTTGACGGGAGGTTCATAGAGTCCGAAAATATTACCCTCTGGGTCCTGAAACCTAGCAAATTTGCCATAGGATCGAATTTCAATCGATCCTAAAATTTTTACTCCAAAGCCTTTAAGGCGATTTATATCGTGCTCTATCGGTTTTGCCAGAAAATAAACCACGGCACCGTTTTGTCCTACTTGCTCTGTTTCTACTTTTTGTAGAGCAAACCGCTGTTCTTCCATTTTGAATTCCGCCCAGTCCTTTCTATGAAACAAAGGTTCAATTCCTATTACCTTTTGATAGAATTCCACAGCCTTATCTAAATTTATTACTGGATAAGATATAAAAGCGATAATCATTGAAATTATTTTTGAGTTTATGTGTGACTATTAAAAATATTATTCTGGTTCTTTTTTCCAGTATTTCCCATTCCTTCTGGAATATATTGACCCAGACTAGCAAAAATTCCCAATACTTTTCTGGTTTAAAGGGTTTGTGGCTCCTGTTAATGGGCGCCATTACCTTAAATTGGATAGGTTTTTCCATATGGAATCGTGAATTGCTTTTTTGGGGAATTCTATCGGGAATTATTCACGGGATATATATCTTGTGTTTATCCCGTGCTTATAAAACCCAAGATATTTCTTATGTATACCCAATAGCCAGATCCGCGCCCGCATTTGTACCTGTATTTGCCTGGTTGTTTTTAAATGAAAAACCTCAACCGCAGACTATTCTTGCTATTTTAATAATTATTTTAGCTATCTATATGCTTCATTTTGAAGGAAAGGTAATACAAGGATTGAAAAACTTGTGGCAGGCTATTTTACATAATGATCTTCGCTGGGCATTTTACACTTTGACAATGGTTGTGAGTTACAGCCTTGTTGATAAGAGGGGTATGGATTTATTTCATTTGTATTATCCTGAACAGCCCTTCATTAACGGAATGGCTTTTTTCTTTATGGAGGCATCAATTGGTTTCATTCTTTACAATTTTTACTTGTTTTTAACCCATGCAAAGAATGAAATACTTGATCTCTGGAAAGATGAATGGTTTAAGGGCTTATTAGGTGCCATCGCCACTTTGGGATCATACGGTTTAATTTGTGTTGTGCTGCAATTTGAATCTGTAAGTGCAGTGGTTTCGCTTAGGCAAGTAAGTGTATTAATAGTTGTTTACTGGGGTTGCTGGAAACTGGATGAACCTTTTGGCCGTCAACGCTTGTTTGCTGGGGGACTGATCTTGACAGGAGTTTTTCTAATCGGGCTTTAAGTTTCTTAATATTTGAATTGAAAATATTAGGTTTGGCTCTATAGGTATAAAAATTATATTTTTCCTACCTTTAATAAAATATTTCCATAATTAGCAAATTAGATTAAAAAAAATTAACTAAATTTTAAAGATATCTCCCTTTATAATTAGGTATTGTTTTTTATAATTTGCTGCGATAAAAATTTTATTCCCCGATATTGGAGGTGGATGTGGTCTGTAAATTAAAAATATTTAAAGCAATTTTGGTTTTTATCATTTCCCTGATTTTATTTGTTTCTATAGCTGAAGCGGTTAAAGGGGATAAGAGAATAATAAAGACTTTAACTCTTAAAAATGGCTTGGATGTTTTCCTAGTTTCGGATCCTGATGTGCACCGAAGCGCTGCAGCTTTGGCTGTGGGAGTTGGTCATTTACATGACCCTAAAGAAAAACAAGGCCTGGCTCATTATCTTGAACATATGTTGTTTCTTGGCACACAAAAATATCCTGAAGTAGGTTCTTACAAAAAATACCTCGATGAGCATTCTGGGGCTAGTAACGCCTATACCAGTGGAAATATAACCAATTATTTTTTTCAGGTATCACATGATGGTTTTAACGAAGCTCTTGACCGGTTTAGCGATTTTTTTAAGGCACCCCTTTTTGATAAAAAATATGCTGCTAGGGAAGTAAAAGCTGTTAACAACGAACATGAGAAAAATAAGCTCAATGATGGGTGGCGTGGGAATTTTGTCGCAAATCTAATGTCCGAACCTGGCCACCCTCTAAAGCAATTTGGGACGGGTGATAAAACCACACTTTCTGGTGATAATCGTCCAGATTTATTAAAGTTCTATGAAAAATATTATGCGTCATCGAATATGAAGCTTGCGTTAATTTCTAGTGCCCCACTGGAAACCCTTTCTGCGAAAGCTAAAAAATATTTTTCTGATATAGAAAATCGTCCGGTAAAGGTTCCAGAGGTACCAGCAGCCTTTAGAAAATCATTGAAAAACGAATACAGACTTTTAAAAATTAAAACCATTAAAGATGTTCGGTCACTTGAAATCGATTTCCCTACGATTCGATTATTAGATCATAAGGGTAGCAAACCTGCCTCGGTTGTCGGTTCGGTTCTAGGTTATGAAGGCAAAGGTTCTCTACTTTCTAAATTAAAAGAGGAGGGACTGGTTTTAGGCTTGAGCGCCGGGGGAGGGTCGAGCCACCCTAATATTAATTCGTTTGGTATAAGTATTTCTTTAACAGAAAAGGGGTTGAAAGAGTACGAGCGAATTTTAGAGATGGTTTTTTCCTATATTGAAATGGTTAGAAAACATGGAATAGAAAAATATACTTTTGAGCAAGCCCAGGCGATGGCGCAGATAAATTTTGACTGGAAAAATCCAAATGAAGGTATGGGCTTTATATCCAGTAAGGCATCTTTGATGCATGATTATGCCCTTACAGAAATTGAAAAATTGCCATTTTTATTGACCAAACATGAACCGCAAGCATACAAAGCGGTTCTCGCAACACTTGTGCCAGAAAACTCTATGGTGGTTCTCAGTCATAATTCAGCTGATTATGATCAGAAAGCTCCTTATTATGGTGCGGAATATTCTTTACGAAAAATAAAAGGAAAAAAATTCGAGAAGCTTGTAAGTCCTGCAAAACTAAAGGGAACGTTTTATCCTAAAAAAAATGACTTCATTCCATATCATCTGAAGTTGATCGATGAAGATCCCCATTTGATCAGGAATGACGCTTTAGCAAAAGTTTGGTTTAAATACGATCATCGATTCAAGCAGCCTAAAGTTTATTTGACCTACCAAATTGAAACACCTCATACCTATCGAAGTCCGAAAAATCTCCAGTTGGCGAAATTATATGAGGCTGCTGTTCAAGAAGGTTTAAACGAACTGGTTTATCCGATTCAAATGGCTGGATTGTCCTACTCGCTTTCAGTAGGTAAAAAAGGCGTGGTTTTAACTATCGGTGGTTACTCAGAAAGAATAACTGATTTGTTGAAGCTTGTTACTCAAAACTTGATGGATATTAAAATAGATTCTCAAAAATTTAATAATATTAAAGAAGCTATGGTACGTGGGTTGAAGAACCGTAAGCTAGGACAAGCCTATTCTCGTGGTGGATATTATAATTGGTTGATGCTATTGGATGAGCAATACACAGAAGAGCAGAAGCTTGAAGCTCTTCTTCCTTTGTCATTGGATGATGTTAAAGCATATGCCAAAACACTTTATGAAAAAGTTTTCGTAACTGGAATGATCCATGGAAACTATAATGATGAAAAGGCTATTGAAAATACAAATATTCTTATCAATTCACTGAAAAGCCAACCCCTGGCTCAAGAAGACCGATATGAGCAGATCGTTGAGAAGATGCCTAAGGGTAAACGGTTTCGTTTTTCCCGCGAAGTAAAGGATAATAATAATTCTTTAGCCTATGCGATTCAAGTTGGTGATAAAGATCCTGCCCTCTTAGCTCAGATTTCAATGCTGGCCTCGATAGTAGAAAGCGATTTTTATACACAAATGCGTACCAATCAGCAATTGGGATACATTGTTTGGAGTTTTCAACAAAGAATGGAGGATAGAATATTTTTCCGAATGGTAATTCAATCATCCACTCATGGACCTTTTGAGATGAGTAAAAGAGTCAACGCTTGGTTGAAAAGTACGGATAAACTATTCGATAAATTAAATGACCAAGAATTTGAACGTCATCGGCAGGCGCTGATTGTTGACTTGGAAAAAGAAGGAGATAGTATTGGTGCCGTTTTAAGTGATTTATATGCCTTTGCTGTCGATGAGAAGGGCGATTTTAATTACAAAAAGAATTTGATTCAAGCCGTAAAAGAAGTCAAGAAGAATGACGTTATTGCCAGAGCTAGGAAAGTATTTCTAGATCCTCAAACGCCAAGACTAGAAGTTTTGATGCGGGCAAATGGCAGCAAGGAAAAAGTGCCAACAGGAATTTTAAATGAAGTTAGCCAGTTCAAAAATAGTTTGCAAGCTAGAAATTAGCGTGTTCTATGAAGAAAGTTGAAACTTCTGGTTTGATATCTATTTTTATCCAGTCTTTTATAAAGGCATGAACCTAAGAACTTTGTTTGATAGCGACTCAAACTTTGTATAATAGTTCTTGTTGCTTACCAAATCAGTAAACCTGCCTCTGCTCTGAAAATTAACATCAACGAGCAAATTAATACCTCGTTGATTTATTTAATAAGGCAAGATACGTTCCGACCAAAACCATTTAATTTTTTTATTAAATAATAAATATAGGTGTGTGTATGGCAGGTAAAAGAGAACGAGGACTTTGGGAGCTATATACCAAAGATCCTGAAAAGGCGGATGCTGAAATATGGGATAGACAACCAAAACCTTTGTCAAGAAGGGGGTTTTTGAAAAAAACCGGTTTAGCCACGATGGCTCTGGCTATTGGTTCGCAAATACCTTTTTTTCGTAATATGCCAGGAGGATTTATCCCTCTGGCTCTGGCGGAAACGGATCAAAAAAGAATTATTGAGGGTAAAGAGGGTTTGATTATTTTAAATGATCGACCTATAAATGCTGAACCCCCCGCCCATTTGTTGGATGAAGAATTCACTTCCAATGTAAATCATTTCGTAAGAAATAACGGTCTTCCCCCAAAAGAAGAAAATAATGCTAATAAATGGACATTTTCCGTTGAGGGAGAAGTTCATAAACCCATGCAGTTTAGTCTGGGAGACTTGAAAAATAAGTTTAAGCATCATACCTATGCATTGCAGATGGAATGCGGAGGAAATGGAAGGGCAGGCTATTACCCCCGGGCAAAAGGCAATCAATGGAAGTTTGGAGCGGTGGCCTGTTCTAAATACAAGGGGGTCAGATTGGGTGACGTTTTAAAAGCCGCACAACTTAAGGATTCCGTTATTTATACTGGCTATTACGGTGCTGATCTTCATCTTTCCAAAAATCCCGATATAGCATCTATTTCTCGAGGAACCCCGATTTCTAAAGCTTTAGATGACTACACCTTGATTGCCTGGGAAATGAATGGGAAACCCCTTCCAGTTTTACACGGTTTCCCATTAAGAATTGTAAGCCCTGGTTGGCCAGGTTCAACTTCTCCAAAATGGTTGAAAAAAATTGTGATTCGAGATCGCATTCATGATGGCATGAAAATGGATCGCTATAGGGTACCTAAATATCCGGTTAAACCTGGAACATTGGTTCCTTTAGAAGATATGGCTATCATCGAATCAATGCCCGTAAAATCTTTAATTACCAATCCACAAACAGGAATAAATATCAAACAGGGTAAAAAGCTCAAAATTAGAGGTCATGCATGGGCGGGTGATCGATTTGTTCAGATGGTTCATGTATCTATAGATTTTGGGCAAACTTGGCAACAAGCAAATCTGAAACAACCCGTGAACCCCTATGCTTGGCAAAATTGGAATGCAAATATTAAATTTCCCAGTAAAGGGTATTATGAGGTATGGGTAAGAGCTAAAGATAATAAGGGAATCATGCAACCTATGGTTGTTCCGGGATGGAACCCCTCAGGATATATAAATAACGCAATGCACCGAATCGCGGTTACCGTTAGCTGATAATGTTTGAATCAAGAACGAAGTTGAAATTAAGAATTTTTATAACCTTCTTGGCGATATTAATGCTTGTGACAACAACCGTTGTAGCTCAAGAAGAAACTAATTATCAGGGTCTCCCAACGGGTGAGGGAATCATGCTTGTGCTAGAGAGTTGCACTGCCTGTCATTCTGCAGACATTATTCTTCAAAACCATATGAGCAGAGAAGCTTGGGAGGTAACGATAGCATTAATGCAAAAAGAGCGGGGCATGGGTAAATTGAATAAAAGGGATAAAAAAATAATCTTGGATTATCTATCAAAATTCCAGGGAATGGATAATGATAGATCTTCAAGTAAAACGATTAGAAGAAAAAATAACCCTATGTATGATTTCGATTACAGGCCCAACCCTTTATAGTGTGTAAAAATATTTATCAAAATTTATTTATTCAGGAATGAGACCCGTGTTTTCTTATAAGCAGGCTTTGACTTCAGATTCTAAGTTTGGATAAATTGGCGTTTGCTCGACGGTTTTTACCACATCGGCACGGGTATTTTTTACTGCCAGTTGTTCGAAAAGAAAATCGGTTTTACTTTCCAGTTCTTTGCTGATTCCTTCACGAATTTCTTTTGATAGATTCCAGAACTTTGATTTAAATTCTCCGAAGCCTTTCTTCCGGGTTTTATAAATAAACTGTTCATCAGTTTGCCCCTCTTTTTTTTCCGCCGCGAATTTTTTTCGGAGATGGGTATATATCTCTTCTTTGAAATCACTTGGAAATAGTTCGCTACCGTAAGTCATATTCTGAAAATCGGTAGCGAGGTGAATTTCTGCTGTTTCTAACTCTGGGAATTTGTGAAACAGATCTTGGGGTAGGGTGGAGGCGCCATGCTGCACAGCGCCAGCTAAACCATAGCTTTCGCGCGAAACTCGGGAGAGTTTTTCAAGCGTATTAAAATCTAAATTCACATCTGCCACAGTTCCATCTGGCAAGGGTACTCCGCCATGTGATGTCCCAGTTTGAATGGATATCTTGCTGATACCTACTGAGCCTGTTTTTTCTTTCTCCAATAACTCGTTGAAGTTATCGAGGTAGGCACGTAATTCTTGTTCATTGCTATTTTCTTTACCGACCTCACCGATTTCTCCTCCAACTGAAATGGTAATACCATCTGGCTCGAATCCTCGTACGTATTTGGTAAGTTCAACACCTACTTCAAAATTAGCCCTTTGTTGTTCAACAACTGTTGCATGGCTCAAGTCTACCAGCGTAGATGTATCTATATCTATATTATAAAATCCCCCCGCGATACCGTCTTTTATCAGGTTTTTGAGTCCTGTAATTTCTTTATCTTTGTCTTTGGCATAATTTTTTGCATTAACTTGAAAGTGGTCTCCCTGTATAAAAACAGGCCCCTTATATCCTTCCTTAATTGCCGCACCTAAAATAACCGCGGAAAGTTCTTGAGGTTTTTGAAAGGTATATCCCATTTCTGACTTTGCCAGTTCAAAGATGAATGCTCCAGCATTGGTTTTAATAGCGGTACGAAATATAGCGCGACACAGTTCGTAGGGCAGTCCGCGTATATTTAAGGCGGGTACGGTAAAACCCATGACTTCGCCTCTTCCTCTTGCTTCATAAAGACCTTGAATTGAAGAAGTGACAATTCCCATTTCAAGTGCAGCCGATTTAAGAATATAACGACTTAAACCCTTTACTTCTGCTGAAGGGTTGATTGCGGCATTAAGCACTAAACGATCCAGAATATCTCCACGCAGGTTATCTGCGTTTTCTATCACTAAATCGCCATTATCCCTGCTGGCGATGCCTTGCAAGTTTTGATTAATTTCATCCTGGCTGTTAAATAACATCAATTCTCCTTAATGCAACTCGAACAGGTGCTTCGATCTATATTGGGTTTTTTTAGGTTGCAGTTTCTATCTTTCGGAAAGGAAATACAGGTCATAACTTACCTTGGGCTGCATTGTATCGAAAAACCATCCGTCAGGCAAAGACAAGTTTTTAAAATAAGCAAAATAAATAATACTATTTAAATATATATATTTAAATACAAGTATTTAATAAATAAGTTTAATTAAAAAATACTTATCCAACCCGCATTGAAAAAGGTTTAAAGGCTTTTCTTTATCAATTTGACCATGTATGTATTATAAGAATTCATGTACTTTAAAACCACAGAAAAGCCCATTATTACAATATTATCTAGAACCGTTTATTATTGACAGAAAGGAAAAATTTGCTAAAATTTCCAACGCTGTACAAAGTTCAACAAGTAAGTTACATTCTGCTTTAAATTAATAGAATATATATATAAAAATTCTTGTTTGTTTATTAATCTAGACGCCTACTTTTCATAACTTTTGTTTCCCAGGATACTGGAAGGGAGTGAACCACCCAATGTTTAAAAACATATATATACCTGTAGACAATTCTGATTACTCCAACGCTTGTGTAGATCTAGCTTTGGAGTTGGCTGAAAATTCAGATGCCATCATTAGCGCTAGTCATGTTTATGCGGCAAAAATGCATGATGTTCGCTTCCGCCAAATGGAGAGTGGTCTTCCTGAAGAATATCAGGATGAAGAGGAACTCGAAAAACAAAGAAATATCCATGACCAGTTGATTACTAAAGGAATGGAAGTAATAAGTGATTCGTATCTTGATGTTCCAAAAGCCAAATGCGAAGAAAAAAATATACCTTTCGTAGGTAAATCTTTGGAAGGACGTAACTGGACTGAGTTGGTTCGAGACATCAAAGAGTCGCCATATGATTTAGTTGTGATGGGCGCTTTGGGACTGGGAGCTATTAAGGATAGCTTGATAGGTACAGTAGCGGAGCGTGTGATCAGACGATCGCAAAAAGACATGCTAATAGTCAAGCACTGTCCTGAAATTCACGATGACGTTCCCTCCAGTGGTAAGATAGTAGTTGCGGTTGATGGAAGTGGGCATTCCTTCGGTGGTTTGATGACAGGAATCGAAATGGCCAAGAAATTAAATCGTCCACTGGAAATCATTTCAACTTTTGATCCTTATTTCCACTATGCCATGTTCAATAGTCTTACGGGTGTCCTCTCTCGAGAAGCCTCTAAGGTTTTCAAGTTTGAGCAACAGGAAAAACTTCACGAAGATATCATCGATAAAGGATTGGCTAAGATATACCAGGCACATTTAGAAATTTCCCGTAAAGTCTGTGAAGAAGAAGAAATAGAGTGCACCATTCGCCTTTTAGATGGAAAGGTGTTTGAGAAAGTTCTGCAATACGCACGTGAAGAAAATCCTTACTTGCTGATCTTAGGCCGTATTGGGGTACACAGTGCACCGGATATGGATATTGGAGGGAATGCAGAGAATCTCCTGCGTTTGGTTCCGTGTAATGTTCTTCTTTCTAGTAAAGTTTTTAAGCCGCCGATAGATCTGCAGGCAGAAGAGAGTATTGAGTGGACTGCAGAAGCTAAAGAACGACTCAAGAAAATTCCTGGATTTGTTAGGCCGATGGCTACCTCAGCTATACTGCGTTACTCACTAGAGCGGGGGCACAGCATGATAACTTCTAGTGTAATTACAGAAGCAGTGCAAGAAATTTTACCTGCAGGTGCTATGCAGGCAATGTCTGCGATCGGTGAAAAAATGAGGAATGAAGGAATGGATCCCAATAACCCAGAAGGCTTGGGTATGTTAAAAGAAGAAATGGCCGAAGCCCATGCAGGAAAGCCTCCCGAAGAGATTACCTTGAAATGTACCAGTTGTAATACTTTTTATAAGGGTGATGTTGTTAAATGTACAGTTTGTAATGCGGGAGCAGAGCGCTTACTTCCTGTTAATAAGGAGGAGTTCGAGGCAACTGAAGCAGAAGCTCAAAACTCCACTACATTCACGACTCTGCCTGATGGTGTGCAAGTATCCTGGACCCAGGAAGCATTGGATCGTCTCAATAGTTTCCCTCAAGGTCATTTAAGGAGAAAAGCGCACGCGCGTGTTGAAAAAAATGCTCGTGTTCAAAAAGTAAATAAAGTGACTGCTGCCTTCCTTGATAAAATCTTAAATGAAAAGATCGTGAAGGATGGGAATGGTAATGGGAATGGAGACAGCGAAGGTATTCCCGGGGACATTAGTAAAATTGGTGAAGCGCTTGATGCAGAGGACTTCAATTGGTCGCCGGAAGCTTTAGAACGTCTTGAAAAGGTTCCCCAGGGTTTCATGAGGGACAATACCCAGAACCGGGTCATGGCCTGGTGCTCACAAAATCATATAAAAGATATTTCTTTAGAAGTTTGCGAAACAGGGATCAAAGAGTCCGTTAAAATGATGGAGGATGCTATAAAAAATGGTGCGACTCTTGAAGACTTTCTCCCTAAAAAGGAAGTAAAAGCATAATTGACCATTCCTTTAGATAAAAAATAAGCCCCTGTACATTAAATTTTATTTAATGTCGGGGGCTTTTCTTTTAGTAAACGGTTTCCCTCTCTGTAGTATTGGATTTTCTATATGTCCTTCCAGTTATATAAAAGGCTTTTCTTTTATGTAAAACCATATATGGCTAGGATGTACCTTGCCATTTTCTTCTCAGTTGTTGTCGGGGTTATTGCGACCTCTCCTGTTCCTATTATCCAAAAGACTTTCGATAGTATTTTTACCGAAAAAGATTACTTCATGTTAAAGGTTATTCCTTTGGCATTAGTTGTTTTGTATGTATTAAAAGCGATATTAATGTACGCTCAAAATTTGATTATGTTTGGTATTTCTTGGGAATTAGTTGTGCAATTCAGAGAAAAATTATTTTTACATATTCATCGTTTACCTTTCGGTTTTTTTGAAGACAATGAAACAGGTAAACTCATTTCCAGAATTAATAATGATGTAGCTATTATGCAGTCAACAGTAACTCGTTTATTAAAAGAATTTCTCCAAAACAGTGTCACGTTGGTTGGTCTTATGGCCTGGGTATTTTATTTGAAATGGGATTGGGCACTCATGGCACTAATTGTTTTTCCGGTAATGATTTTTCCTGTATCAAATATTGGGAGAAAGCTCAAAAAATTTAGTCATAAAGGACAAGAAATACTGGGTAATATAAATGCGACAATTTTAGAATCTTTTTCTGGGATAAAAATTGTCAGGGCGTTTGGCTTGGAACCGCGTGAACTGAGTAAATTTAAAAACTATAATGATGATTACCTTAAAGTCATGAAAAAGAATGTCAAATATGTTGAAATGACATCTCCTTTCCTTGAAGTACTAGGAGTAGCAAGCTCTGCATTTATCCTTTGGTATGGTGGATCCCAGGTTTTGAATGGGGAAATTAGCCAGGGAGCTTTTCTGGCCTTCATTGTAGCTTTGTTTATGATGTATACGCCGATTCGAATTCTTTTTAAAATTTTTGCAAGTGTTCAGACTTCATTGGCAGGAGCTGAACGTGTTTTTGAAATTTTAGATTTACCAGAAGAAAAGGTGCTCGAGGGTAAAAACGAATTAAGAGACTTTAAAGGTAAAATTGAATTTAAAGATGTCTGCTTTCGTTATCCTTCGAGAAAAAAAATGGTATTAGATAAAATTAACTTGACCGTGAATAAGTCAGAAATTATAGCTATTGTGGGTATGAGTGGAGCTGGTAAAACCACTCTTGTAGATTTGCTTTTTAGATTTTTTGATGTAACTTCGGGGCAAATATTGATTGATGGAGAAGACATAAAGAATTTTAAGCTTTCTTCATTAAGAAGTCATCTAGGACTTGTTACGCAGGAGACATTTTTATTTAATGATACTATTTTAAATAATATTGCTTTTGGAAAACTAGAAGAATCTACAAATAAAGAAATTATGGGGGCCGCGAAAGCCGCTCATGTTGATTACTTTGTTGCAACTATTGATGATGGTTATGAAACAATTATTGGAGAAAGAGGAGTCAAATTATCCGGTGGACAAAAACAAAGAATTGCTATTGCCCGTGCAATATTAAGAAATGCTCCTATCTTAATATTAGATGAGGCGACATCGGCCCTGGACTCTGAATCAGAAAAATTAGTTCAAGACGCGTTGCATAATCTTATGGAACATCGCACCTCATTTGTTATTGCGCATAGGCTTTCTACTATAAAACATGCAAACCGTATTCTGGTTATGGAGGATGGGAAAATCGTCGAATCGGGTACTCATGAATCACTAATGGCTAGTAGTGGTTTGTATCAGAAATATTATGAGATGCAGTTCATTGACCTAAAAGAGAAGGAAAACATAAAGGACAAGAATTAAGATGCATTTTGAAAATGTTTGTATTGAGGGGCTGGGTTATCATTTGCCCGATAATCGAATTTCCTCAGCAGATCTTGAAAACCGGCTTACACCCATTTACGATAAACTTAAGCTTCCTCAAGGTCGATTAGAATTAATGAGTGGTATTCAAGAACGTAGATTTTGGGATAAGGGAGTTTTTCCAAGTGAGGTAGCCTCTATTGCAGGCAAAAAAGCTATTGAAAATTCGGGAGTAGAAGTAAAAGAAATTGGTTGTCTAATTTCTGCTTCAGTTTGCAGGGACTTTTTGGAGCCCTCCACCGCTTCTGTGGTTCATCATAATCTAGGCCTTCCTGAAGAATCTTTTGTGTTCGATGTTTCTAATGCATGCTTGGGTGTGCTAAATAGCATGTGCATCATTGCGAATATGATCGAACGGGGTCAGATAATGGCCGGCCTAGTTGTATCTGGTGAAAACGGAGGTCCTCTGGTTAATAATACTATTGAAACTCTACTATCCTGTCCTGATATTAATCGAAATACAATAAAAGCTTCGTTTGCTTCCTTAACAATAGGGTCTGCCGCTGCAGGAATTGTTTTGGTTCATAAAAATATATCCCAAAATAAACATCGTCTGTTAGGCGGAATTTCTATTGCTGAGACTCGTTTCAATCACTTATGTCGTGGAAACAATGATTCCGGAGTAAATACAGATTGGTCTCCCTTGATGGAAACAGATTCAGAACAACTTATGCAGGAAGGTTGTCGGCTCGCTGGTAGAACATGGATTCGTACACGCGAAATATTGGGATGGAAAAACAAAGAAGTAAATCGTGTATTTTGTCATCAAGTGGGAAAAGGGCATCGAAAGTTAATGTATGAAAATGTTGGCCTGGATATTCAAAAAGACTTTTCTACTCTCGAGTTTCTAGGTAATACGGGCTCTGCCTCTTTACCTGTCACTTTTGCCATGGGAGTTGAAAAAGGACTCTTGAAGAAAGATGATAAAGCTGCTTTATTAGGTATTGGAAGCGGCCTAAACTGTCTAATGTTAGGTGTTGAGTGGTGATCGATAGTAGTTTATATCCTTTTAAATCTCAATCCTTAGATTTGGATTCTTATCGATACCATTATTTAGATGAAGGGCAAGGGGAAACTTTGCTTATGTTGCATGGAAATCCTACCTGGTCTTTTTATTATCGGAATCTAATCCTAGGCTTGAAAAAATCGTACCGATGTGTTGTCCCCGATCATATGGGTATGGGAAAATCAGATAAACCACAGAATTATCCTTATACGCTTTCACAGCATATTGATAACCTAGTTGCCCTGGTAAGCGAACTCTCATTAAAGGATATAACTTTAGTAGTTCATGATTGGGGTGGGGCGATAGGAATGGGTTTTGCTGTTAGGTATCCACAAAAGGTAAAAAGACTGGTCCTGTTCAATACAGCTGCATTCTTGTCTAAAAAAATTCCGATACGTCTCAGGTTGTGTAGGTTGCCAGGGTTTGGGGCTTTAGCCATTCGTGGTTTTAATGCATTTGCTTTAGCAGCTACTAATATGGCGTGTAAAAATAGAGAGCGTATGACGAATGAGGTTAGAGCAGGATATCTTGCCCCATATAGCAACTATTCAAATCGCATTGCCAACCTGCGTTTTGTTCAGGATATTCCCATGAGTCCAGATGAGCCTAGTTATTCATTAGTAAGGGAAATTGAAGAAAACCTTGACCAGTTTGCTTCACTACCAATAATGATTATATGGGGAGCTAAGGATTTCGTATTCAATCATCATTTTTTAAAAAAATGGCAGGAAGTTTATCCAAATGCAGAAGTTCATCGTGTTTCAGATGCAGGGCATTATGTGGTGGAAGATGCTTATGAACGGATTCTTCCCTGGATGAACACATTTCTTCAGAAAAACCCAATTTAAAGCTATTAGCTTATAAATGATAAAAGCCTACCCCCCCTCATGGGAAGTCGGCTTTTATTACAGATCAATACCGGTAATGTTCAGGTTTGTAAGGGCCTTCTTTGGGTATATTCAGGTAGGCCACCTGTTTATCAGTTAGGGCTGTTAATTTTACACCCAGTTTTTTAAGATGCAGACGGGCGACTTCTTCATCCAGAATCTTTGGCAAGGTGTAAACTCCCACTTTGTAATGTTTATTATACAATTCGATTTGAGCTAATACCTGATTTGTAAATGAGTTGGACATTACGAATGATGGATGTCCGGTTGCGCAACCCAGGTTTACAAGACGTCCCTCGGCCAACAAAATTATACTGTGTCCATCAGGGAAGGAGTATTTATCAACTTGCGGCTTGATAATATCCTTAATGATACCCGGAAAATTATTCAAAGCTTCTACCTGAATTTCAATGTCGAAGTGACCAATATTACAAACAATGGCATCGTTTTTCATTTTTTCCATATGTTCAATACAAATGATATCTCTACATCCCGTAGTGGTCACAAATATATCACCTTCTTTCACTGCATTTTCCATCGTGGTGACTTCGTAGCCTTCCATGGCAGCTTGCAAAGCACAAATAGGATCGATTTCAGTAACAATAACTCGAGCACCGAGACCACGCATTGAGTCCGCGCAACCTTTTCCAACATCACCAAATCCGGCGACTATTACCACCTTTCCGGAAATCATGATATCTGTCGCTCTCTTGATTCCATCTGCAAGGGATTCCCGGCAACCGTATAAATTATCAAATTTGGATTTTGTAACGGAATCATTTACATTCATTGCGGGAACTTGGAGGGTATTTTTTTCAATCATTTTATAAAGATTGTGAACGCCTGTCGTTGTTTCTTCAGTAATCCCTTTGATTTCTGGAAGTAATTCGGGGTGTTTATCATGAATATAGCCAGTTAGGTCTCCACCATCATCAAGAATCATATTGGGTCCCTGATCGTTATCGAATAATAATGTTTGACCGGTGCACCACCAATACTCTTCCTCTGTTTCCTCTTTCCATGCAAATACTGGGATTCCTGCTTTGGCAATTGCGGCTGCTGCGTGATCTTGTGTTGAAAATATATTACAGGATGCCCAACGAACCTCAGCTCCAAGTTCAATAAGAGTTTCGATTAGAACGGCAGTTTGAATTGTCATATGAAGAGAACCAGCTATACGAGCACCTTTTAAAGGTTTTTGTTTCCCATATTTTTCTCGTAATGCCATGAGTCCTGGCATTTCATTTTGGGCCAGGATAATTTCTTTTCGTCCCCAATCAGCCAAAGAGATATCTTTTACTTTGAATTTTTCAGAGACGGCAGTGGTCGACATGTAAA
>NZYH01000071.1 GCA_002697825.1 Nitrospina sp. | reverse complement strand
AGTAAAACGGATGAAAGAGGATGGGGTCGAAAAAGTAATTGCTATTTGCCTTGCGCCTCAATTTAGTACATGGAGTACCAAGCTTTATTTCGAGGCTTTTAAGAAGGCATTACAAAATTGTGGAGGTGAAAATATTAATGTTCATTATATTGCTAGTTGGGCCAATCACCCTTTATTGATTGATGTATTCGCAGAAAAGTATCGAGACGCTCTCAAAAAACTGGAATCAGAAAAACCAGAATCCATCTACACGATTTTTACAGCCCACAGTATTCCTTCAGAGTCTATTAAACTTGGCGATCCATATGGAGAAGAATTTAATAAAACCGTAGAGCTATTAGTCGATAATGTAAAACCGAATCATTGGTATCAAGCTTACCAAAGTCAGGGCATGATACCCGTTCCTTGGTTGGGACCCACTGTTGAATCAGTGTTAGACAAGATCTCCCGGTTAGGTTCCAAAAACGTATTGATAGTACCGGTAGGTTTTGTTTGCGATCATGTAGAAATTCTTTTTGACATAGATATAGAATTTAAAAAATATGCAGAAGCGAAAAAGTTAAAACTTTATCGTACAGAATCTTTAAATTATTCTGCTACATATATTGAGGCGTTGGCTTCAATAACTTGGGAAGCATTAATTTAAGAAAATGTAACCCATTTCCTTCCTGAAAATATTATGAACCTGGAGTCATTAAATTCGCAGCAGTATCAGGCCGTATGTCATAGCGAGGGGCCAATGATGGTTGTGGCTGGAGCTTGATCTGGAAAAACACGCGTAATAACTTATCGAATTGCCCATCTTATTCGTGAACGTAGTGTCAATCCTGAAAGCGTTTTAGCCATCACCTTTACCAATAAGGCAGCGGGTGAAATGAAAGAACGCATTAGNNGTATGCTTGACCTTAGNGGANCNTCTCCGTGGGTGAGTACCTTTCATTCATTTTGNTTAAGAATGTTGAGAAAACATATTTTAGAGCTGGGTTTTTCGAATGACTTTGCNGTTTTTGACTCTCAGGATCAGTTGATTTTANTTAAGCANTGTATGAAAACAGCGCAAGTAAGNACCGATGCATTTCCACCTAAATCTATTTTGAACCACATCAGTGGGTTCAAGAATGATTTTGTNACTCCAGAACAGATAGACCTGGATANNATGTCATATGGAAACCAGATGAAAGCGGCGGAACTTTATCCCGCTTACCAGGCTGCTTTGAAGTCTAATAATGCTTTAGATTTTGACGACTTGTTATTCTTCACTGCCAAATTATTCCAANNGNTTCCTTCTTTACGTGAATATTACGATAAAAAATTTNAACATATTTTGGTTGACGAGTTCCAAGATACTAANGCAGTTCAATATGAGTTAGTTAGGTTGCTTTCAAGGNNTACTAACAATATTTGTGTGGTTGGAGATGACGATCAAAGTATTTATAGATGGAGAGGTGCAAATATAGAGAATATTCTCAAATTCGAAAAAGATTATCCGGGTACCACAGTAATCAAGTTAGAAGAAAATTACAGGTCAACTCAAAGTATTCTGGATGCAGCAAGCAGCGTGGTTAAGGAAAACCAGAANCGTAATGAAAAGACATTATGGACACAAAATGAAAAAGGAAATCCAGTAATCTGTTTTAAGGCAGAAGATGAAACACGTGAGGCAGAATTTGTTTGTGACCGCATTATAAATCTGTCTGAGGAAGCAGGTTATTCTTTTAATGAAATTGCAATTTTATATCGAACCAATGCTCAATCGCGAGTTATTGAGGATGTTCTAAGAAGAGCTGAAATCCCTTATCAGGTTATTGGGGGGCTCCGTTTTTATGAAAGAAAAGAGATAAAAGATGTACTTGCTTATATGCGGGTNCTTTTAAACCCCGATGATTCGATATCATTAAAACGGATTATTAATGTCCCAGCAAGAGGAATAGGTAAAACATCTTTAGAAAAAGTGGAGATTTATTGTAAAGAGAANGGAATTTCTTTGCTAGAAGGTTTGCGAAGGGNAGGNCAGGAAAAATTTGTCACACCTGCTGCATCTGGGAGAATTTTAAAGTTTATCGGTATGCTCGACCATCTGGATATAGTTTTTCGACAATCCAATCCTTTAGAGTTACTAACAGAGGTCATCGAAAAATCGGGATATGCAACCATGTTAAACAAAGAGGACACGCGAGAGAGTAAAGGAAGAATGGAAAACTTGAATGANCTTTACTCGGCNGTCGAGCAGCTNGTAGAAAACGAAGATGGTTCGTTGCGTGATTTCTTAGATTCTACTGCCCTAGTTGCAGACCTTGACAACCTCAATGATGAGAGAGGAGTTCTTCCACTTATGACTTTACATTCTTGCAAAGGACTGGAATTTTCAGCAGTATTTTTGGTGGGTATGGAAAACGGNCTTTTACCGCATGCTAGTTCCATGTCAAATCCTCCTGAATATGAAGAGGAACGAAGACTTTGCTATGTTGGNTTTACCCGAGCTAAAAAAAGATTATTCGTATCTCACGCACGACGTCGAAGAGTTTACGGAAATACCTTCAATTATCTTCCTTCGGATTTCTTAAATTCCATTCCCGATGAGGTAATGGCAAGAGAGGCAGGTGTTCAGGACTATCAAACGGGTACCTCTCCGAAGTTTTCGCATAGTTCTAATACATCTTTTTTGGTCAAAACAGAATCTACGACGGAATTTGCCATTGGAACTAAAGTCTTACACCCTAAATTTGGATCAGGCATTGTNATTAATAGAGCCGGCGAGGAGGAAGACNTGAAGTTAGAGATTTTTTTTAAAGGCCCGCATGGAAAAAAGAAGCTTGTAGCAAAGCTCGCTAACCTTATCACTCTATAATATCATCTCGAAGAAAATAGATTTTCTAATTTANTTTTTCCNCCAGGAGGCAGTCTGAGGCTTAGGCANATANGGTCTTCTTCATAAGCCTCATTAACGATTAAAGCAAATTTTCTAATTTGAGAGATCAAGCCAGCTTGAGAGTGTTGAATACTTAATTGATGAGGTGATAAATTTTTCTCATAGCGGTTGACGATTTGTTGTCTCAGCGTATCGATACCTTCATTTTTTTTGCAAGAGATACCAATGGACGAAGGATAATTTTGAATTGCCTTATCTAATTCTTCAATATCCTCAATCGAATCCGTTTTATTGAATACAANAATCACATCTATTTCGTCCATTTTCATTTCTATTAAAAGGTTATTGGTAATTTGCATTTGATTTTTGTATTCATGGTGGCTGATATCTACTACATGGATCAACAAATCTGCGTTCCGCACTTCATCCAATGTGCTTTTAAAGGATGCGACTAAATCATGGGGTAATTTATTTATCAGACCAACTGTATCTGAAAGTAAAACAGGGTATGGGAAGTTCTTTTTTATTTTTCTAACGGTAGAATCGAGAGTCGCAAATAACCTATTTTCTACCAATGTATCTGCTCCAGTTAGTTTGTTCATTAAACTGGATTTCCCGACATTGGTATAACCCACTAAAGCGACTTTGAAAACTCCTTGGCGACTTTTTCTTTGTGTCTTTTTTTCTAGATCAATTTGTTTGAGTTTTTTTTCAAGTTTGTGAATTTGGTTTCGGATCATTCTTTGATCGAGTTGAATTTGGGTTTCACCTACATCTTTCATTCCTATGCCACCCCTTTGTCGAGATAGGTGCCCCCACATTTTAGTTAGCCGTGGAAGTGCATATTTTAAGCGAGCTAATTCAACTTGGGTTTTTGCCTCCCGTGTACGGGCATGGTCGCTAAATATTTCAAGTATCAACCAGGGCCGGTCAATAACACGGCATTTCAAAATTTTTTCCAATTCGCGATTTTGTCGAGGGGATAATTCTTCGTCAAAGACGACGACTTCAGGNGAATGATGAGAAACTGCCTGCTTAAGTTCTTCTACTTTTCCACTTCCTAGAAAAGTTTTAGGATTTATTTGAGTCAATCTCTGGGTTAGTTCTGCGACGGGTTTGTATTCGGCTGTTACAGCAAGACCCGCTAGTTCGTCCAATGAAATAGGGTGTGAATTGCCTAAAAGGCTGACTCCAACAAGGATAGCCTTTGTCGAATGTGAATTAGAATAAGTAATTGGGACGGATTCTTGTTTCAAAACTTAATAAAAATAGGTTTAAGGTTGTTGAACGGGCAAGAGTTCATGCAAAAGGGGAGGTATTCAATTGTGACCATAAATTTTTCAAGCAATTTGGCATTATGGGCTTGGATTGGTTATATTNCCTAATTATAGCAACTTATTGGTGAAATTGAGCAGAATTTAAGGTAAAAATTAAAACCTTTAATAATTTAGAAGTTAATGGTATTTAGCAGGGTATTATAGAGNGAAAATTTTAAACTCATGAAGTAATTAAATAATGAATATAAACTTGGTTAGTTTTATTAGTGCTAAATGTGCTTCCATAGATGACGGGCAGATTTTTTTCAAACAGGTTTATCCTGAAATTAAAGAAGGAAGATCAGTAAAAGTTGATTTTGAAGGAGTTGAGTTGATTCTNACTCCATTTTTACACCATTCCATTGGGCGCCTTTTAGAATATTTTGGTAAAGAANCAGTCATGGAAAAATTAGTTTTATGNAATATTNCNAGGGATCAATTAAAGCAAGTCAATAACTATATTGATAGAACCGAACAGCAACAATTCCAAAGTGATTCCAGAGAAACCCTTATGGAATTATTTGAAGAGGATGAGCTAGGCGATTCAGGTTTGTAAAGGATGTTTTTTTTTGAAAGTAAAGAGATTAAACAAAGAAAAGCAGAATTAAGCATAGCACCTGATGATCCTGCTACCCATTTTAATCTTGGGGCAGCCTACAATAAAGCGGGGAATATTAAAGAAGCCGTACATGAGTTTGAAAAAACTATAAAAATTAACCCCAATTCAGCTGAAGCTCACTTTAACCTAGGAATTTTGTACGAAAGTTTGAATCAGGGTGAAAAAGCGATTGTGCATATNNTAAAAGCNGGNAACCTTTTTGGGGAAAAGAATGATTCNGTAAACAANATGGAATCTCGAAAATTNCTAAAAGAATTCTATAAAAAATTTGGATTCAAACCTGAAGACATGAAAACAGAGCAGTAGAACATAAATTTTTTTAATTTATTTATAACCTAACTGGCGAATGGCTTCATACATTGCAATACCCACGGCATTTGCAATATTTATAGAACGAACCCGATCNTCGTATTGTGGAATTCTATAGGTAAGCGCTTGGTTNGATTGGATCAGGCTTTTGGGCAGACCCCGCGTTTCGCTTCCAAAAAATAAATATGATTTTTTTTGAAAGGAGTGGTCGAAAAAATCACGCTTTCCTTTGGTAGAAAAAAAAACTTTAGGAGCGTTAGGGGTTGTTTTTTCGAAAAAATTATCTAGATTGGGGTAAATTTTCACTTTTACAAACTGCCAATAATCCANTCCTGCGCGTTTTAGCTTCGAATCATTTATTTCGAAGCCAAAGGGCTCTACTAGATGCAGGGTAGCATCTGTGGCCAGACAAAGTCTGCCAATGGTACCCGTATTCATTGGAATTTCTGGNTCAACTAAAACAATATTTAAATCGTGGGGCATAAAAAAGGGTTCCTAATTTAGGAGGAAAACAAGCTTGGATCAATATGAACAATTTTTTAATTGTCCTTATTGTGCACAGAGAATTTCTATGTTGGTGGACTTATCTGTGTCCACCCAGAAATATATTGAAGATTGCGAAATATGTTGTAGGCCCATAGAGATTAATTATGAAGTTGGCAATGATGAAGTGACTCGATTTGAAGCAAACTGCTCCTGAACGTTATTTNAATTTTCATTTGCTTNTTTTTCTATTTTTATTTTCCCATTATTGCATAGAACTTTTAAGACTTTTTTCGAGTCTTGGCCCATCCAGATCCTGTCCTATAAAGACTACTTTGTTTTCGGGCGTGTCGTTACCCCAAGCTCTATCAAAACGTCCTTCAAACATCATATAAACAGATTGAAATATATAGCGATTGGAAGAATTTTTAACATTAAGAATTCCTTTTCCTCGAAAAATATTCATCCCTTCAGTTAAAAAAAGCATTTGCAGCCAGTGTTTCAATCTGCTTGGGTCAACAAATCCCGGAAAGTTTAAGGATACCGATGAAACCCCTTGTTCAGGCTGATGATTATGGGGCATGAAGGTATTTTCATCCAGAACATTTTTTAAGTTGAAACCCCCAATATTAAGTATTTGATCTAATTCTATTTCCGCATGGGAGGTGTGAAAGATTATGGCCGTGGGGTTGATCTGTCGAACCTTTTTTTCAAGGTCTATAATCTCATTTTTTGAAACTAAATCTGCCTTGTTGAGCAAAATAACATTAGCAAATGCAATTTGTTCCCAGGTGACTTCCTGTTCATTGAGGTTGTTCCAAATATGTTTTGAGTCTACGAGGGTTATGATACCATCCAGCATCAATGATTTAGAAATATCATCTTCAACGAGAAAAGCCTGAGCGAGCGGCCCGGAACTAGCTAACCCGGTACTTTCAATAATTATTGAATCGAACGCTTGTTGTTTTTCTAGCAGCCTATTTAAGGTTTCAATCAAATCCCCGCGGATGGAGCAGCATATACATCCATTGTTCATTTCAAAAATGTCTTCATCAGCACCAACTACAAATTCAGAGTCGACACCTATTTCTCCGAACTCGTTTTCGATAACGGCTATACGCTTGCCATGATTTTGCTTTAAGATATAGTTTAATAGTGTTGTTTTGCCAGAACCCAGAAAGCCAGATAGTAGCGTCACAGGCACAATTTTATTTTTTAAATCGATATTCATTAATTTTTGAATTTGAATGGATTTAATATGAGCGATCAAATACCGAGAAGAAATAGATACTTGAACTAGCCGGTGTTACTTTTTTCATGAGGTCACAATTGTGAGATCATGAATCACATCCCTTAGTTTTAAAAAAATCACCACCTTTTAAATTTTCGTCGTCAGTTCCCCAGTGGATAATTTTATCTTGTTTTTTTAGTTTAGGGATATGCTTGGAGCAATGGATATAGGCTTCTTCAATTTTTACTTTTATCCATAATTTTGTTTTATGTTGCCCGTCTTTTTCTGCTTTGGCCTTGTCAATCGGATTGACAAGCTTGCTTGCTTCTTTTTCTGTAATTATTTCTGCTTTTCCATTTACATGGAGTCCGATAGAAGAGCTAAAAAAATCGATAAACATTAACCCAATTTGTGGATTTTCATATATATTACCCAAACTTGCCATAACACCGTTTCCCTTGAATTCTGGGAATATCAGGGTGTGATTGTCCAATATTTTAATAAAACTTTTTGGTCCTGCCCGAAAAGAGGCGTCGCATTGGCCTTGTGAATCGGAGGTCGCAAGAAATACCATTTCCTGTTCTGAAATGAATTTCTGCATTTCAGTATTTAAATAATCTAAGACTTGGGAATTATAAAACGAACTTGCACTTTTTATGGTGTTATGCTTTTTTTGCAGTTCGTGCTCGCCTTTTGATCCTGATGCAGTCATGTTTTTATTTATAGGTTTGGATTGTGGGGAAGGGCTAGATTTAAATATTTTCCTCGTTCACAATAGATGAGTCCCTTTTCTTCTAATAATTTAATCGCGTCTTCGGCGGCTTCCGAAATATTTTCTTTTTTCAAATGTTCTTTGAATTGGTTTAATGTCTTAGACGCTTCGTTGCAATATAAGAATATCTTTGCTGCAGCTCCTTCTAATCGGACTTGAGTGGATTGCAACGATCTATCATCGTAAACCTTAACAAAGTCCATGGATTTGGTAAACAGTAGGAAAGGTAGTTGCTCCGATTGATGGCGTTTTTTCCATTCTGCAGCTATATCATAAAGTTCTTGTTTCAATTTAGGATCGATTTGGACAGATGATTCAAATTCAAAATCGTAGGCTATTTTGAAATGATCGATTTCAGGGTCGTCATAAACATAAGGATAAGCTTCACCCGGTGCTTTGATAGTTATTCCATATTCTTCCGGTCTCATAAAATAGGGACTGAACCGTTCCAGCCATAAATCGCCGACACATTCCGGAGGGGGTAAGTGAAATAAGAGTTTTATTAAATCGATTTGCTGCCTATAGTCCTCGTCTGTTTCTCCAGGAAAACCGATTAGGATGTTCCAATTGACTTCAATTCCATAATACATAGACCATTTCATGCAAAGGATGTTCTGAATGGGTCGAACTCCTTTATCCATTTCCTGTAACTGATTAATACTAAAACTTTCTATGCCCGGCTGAATAACTTTTGCACCGCCATGAGCTAAGGTCTTTATTTGTTTTTTAGTCAGGTTACTTTTTACTTCAATGAAAAACTGGAGATCAAAACTCTTTTCAGCCAGATCGCCAAATACTCCATCAATGTATTTCATTTCTAAAATATTGTCGACTAACCTAAATCTGAAAGAGTCATGCTTTTGGGAAAGTTCTGCAAGATCAGCATGTACTTGTTCCATCGATTTAGACCGGAATTTCATAGTGTTTGCATTCAAACCGCAAAAGGTACAGTGATGTTTCTCTCCCCACCAACACCCTCTGGCAGTTTCATATAGGATGACTGGATTTTCTAGAAGGGAAGATTCAGGATCGATTTCCCTTAATTGATCGAAGAAGTCTTGATAATCAGGTGCTGCATATTCAGTAAAATTACCAAACATGGCATCGGGTTTTTCGTAGAGCACTTCTCCCTCGCATCGATGAACAACCCCTTTAGGAACAGGACCTCGTTTTTCGAGATAGTGCACTAAGTTAGGCAAAATATCTTCGGCTTCACCGGGTATTACATAATCGATCCAAGGTGATACACGGAAATACTCTAGGCCCATTTCAGACTCGAAGTTAGAGCCGCCAAACAGAATTTTTATGTGTGGAAATTTTTCTTTGATCATTTTTGCCAAGGTTAAACTGGCAATATTTTGATTGAAAGTCGATGAAAACCCGACTACATCAAAGTCCCCCCAGTTTCCAGCATCCCGGCACCATTCTAGGAATTCGGGAACCATTTTGGTTTTTACGTCCAACAAATAATCCAAGGGTCGTTCGATCGATTGGCAAACTTCTTGAATATGGGGTGCAAAATTATTTGGGTAGTCTAAATTTTTTGGATTTTCTCCAAACAGAATGTGTGAGAATAACCATTCTCCAACAAGAAATCTTTTTTCACAAAGTTGATTATAAACTGGCAAACCCAGTTGATGGGCAAAGTATAGATTTAAATAATGGCATTTAACCTCGCAACCTTTGGACTTTAACAAAGTCGAAATTGTCCCCAACTGAATTGAAGGATATATATGAAACCCGAAAGGCATATTTATGAGTGCAAATTTCAAAGGCATACGGTAATTGTAGCAATTTCAAGGGTTGTTGCCCAATAAAATCAAGATACTAACTATTTATTTTTAATAAAATTTATTGCATTAGGTATAGTGCCCAAGTTAAGGTTTGAATATCTGTTTTTTCAAAATTTGCTAAAAAACCCATATCTTTCAAAAATTTTCTGGCGCAGTAAAAATTAATACCCCAGACCAAACATTTAAAACCAAAGTAGGAAAGCAACTAGAGCCTCCCAAAAGCCTTCAACCTTTTGTAAGGCATTTGTCTTACCCCTTGACAATGGTTTTGATGCGGACACCCATTACCCCTAATCAAATCACTACCTTGGGGATGATTTTTGGTGTGTCAGCGGGTGTTATGTGTCTCAGAGGAGATTATTCCTCAATTCTAATTGGAGCCTTTTTATTTCTTATCTGTTATATCCTCGATAATTGCGATGGTGAAATAGCCCGTATCAAGGATATGCGGAGTATTTTTGGAATGCGTTACGACACGTTTGTAGATTGGATAGTGCATGCTATTTTTTTTGTTTGTCTTGGATGGGGAGCCAGCGCTGCAACAGGGCAAGAGATATGGTTTTGGTCAGGAATAGCTGCAGGTTCTGGTGGTACCATAAACTATGCTATTGAACTTTATCAAAATAGGACTAAACCCCACTCCACTCAGCTGTCCGAAGAAGAAGTAGCTATCAAAGATGATGATACCAAGATGGATCGATTTGTCCTCAGTGCTCGTGTAATTCGTAGTGATTTTTGTTTTATTGTACTGATCCTTAGTTTGCTAGGGATAACTTGGTATCTCCTACCCCCCGCAGCATTAGGTGCTCAAGTCTATTGGTGTCTTCAGTTCACCCGTAGTGCTCGTCGTTGGCATGTCTGAAAAGGATTTCATTAAGTATGAATAAATTTAAAACTTTTTATCTAATTATTGGGGTTGCCCTGCTTTTTTATGTTTTTTCAGAGACCGACCTCAAATTACTTTGGTCAAATCTTGTTGTAACCGGTTACGGGATATTTTTTGTTTTATTGTACTGATCCTTAGTTTGCTAGGGATAACTTGGTATCTCCTACCCCCCGCAGCATTAGGTGCTCAAGT
>NZYH01000070.1 GCA_002697825.1 Nitrospina sp. | reverse complement strand
CTCTTTGTAGATCCCCCTGTCATGAATCCGTTCGCCTCAATCATTTCTCCATTCAAAGTTACTACCGTTCCATGAAATTCTGGATTCTGGTGGAGGTGCATGGCAACTTGCATATCCTCAACTATCACCACATTTCGCAACAATGGCTCAATGACAGGCCGGTAATCATCAATACAATTAATGAAATTGAGAGCCTTGCCAATAACGCCTTTCGTGCCATTCAAATATAAGGGGGGACTTGGAGTGGATTTCGGATTTAAGGGAACAAACAACCCTCGCCCTGACTCATTATTTTTCAAATAACCAATAGCTTCCATCGAATCGGAGTAGGAATTGACTATTACACTTTGGAGCTTATCACCCAATGCGGTTTCTATGGCGGTTTCATATTCCGAAGGTGTTTGAAGGACTTCAACAAGTACTTCCCTAATACCAGAAATCCTTTCACCATTTTGCTGACTCATAAGAGACTTTATACCTTCATGGAATCCTTCGAATTGTGTCCGTAGTTTTTTTAATGACTCTAGCAAAGAAGACTTACTAAAATACGTTTCTTTTTTTTCGTTGTAGGCATCGGTTTCCACCTGCACTTGATTCATTTCTTCCGTGACTTGTTGTTTTAATAGATCTCGTTGCTTTTTGAGTTGTTGAAACTTCTCAATTCGAGATTGATGTTGTACTTCATACTCTTGTAATTGGGATTGGTTGCTATGGGTTTGTTTTTTTGTTTCTTCTTTTTCTACCGACAGGTTTTGCTTTTGCAACTCAATACCCTTATATTTTGTTTCAAGTTCTGTGAGTTGGTTTTTTGATCTAGCTGATTGTTTAAATAGCTCAAAAACTTTTCTTTCGCCTGCCTGAACTCGATCCTGAATTGCCTGCAACCCATCACGCTTTTGTTCACTCTCTTCTTTTGTTTTTTCTAAAACAGTTTCTTGATTGTTGATTTCCTTAGAAGTCTCACTTAATTTTTGACGTTGATCCGCAATTTGCAGTGACAAGCCCTCAACCTCTTCAGTCATGCAAGTGATTTCAACAGCAGCAGAACCAATGTCTTCTTTAGCTTCAGTCTGTTGCTCTTTTTTAAAATTAATGGTTTGCTCATTGTTACTGATTTGTGAGGCTAGCTTGTGAATATCTTCGCGAAGTTTATTCAAGCAATCTAATGATTTCTCTATTTCGATACTAAACTGAGCAATCTGACTTTCAAAAGTGGAATGACGTGCACCCCATTCGGTTTTCTTTTGTGTTTGCTCTTCTAACTCACTTTCAATTGTTACCAATTGCGCTTGATATCGACGGATTTTTACCGCAAAAAGTTTTAACGATAATTCTTTGATTTTTGTCTTGAAGCTCTTATACCGCTCTGCTTTTGCAGCCTGCCTCTTCAAGGACTCAACCTGTCGATGCAATTCCTGCACAATATCTGCTATGCGTTCGAGATTTTGTCGTGAGCTATCAAGTTTTCTTATCGCATCATTTTTACGGCTTTTGAATTTCAATATTCCCGCAGCTTCCTCGATCAATATGCGTCGTTCTTCCGGTTTTGAAGTGATAATGTCCTGGATATGGCCTTGCTCAATGATCGTCAGAACCTTGGGGCTAATTCCAGCATCGAGAAGAAAATCTGTGATATCTTTCAGGCGGCAGGGAATTTGGTTAATATAAAATTCACTTTCCCCGGAACGGTGATAGCACCTAGTAACCTTGACTTCTTGAGCTATATTAGGAACACCCGCTATTCGAATTCCAGCAGGGACATGTGAAAGTGTTATAGAAATTTCAGCACGATTTAGCGGTTTTCGGCTAGCACTACCATTAAAAATAAGATCAGTTATGCGGGTACTACGCAGAGTTTTTGATCTTTGCTCCCCAATGGCCCAGCGAATGGCATCTGAAACATTACTTTTACCACAACCATTGGGCCCGACAATTGCCGTAAATCCATTCTTAAACTCTAGGTTTGTGGAATCTGCAAAGGATTTGAACCCTTCTAATTCGAGATTTTTTAAGTACATTTAGCGCCCAAAACTTTTAAAAATAATGTTTTAAAAATTAAAAAACCTGGGGGAAGGTTATCCCAATCCCCAAGTATTGTAAAGGGAAATCATACAACCTTTGGTATACTGTGATTTTCCAGGCACAATATATTGTGCCTATGGCTTTTTTCGTATAAATCATTGTTTTTAATATCTCACTCTGATTTTTGGTGGGTTTGACTATAAACTTGCTATCGTATATTTAAATAAGGTTCATAAGGGAGGTTTGAATGAAGATTTTTTCTTATAACAAATGCGGAACATGTAGAAATGCCATCAAATATCTGGAGGCAAAAAAAATAAAATTTGAGGTTATTGATATCACCGAAAATCCGCCTAATAAGAAGATTCTAAAATCTGCAGTCAAAGCAAAAGGGTTGCAAAAAGTTTTTAACACAAGTGGTGTTCAGTATCGGGAACTCAAAATTAAGGAAAAACTAAAATCCATGACCGAAAAAGAGGCAATCGACTTGCTGGCCTCCAACGGGCGTTTAATCAAAAGGCCGATTGCAGTAGACAATGATAAGATAACGGTCGGGTTTAATGTTGATGAGTACGAACAGATTTGGGGAATCTAGTTACCTAATTGAAATGGATCTTTGTTTAATCACAGCTAAATTGAAGGAAGAGCACCCAATTATTCAGAAGCCGATTAAGGCCCATCCAAAAAAAGCAGCAGTTCTGGTCATGCTTTACCCCAAACATAATAAGACCCACGTCCTTATGATCAAAAGAGGACTGCACCTTAAATCGCATGCAGGGGAAATTGGCTTTCCTGGCGGCGGCTATGAAGAAGAAAAAGACAAAAACCTTTTGACAACTGCCCGTAGAGAAACACGGGAGGAAATTGGTGTCCATGTAGAAACTTCGAAGGTGATTGCCCAGCTACCCATTGTAAATACCCGGTTAGGATTCGAAATCACTCCTTTCGTTGCTGTATTATCAGAATCTCAAACGTTTAAACGCCAAGAAGATGAAGTGGATGAAATTTTAGAAATCCCTTTGACTTTATTACTAGCCACTAAACGAAATAATGTGGGTTCTCACCAAGAAAAGAATCTGGTGCTCTATTGGTTCAAACATCATAGGNTTTGGGGTGCCTCTGCTAAAATTTTGCATAAAATCGAATGTTTGANCGTGCATTAACTTTTTAAATTTAAACAATCTAGAGTCATTGAGCCAAAATGTTAAAAATTCTTTTTCTTGCTGTAAACTGCCGAGTCTCTCTTCTTAAAGCATTTCAAGATGCCAAGGCGAAGTCCAAAACTTCTTTTCAATTAATTGCGTTAGACAGCGATTCGTTGGCACCTGCTCTGAAGANTGCCGACCAATCCCATTGCCTTCCTTTGTTTTCTGACAGCGATTGTTTGNAATCGCTACTCACAATTTGCAGAAAACAGGCCATCGATGCAATTGTCCCCTTGACTAACAATGCCATAGATTTTTTGGATAAATACCGCGAGGAGTTGAGCAGTCAAAACCGGCGTCTTTTTATTCCAGAAAGTTTCGCGATAAAAGTTTGTCACGATAAATGGAATTTATGGAAGTTCATGAAACAAGAAGGTTTTAAAAGCCCAAAAACATTTTTATTGGCTGAATCAGGACCTCCAGGCATCTTTCCACTAATCGCCAAANAAAGAAAAGGTGAAGGAGGGAAAAATCAAAGCATCATAGAAAACCAAAGAGACCTAGATTATTATATGGATAAATATTCGCATCATATTTTTCAAGAGTTTATACAAGGTAAAGAATTCAGTATCGATTTATTTGCAGATGCTAATGAGATTCCTAAATTAATCGTCCCAAGAGAAAGGTTGTCGGTTCGTGGCGGAGAGGTTGTGACAAGTAGAATCGACATGGACAAGTCCATAATAGTTTCTGTGGAAGCTTTAAGCCGTAGATTANGGTTGACTGGCCCCTGTAATATCCAAGGAATCCAAGATAAAAATGGAACATTTTTCTTTACTGATTTGAACCTGCGTTTTGGCAGCGGTTCAGTCCATACTATTGCTGCTGGGGGCAATATTCCTCTAATGATTTATCAGGAAATGGCTGGACAGGATTTTCTCAATCCTTCCATTCAAGACAAGTNGATTATGACGCGCTATCTAGAAAACATTTTTCACCAGCCTCAATAGGNCTGATATACTGACTTTGTTTTTTATTAACAATCCAAATTTATAAAATCGTTTGTCCATTTCTCTAGATTCAAAAGACCGGTTGATTTTTGCTCTGGATGTGCCAGATAAAAACGAAGCTCAACGCTTGGTAAAGTTACTTCAAAATTCTGTAGGTTGTTTTAAGGTAGGGCTGGAGTTATTTGTCAAAGAAGGTCCNGATATCTTAAGATTNATAAAGGATTATTCTACCGCAGANATTTTTCTAGATTTAAAACTTCATGATATTCCCACAACGGTTCGAAGGGCCTTAAGGTCTGCNGCAAAATTAGGTGCAAGATATATCACCATACACTCAACTGAAGGCGAAGCTATACTTGAAACCTCTAAGGAAGTTAAAGACTCGGGCCTCGAGGTATTAGCTGTTACNTTTCTAACTAGCATGCATAAATCACAGTTACAAAATTTGGGCTTTGAGAAAAGNATCAAATTAAGCGACCTTGTTTTGGATAGAGCATGGCAGGCAAAACAATCTGGTTGCGCNGGGGTCATTTGCTCGGGAGAAGAAATTACTCTAGTAAAACAAAAGTGTGGAAATGATTTTAAAGTGGTTGTGCCAGGGATTCGACCCGAATGGAGCCAAATCNCTTTGGACGATCAGANCCGAATTANCACACCGGGAAAAGCGATTGAAGCAGGAGCTGATTTGATTGTTGTGGGCCGACCCATCCGTGATGCAAAAAACCCTGATGAGGCTGCTCAAAAAATTATTTCAGAGATAGGTGATCGCTTTAAATAATAAAAAGATTCTATGAAAAGAGAGATTAAAATTTGGTTTGCGCGGTTTTTAATTCTATCTATTTGCCAAGCCTCATTTGCTAGCTTATGATTNCTTNCATTAAAACTTCAAGNATGAAATTCTAACAGCCCTTACTCCATGAATATTCTTGGACTTTCCGCTTTTTATCACGACTCAGCCGCATGCCTGNTGCAGGATGGTAAAATTATTGCTGCNGCTCAAGAAGAAAGNTTCACGCGAAAGAAACATGATGCCTCGTTCCCAAAAAATGCCGTTGAGTTTTGCCTNCAAAAAGGTGGTATACAGGTTTCCGATTTGGACTATGTCGGTTTTTACGACAAACCATTTATTAAATTCGAAAGAATTCTTGAAACTTATTTAGGGATCGCACCAAAAGGAATAAAACAATATTTGGCTGCTATTCCAATTTGGTTGAAAGATAAATTATGGACCCGGACGAATATAAGAAATAAACTGGGCTACAGTGGTACTGTTTTGTTTGCTCAGCACCANGANTCCCATGCAGCTAGTGCGTTCTTCCCATCCCCTTTCCAAGAAGCGGCNATTCTTACTATGGATGGCGTCGGAGAATGGGCAACGACGAGTATTGCATCTGGCAAAGATAACAAAATAGAATTACTTCAAGAATTACACTTCCCGCATTCCCTCGGGTTGCTTTATTCTGCTTTCACTTACTATTTAGGTTTTAAAGTTAATAGCGGTGAATACAAGGTTATGGGTTTGGCTCCCTATGGGAAACCTATATATTCGGATTTAATCCGCGAACATTTGATCGATTTGAAGGAGGATGGATCTTTTCGAATGAGGATGGATTATTTCGACTATCTGGGTGGAATGGCTATGACCAACCAGAAATTTGCCTCTATATTCAACCATCCGGCACGAAAAGCAGAATCAAATTTGACCCAAAAAGAAATGGATATTGCGGCTTCTTTACAAGAAGTAACTGAAGAAATAATGTTGAAGATGGCTCGTCACATTCGTTATCTAACCAACATGAAAAATCTGTGTCTGGCAGGAGGGGTTGCCTTAAATTGCGTTGGTAATGGCAAAATTCTAAAAGAAAAAATTTTTGAAAAAATATGGGTACAACCTGCTGCTGGTGATGCAGGAGGTGCTTTGGGTGTTGCGCTTTGCATTTGGCATCAAATAATGGGCAACAATCGGTTAACCAATGGCAAAGATACTATGAGAGGTGCTTATTTAGGTCCTCATTTTAAAGAAAGTGAAATTAAAAATTTTCTTGATAGTAATGAAATACCATATCGCCAAGTGAATGAAAGCCAGTTAACTAAATTGGTTGCCACTGATTTACAGAAAGGAAAGGTAGTGGGCTGGTTTCAGGGTCCAATGGAGTTCGGCCCACGCGCACTTGGCGGCAGAAGTATCATTGGCGATCCACGTAATCCTAAAATGCAGTCAACTATGAACCTGAAAATNAAATATCGCGAATCATTTCGNCCTTTTGCTCCTTCTGTATTAGCAGAAAAAGTAGATGAGTGGTTTGAAATGGATGAAGAAAGCCCTTATATGCTAATGGTCGCAGAAGTCCGAAAAGACAAGAGAATATCCATGACAAAAGAGCAAAATAAACTTTTCGGAATCGATTTGCTAAATGTTCCCAAGTCACAAATTCCTGCTATTACCCATGTTGATTATTCAGCTCGAATACAAACGGTGCATGAAGATACCAACAAACGATATTACGACTTAATCAAAGAATTTGAAAAAGAAACNCAATGTGCTGTACTAATTAATACCTCCTTTAATGTGCGTGGAGAACCTATTGTATGTACTCCAGAACAAGCCTACCGCTGNTTTATGCGTACGGAAATGGAGACTCTGGTACTGGAAAACTTTATCATTGATAAAAAAGATCAGAAACAGCATGAAGGGGACAACAAATGGAAATTAGAGTTTGAACTNGACTAGCAGCAATCTGTCTTAAGAAACAGGTCAAAATCGAAAAATTCTAACTAACAACAATCCGCTTATTTCTCTCGATTGTTAGATTTGCCCACAGAACCGCTTTGCCTATTTATGCTAAAACAAAATTTGTGTTCATTACTCTGGCCGTTTTGGCAGTCTACAGCTATGGCTGGAAGGTAACAGAAATTAATTTAGGTGACCTTTTTCGTGACTTTAATTTAGTAAAACCCCTTGCTAAAGAGCTTATCCAACCGGACCTGTTCTCAAGAAAAAAACAAAGCCAAACAAATGAAACTGAATTTTTTCTTGGAGAAAATTTCTCTCTGCAAACACAATCCGACAATCACGCACAAAATAGAAACCTGATTTTATCTCAAAAATCAGGAACAATTGGTGACCAACTAACTATAGAAGGGGTTNATTTAAAACCAGATTCTAAAGGAATACTATTCTGGGTCAATGAGATAGAACAAGAGTTTCCACTGGGAAAATTTAAAACAGATTCTATGGGCAATTTTAAAAAAAACATTGCCGTTCCACCAAGTGCACGAGGAAACCGACAAATCGTGAGAGCAGTTGTAATTTGGGAGGAAGGTTCCTTACAGGTAAGCGAAACTTTACGCCTGACTTGTGAAAAAATGGTAGAAACCTTATTTCTTGCTTTGATGGCNACTACCTTCGCTGTTTTCNTCGCAATNCCTTTAAGCCTTTTAGCCTCCCGGAATTTGATGACAGGAAACTTGCCAGGAACTCTTATCTACTATATTGTTCGAACAATTCTCAACTTATTGCGATCTATCGAGCCATTAATAATGGCTATCCTGTTTGTAGTTTGGGTAGGGATTGGTCCTTTTGCAGGGGTTCTAGCCTTAGGGGTTCATTCTATTGCTACTTTAGGCAAACTCTTTTCGGAACAAATTGAAAGCATTAACAAAGGACCTGTTGAAGCGATCACCGCAGTCGGAGCAAAACCTCTCCAAGTNNTAATATTTGGAGTTTTGCCNCAGGTAATCCTACCTTTTTTAGCATTAAGTTTTTATCGTTGGGATATAAATGTACGAATGTCTACGATTATTGGCTTTGTTGGTGGAGGTGGAATTGGTTTTCTTTTACAACAATGGATCAATCTTTTNAAATACAATGAAGCAGGCACNGCATTATTCGCNATTGCACTTGTTGTTATTACACTAGATACTCTAAGCTCTAAAATACGAGAGCAAATTCGCTAACTTTGTTGNACCAGCCAATAGGAACCTAGGTCGATGAAAAGATNCTGCGCAGATTTAGCANTTATCAAATTCTAGAAGCGAAAAAAAACTCATGCCTATGAAACTATATTTATTTTCTCCGGGTAAAACTAGGAGGAGCGAGTTTGTTAAATATTTTTATAAATTGCTTCCCAGATTCAGGAACTTTTCTAACTTGTCCTGTTAATAAGATTTCATTTGCAGTATATGGATGACCGTAATATGCAAGGTTGGCATCTGAGTCTGAAGCAATAACAGTCCCTTTTAAAGAAATTCCACTAAAAATTCCTTTACTTCTGGAGTAGGAATAAATTTCTCCCTGCATAAAAACATCCGCAGAAGCCTCAGCATGTCTTCCTACAGGCCCAGCTGAAATAGCTATATCACCTCCTAGTGTAAACTTTTCGCTNAATAGNCCTTCAATACCTCTCTGAGACATAACAAGNAGAATCAGATCAACCGCTTCAGCTCCAATTTGAAAACCCAAACTTGCACCCGTTGTGTACAAAAAAGCAGGTGGCCCCCACTCTCCTAATTTTGATGAACGGACAGATGCAATCCCTTTTCCATAGCGNGCCCCTACAATAAAGCCNCCCTTAAACATGGTAGGGAAAACAATTATAGCCTTAGCCTTGGAAATCAGATTCATAGGGATATTTTGATCGGGGGATTTCTGAATCTCTTTCAAAACCATTTGTGATGTGCGAAGTATTTTCCTCTGCTTGTCGCCATCACCCTCAGCCCAAACTCCCTGCGAAACTAATAATATTAAAATGATAGACAAAGAAATTTGTTTCATTTGACCTCCATATTATTTTGCTAAATCTAACTATAAGGAATTCACATTTTTATTTCAACCATCAAGAAGTTATGAGAAATTAAAATAAACTTTGCTCTTTTTAATTTAGCACTCTACCATGCCTTTTGATGANAAAAGAAAACGTAGAAAAAATATTAGGCTTCGACGGTACACTTTCTCAAAAACTGGATGGGTTTGAGTATCGTCCTCAGCAAATAGAAATGGCGCAAGCTGTTGANGAAGCTTTCAACAAAGCCCAACACCTTATTGTAGAGGCCGGAACAGGTACTGGAAAAAGTTTAGCCTATCTGATTCCTGCTACTCTTTGGGCAATAGCAAACAATAAGAAAGTAGTAATTTCCACCTANACCAAAACCCTGCAACAACAGATCCTTAAATACGATATTCCCTTTCTTCGGGAAAAACTCGGTATTCCTTTTCGTTATGCTCTTTGTATGGGNAATGAAAACTATCTTTCTTTGCGCAGGCTAAAGCGTTCTACACAAGCAGGNCTATTTAACAAGTCAGAAGAAGAGAAACAATGGAATGCAGTATTTGATTGGGCAGGTAAAACAGAAACAGGATATAGGCATGACCTACCTTTTGAAGTTATGCCNCAGGTTTGGGAAGAAGTAGGAAGNCAAAAAGATCTTTGCCTCGGAAAAAATTGCGAAACTTACTCTTCATGTTTTTACTTTAAAGAACGAAAAAAATGGTTTAGTGCNCANTTGCTAATAGTGAATCATCACCTCTTCTTTGCAAATGTTGCTAACTCAGGAGCAGTNTTACCTCAGTTTGATGCGGTGGTATTTGATGAAGCACAGAATCTGGAAGAAGCTGCCACTCAATTTTTAGGGCTTGAGATTTCAAATTCCAAAATTTTTTATTTTTTGGACCGACTACATAATCCACGAACAAAAAAAGGGTTNTTGGCAAGATTAGATCATGCNCTGGTCCCACATATAAGAAAGTTGGCAATGACTGTTCGCCAATCAGTGGAAGCATTTTTTTCTAATTGTATCGAAGAATACGGAAAAGAAAATAATGTTTTTCGTTTTTATAAACCTCCTGCCTTAGACAATAAAATTTATATACCCTTGGAAGANCTTCGAGAAGGNCTAAAATCNTTAGAAGCAGNTTTGCAGTCGGAAGAAGACAGAGTCGATGTTGCAGCAGCAGCTGAAAAATGTTTTGAATTTAACAATACTCTTTCAGCAATACTTAATCAAAATATGAGCGGNTATGTTTACTGGATTGAAATTTTAAAGCGAGCACGATTTTTAAGAATTATTCTACGCGGTGTCCCGATCCATGTTGCAGAAGAACTCCACACACAGGTTTTTGATAAGCTCGACCGNATAATTATGACTTCAGCTACATTGACGACACATAAAAAATTTGAATTCATTAAAGAGCGCTTAGGATATGAACCTAATGAAGAATTATTACTTGATTCTCCCTTTGATTATCTTAGCCAAGCTTTGCTATACATCCCCAGAGACCTCCCCGAACCGGGAAGTGAAACCGGACATTATGTTGAAGAGCTTTCAAATCAATGTCGGAAGCTTGTCTTAGCTTCTAGTGGAAAAACATTTATTCTTTTCACTAGTTATGCACTTCTTAATAAGATTTTTGAAAATCTAGATGATGGGGGGCTTCCATTCCCTTTAATTCGGCAAGGTGACTTACCTACAAATTTAATGATTGAAAGATTTAAGGAAAAACCCTCTGTAATTTTTGGAACTAATTCCTTTTGGCAGGGGGTAGATATACCAGGGGAAGCACTACAAAGTGTGATCATAACCAAATTGCCTTTCGATGTTCCAAAAGAACCTCTAACCGAAGCACGCATCGAAGAGCTCAAGCGGCAACAAATTGACCCCTTCGCGCATTATCAAATTCCACGCGCTATCATTCAGCTAAAACAGGGATTTGGAAGATTGATAAGAAAGAAAACAGATATTGGTGTTGTTTCTATTCTAGACTCGCGGATAAGCCGAAGAGGCTATGGGAAACAATTTATTGCTTCACTGCCTTCATGCCCGGTGGTTACCGAAATCGAGGATGTAAAAAAANTTTTNACCTGANNTAGCATCNCNTTTACTGGGATTTAAATCTTTGACAAACAAGTAAAATGGAAACCACTTCGAACCAAACCTAGTAAACAAGAAAAAAACCGATTCTTATTTATTCAATTAGCGAGGCCAAAGTTAAGATGGAGGCGAATAAACAAAATTTGCTAGAATCGTTATTTTTTNACGTTTAATATTTTTAGGGAAAGGATAAAAAGGTGCGGCCTCTTTNACAGCCTTCAGTGCCGCTAAATCAAGAATTTCATAGCCCGACTGGTCGATCAATTGCACTCCAATNAAATTTCCATCTTTTGAAATTCGAAATGTCAAAGAAAGATCACCAATAATACCTCTTCGTGCTGCATCGGAAGGATAAATCCANACCCTTTCTATCTGATGTTTAATGCGAGCAAAATAGGANGCGTATTTTTCCTCCTTCGTATCTAGNGATACGGGNTCATCATCATCCGAATCTTCGAAAGANTTTGTATCCAAAGAAGCGAATTGCTCTGCATTAAATCCATCTAAAAAAGCCAAGGTACTCCCNGCCCCAGAGCTTTTCTTAGNNGAAGATTTAGATGTCTCCGATTGTTTTTGGGTGNTAGGTTTAACATTTCCTATATCCAACTCANGTAAGGATTTTTNCCTGGTTTTTTGCAAAGGTTTGTTTTGGAATTTNTTTTTTNTAGTAACTTTTTTTGTTTGGGCTTTTCTTGATCCGGTGCTCCCAATAATCCTTCTAGATTGTGGTACGATTGTTTTTTTTCTTTTNTAAGTTTTTTTAGGGCTTTTTTTTTGATTNGAATGAGATCGATTATCAAANTTGGCTAGAAGTTCTTCTCTGTNAGGNTTTTCTTTTTTTAANGGCTGNTTNGGAGCATCAACAATTTTGCCATATTTTGAATCCTGTTCTTTTTTGTTTTCAACATATTTAACCTGAATTGGNGGTGGNCCCTTNACTACCTTTTTATGCACAGGAATTAACATATGAGCAATGACAAAGCTAATATGGAGACCCAAGGAAAGCAGAAGAAANCCAGATAACCGGGTTCTGTCCAAAAGGCTATTTTTAAACCAGATTTTTTTTCTTTTNCGCAAGNGCCAAACCTGAAAAAATACCATGCTAGGAGAAAAACATATNANGGNATTATAACTCAATTTTTGGCCTTACATAGGCTTAGGAAATTACTATCAACAAGTTTTACCCGGTGTAGAATTCCCCTCACGCCTAGCTTTACACTTCTGCTGATACCAAAGATAGGCATATTCCACTTCAGGCGTATTGNTGTTGGGAGAAACATAATTNCCTTTAGAATCAAAGGGGANATGATCCATTTTCAACGNTCGNTATATTTGGTTCAGGTAAGCTGGAAAATTTTTGTACATGGGGATTTCNTTTTTTAAGAAAGGCATTTCCACATCACGAAACTTTACAAGTTTTTCACCAAACGGATGAATTTGCTCCAATCCTAATCCCTGCCCCTGATTACTCGCAAAATGGGTCAAGGACTCAAAATCTTCCCAGTCTTCCAAAGCATCCACATCCGAAACAAAGGAANCGTCTTCATGCAGGTTTGTAGTTATTGGAATNTTAAGTAAGTTGGAAATACTTTTTTGAAAATTTTTTCGCGACATTCCAAATTGATACTTATCTTCTGGACGAATTTTTTGAATTTGCGTTCGAAATGTAAAAATGTGATCAAATAAATAGGGCAAGGCCTTGATCAGTCTTATTGGATTATTAAGAGCCATTTTTATTCCAGCATGAATAATTTGNCCATCTTTACGAAACGAATGNAGATAATCTATAATTTCGGANTCCATTCGTTCAAAGTTTATAGGATATAAATTGGGCTCTTTTANATCNTGCAAATCTCTATCATGCCCATTTAGGATTCGGTAATGATAATTTCTTTTTATAAATTCAGAAGCTGGTTTCGTATTTAATNNCGGAAACATTTTTTGTCGTGAGTTCAGCCAAAGNACAATNTTATTATCCTTATTACCNTTAAAACTCAAAACCTTTTCAAGGTCATATAAAAAAGGCAGATCACCTGGTTGGAATAAAACCANNTCGTTATTNGAAAGAGANAGCTNATTTCTNCCTAATTTTAANGTNTGAACNAGATTAAGGTNTTCNTCCTCTTCTTTNACAAAATGGATTTTTTTNCCATGAGANCCAACAGTATCCAGAAAACGATCCAGAACTCTCCGTACTTCATCCGATCCGACAACAACAATTTCTTTTAGGCTAGAGCATAATAAATTTCCTAATGAATAACACATAACTGGAATGCCATGAATCAAAAATAAAAACTTAAGGCGATCNATCTCATCATCTCTAGATCGAAGAATNAGGTGNCTAATTCCACTTTTACCTGCTTTNATTTCATCTTTTGCTTTTGNAATGCTTAAATTGTCAGCCAATTTGCGCGAGTCGTATTTGTTATGGCTGAAGCTGANAATGCACTTTTCAATCTGAATATTATTATTTGCAAATATCATAAAAAATAACGGCTTAATCGGTTAGCAGATGGNATCAACCTGTTATATGAGCTGTAATTGTTAAAAAATCGCAGAAAATGTGAATTCCGATTCCTTAAAAACTANGGAATTGCGATACNATTTCCATTTAAAACCCTATCCTATAATAATGCCTAGAATAACTCTAATAAACCTTTGAGAAAATTGACTTGATTTATATTTTTTAATAATCATACAATTGATAGAACCTTAGAAATTTAATTTGGCAATGAAAGCACCCATATAAAGTAAAGGGTTGGGGAACGATCAATTTAAGACCTTTTACTTACTGTAGCCAGCTAAAGTTTCTCTCTAAAATAAAGGATTTAGGAATGGGCGACAAGACTCACATTATTGAAATGATCGAACAGATGCTTGATGACACTCAAGATCAACCTCAATTGCAAGAAAAGGTTCTGGATTTGCGTGATGCCTTATTTCAAGCCCAACAAATGGCAGAGCAGTATGATCAGAAAATAAAAACACTTGAAGAAGCGATCGAAAAACTNAAATCACCAGCCCACCGCATTGGAACTGTCTTGAGCCAAGGCGAGGAGGACCTTNTCCGTCTTGTATCAGGCGGCACCGAGTACCAGGCNGCTGTACTCCCTGAGCTTATAAAGGAGGGAAATCTAAAAATCGGAGATCAAGTGGCCCTTAATGAAGGGTTTGTTGTCATTGCCAAATTACCTCTGCCAGATCACGGTCCTATGGCTAGAATCTCTGGGAAACTTCAAGGCGAACAATGGCTAGTGCAAGCTGCTTCGGGAAACACTGAAACTGTTGCCCTGCCCCANGCTGACTTGGATGGAACCAACTTAAAAGAGGGTGAGGAAGTTTTTCTAGATNCTAACCANAAGGTCATTCTTGGAAAACTTGCTAAACGCGAATCAAAACTGCTAGCCGAAGATGATTTTGAACAGGTGGAATGGTCGCAAGTAGGCGGACAAGACAAAGTAAAGGAAGAAATCCGTAAGGTTCTTGAATACCCCTTATTACATGAAAATATTCTAAAAGAAATGGAATATCAGGTACCAAAGGGCTTTCTTTTTTATGGCCCACCCGGTTGTGGTAAAACTCTAGTTGGAAGGGCAATTCTCACAGAGGTAATCAAAAAACTTTCGGAGCAAGAAAATTCAGAACTAGAAGGTAGATTCATACATGTAAAAGGCCCTGAAATCTTGAACATGTGGCTTGGTGAATCTGAAAGAAAAATACGCGAAATTTTTAAAAAGGCAAGNGACTACAAAGAAAAAGGCCAAGTACCTTTTATATTCATTGATGAAGCAGAATCTATTTTGGGAACACGTCAGGCTTGGAGAGGGTCCAACATCAGCAATACAGTAGTCCCCATGTTTTGCGCCGAAATGGATGGNATCCAATCTCTTCGAGATACGGTGGTGATTCTGGCCACTAACCGTCCGGATTTAATCGATCCCGCTATCATTCGCCCAGGAAGAATCGACAGAAAAATTAAAGTCCGACGACCCAACCGAGAGGAATGTAAACAAATTTTGCGCGTTTANCTCAAAGATGGTTTACCACGAGAATATGAAGACTTCGATAAAATGGCAGAACCATTTCTAGATAACCTTTTCACTCGAAATCCAGAACAAGAAGTACTAGTAATGACTCTGCGGAGTGGTGGNAATAAAAAAATGCACTGGTGTGATTTTATTTCAGGAGCTACCATTGAAGGTATTATTAAACGAGCCAAAGAACATGCTATCGAAAGAGCAATTGATGGCGAAAAATTATGTATAACAGTGGATGACCTGACAACNGCATTGAAAACCGAATTCAAAGAAGGAAGCTTATTGCCTGCCGANTCCAATTTAGAAGACTGGCTCCATCTTTTAGATATGGACTCAAAAAATGTAGTACGCGTTCGAAAACCTAATGAGTCTGATTCCGCTACAGAAAATACGATCCGTCGGTCTGTTATATGAAAGAAATCATCCCGCTTCTAGGCATTGAAACAGAATACGGCATTATCCGGGAAGATTTGGAAAANTCTGACCCTGTCGATGAATCCATGAAGCTTTTGAAAAGTTGCTCGCAAAAAAGTGTTGTNGGTAAATGGGCTTATTCCCAGGAAAACTCTCATCAAGATATGCGCGGTTTTAAAGTNCAGTCGCTTGCACAAGATGAAGAAGAAGATGCATTTTGTGCTGAAGATAGAAAACGACCCTACTCCTACCTAGAAATGAAATGCGATAGGGTNCTNTCAAATGGAGCTCGTTTTTATAACGANCACACTCACCCAGAATACAGCACGCCAGAATGCAGTTCACTTTTCTCCCTAGTAGCTCATGATGTGGCAGGAGAAAAAATTGTAGCAGAAAGCACTAAAATTCGAAATCAAGAGTTAGGCGATAAATCTGTTCAGATCTTTAAAAATAATACTGACTACAGCGGACATAGTTATGGCACGCATGATAATTATCTTATTCCAAGAAAAATTCCTTTTGACCATTTAGTAAAAGGGCTGGTACCTTTTTTGGTCACTCGGCAATTGTATGCCGGAGCAGGAAAGATAGGTTCAGAAAATCCGAATTCAATTGGCTACAAGGGTCTGCAATTGGCCCAACGCTCTGATTTTATTGAAAAAATTTTGAGTATCGAAACTATGACCCAGCGCCCCATCATCAATACACGGGATGAGCCGCACGCAATACGTAATAAATACCGGCGNTTACATTTGATAATGGGTGATGCCAATATGTCTGCTTATGCCACAGCATTAAAAGTGGGAAGTACACGCCTTGTACTCAACCTTATTGNAAGCGGAGGAGCATTGCCAGATATAGAACTGGAAAACCCAGTTGAAGATGTGCAAAAGGTTTCATTAGAAAAAAACAGAAATGCAAAACTAAAAAAAACCTCGGGTGACTCTATTACAGCATTAGAGATCCAAGAAATTTATCTGGAGGCCATTGAACAAAATTTCTCAAATCAAAACAAAGAGTGGAGTTGGATCATTCAAGAATGGGGNAAAACTCTTAATGATTTNAAACACAGCCCAGAAAAGTTGTCTAATAGAATCGATTGGGCCATCAAAGAAAAACTTTTCTTGGAATTTATGGAATCTGAAAATTTTAGCTGGGACGATCCCATGTTACAAAGCCTGGATCTCGAGTATCATAATCTTGATCCCGATCGAGGTTTATATCGAGGACTAGAACAGGAAAATCATGTTTATTCCTTACTTACTGAAGAAGAAATCAATTGTGCCATAGAGTTTCCTCCAGNAGGAACTCGTGCAAAAATTCGTGGCGATGCTGTCAATAAAGAAAGTGAAAAAATAAAAAGTATCCATTGGACAGGAATTGAATTTAAAAACGGTGATGTGGTCGACTTAACTGGCGTAATTAGCAAGGAAGANGTAGAAAAAACTCATTCGGCGAGCTATTAGTTTTTTCATATACGGAGATAAAATCAAGAATGGGATATAAGGAGAATTGAAATATGTTTGAAGAGCCTTATCGCTGGATGGAAGCAGTATCTACGCGTCATAACTATGTGCAGGAAAAACTGAAAATGGGGCAACCTGTTATATCCGTNCCCTATAATGAAGGACTATTGATTTTTGGTTTTGCCCCGCAACCTGGCAAGATCTATGAAGTTTATGACCGTATTGCCCTCGGGGGTCTAGGCCATCCTGCAGATGTGGAAAGATTACGAATGAATTTGCTAGATATGGCACACCTTGAAGGATTCAATCGATCTGCAAAAGATGTCACATCAGCNCGGTTACTACAATTTGGTATTGCCCCGGCACTAAAACAAAACTTTGAAGAAATTCAGCGCGCCCCGTATATTATTCGTATGCTNCTTGTAGAATTAAATGAGCAGGGTCNGCCTAATTTTTTTCGTATGAATTATGATGGGCATTGGGAAACTTTTAAAAATGGTACGGCTATAGCTGGCAACGAAAAGGTGATGGACTGGCTNCAACGGGAAATCCAAAAAAAACCCTTTGCCACTTATTCTCTTGATCAAGCTATGCAAGAAGGGATTAAACTCTGGAATGACAGCAGAAAAGTGAGCCCTAATAATGAAGANCAAGAAAACGATCTCCCGAAAACATTACAGGAAGCTTTTGACCTATGGTATCTCGAGGGAGCTGTTCTATCAGAAAAATCATTAAGCAAGGCTATTTACCGTCCACTGAGTAAAGATGAAATAAATAAATTGAAATCTTCTACCAGGTGATTATTCTTTATATAATAAAGGCANAATATACATAAGGAGCAAAACAATGGAGATGAACGATCCATTAAGAAAAGAAGAAAAAAAAGANTCCAGTCCGGACCANGAAAGGTCAGAGCCCTCCAGTCCTGATTCTTCACGACCCGGAAGAGACAACTTGCTNAAACGGATGAAAAAAGTTGACCCGAAGCAATCTGAAAAATATAAACAGAGAACCGGGCAATGAAATTCGAATCTGAACCCAGCACATCAGCAGGTGAGTTTTTTGAGCTAATCAAAAAATCGGGTTATAGCTGGCCTGCAAAAATTGAAGGGCTCGAGAAACCAAACGGNTTCACCGTGCCACAGGGAACAACTGTACTNGCCTTCCATTTTAAAGGCGGTATTATTGTTGCTGGTGATAGACGGGCAACCGCTGGTAACAGCATCATGTACGAGCTATGTGACAAAGTCATTCCTATTGATAACTTCACGTTGATGGCGATAGCCGGAGTTCCTGCAACCGCATTTGAAATGGCACGTGTGCTTTCTCACAACTTTGAATACTTTCGACGGTCACAACTACAACCTATGAGCGTCGAAGGTAAAATCCGTGCCCTATCTAAACTTTTAAAAGAAAATGTTGGGATGGCTGTTCAAGGCCTTGGTGTTGTGAGCCCGATCTTTGCGGCCTATGATAAATCCCAGGGAAAAGCTAGCATCCATTTCTACGATATGTTGGGCGCTGATTTTCGAATTCAAACCCATACTGCAACCGGATCTGGCTCACAAATTATCCGTGGCATTCTTGAACATGAAGATTTATGGGGACAAAAACCGCTGGCTGAAAGAACCCGTGAAGAAGCCATAACCTTGGCCATTCGACTGCTTCAAACGGCAGCCTTATTTGATTCAGCCACAGGTCAAGCCCGGCCAGAGGATGATATTTATCCNACCTTGGCTACTCTTACTGAAAAGGGATATCGTTTCCTAGAAGAAAACGAAGCTGCAAAAGTTTTTAAAACCTCCATGAAACGCGGATNAAATAATCTATGAAAAAAAGAATTTTTGGAATCGAGACGGAATATGGACTGTTAGTCACAGACAACAATGACGGTGACTTCCGTCTAGACCCAATGGAAATCGCCAATAAAATAAAGAACCATATTTTTTCTAAAAATCTTGGTGTCCTCGATTTACATTACCGCGCCAACGATGAACCTCCTGGTAATGGCGGGTTCCTGCGTAATGGCGGAAGGCTTTACCTGGATATGGGGCATTTGGAATACGCATCTCCCGAATGTTCTAATCTCGTAGACCTTATAACCTTTGACCGAGCAGGAGATACTCTTATTCAGGAAGCCGTAGAGGAGTTAGGTTGGGCTAGCAATGTTTCTATCATAAAAAATAATGTNGATCTGGAAACCAATGCAACATTTGGTTGTCACGAAAATTACCTTGTAGGAAGAAACTTTCCCTTTGATGAACGCAATAATCTAAAACTACTTTCCTCATTTTTAACAACTCGACAAATATACTGTGGTGCCGGGCGCATTGGTTCCTGCGATCCGCATCCGTTTCGTGACTGGGATGGGGTCTCACCACAGGAAATAACAGACGATCAAGTTGATTTCCAGATTTCGCAACGTGCCGATCATATTCCAAACGAATTTTATCGATGGGTACAATACAACCGAGCCATCGTTAACACTCGTGACGAGCCTTTATCTGACCCCAGTAAATATCGGCGAATACATTTACTTGTTGGCGACTCAACGATGAGTGAGTTTGCAACGGCTATGAAAATGGGAACTACCACATTAATGCTGGAGATAATGCAACTTGGGGTGGCTAAAAGAGAATGGATTCTTGCTGATTCTGTTCAGGCTATGCGCTCAATTTCCAGAGATCAGGAATTCAAGTGGAATGTGACGCTAGCTTCCGGNGCTCCCTCGAATGCTTTAGAACTGCAAAAGGATATTTTGGAAACCTGTAAAAAATACCTCTCAGGAAAAAATCAAGAAACAGACTGGATTTTGGATAACTGGGAGTCGGTTTTAACAGATTTACCAAAAGGTCCTGAAGCNTTATTAGGCCGAGTCGACTGGGCCAGTAAATATTGGATGCTGAGTGAATTTAAAAACGAAGAAAATTTAGATTGGCACGATCCCTGGTTAAAAAGTCTNGATCTGGAATACCATAATTTGAATAAAGAGAACGGTTTATTTTGGGGATTGGAAGCAAGCGGTGATGGTTATCGCAAAACCACNGATCCCGCCGTGGATCATGCAAAGATAAATCCACCAAGAGGAACGCGTGCGCACGGCCGCGGTGAGTTGATAAAAATGCTGATCGACCAGCATTCACATATGGGTTACCTCATAGACTGGATCGGTTTTCGTCTAAGTAAAACAGATGATCCCTTCCTGATGCTCGATCCCTTCATCTCTTACAAAGAANATATCCTTGAACATTTGAAACAATTTGANACTGGAGATTTCTCCCCNAAGAAGCAGAGAGGAGTTGAGCCCTCCAAATANCAGAAAAAATCATCTTATGAGTAAAGACTGCTTGTTTTGTAAGATTAGCGCAGGTGCTATTCCTTCAGAAAAGATTTATGAATCCGATACCCTCTTTGCTATCAACGATATTAATCCACAGGCTCCTACTCATATTCTTATTATCCCAAGAGCACATCACTCTAGCCTTTTGGATATTGAAGAAGCCGACCATAAAATCATGGGCTCGGTAATTTCTGTCGCCAATAATTTGGCAAAGGAACGAGGACTCGACAAATCAGGCTATCGCCTTGTGATAAACTGTGGAGAAAGTGCAGGTCAATCTGTAATGCACATTCATTATCATATTTTAGGCGGACGCCCTTTAAAATGGCCGCCAGGTTAATATGGTAAACGCGGANCAACTCTACCAGAAACTAAAAAATATTCATGTTGGCAACCCCGTTTGCCAGTTTACAAGNGAAAACTGCCAACTTTTGCTACCCACCATCGAACGAATTGAAAACCTCAAGCAAGAAAAAAACGCTATCATACTTGCACATAATTATGTAGCACCACAAATTTTTTATAGNGTAGCCGACTTCACCGGCGATTCGTATGGTTTGTCAAAAAATGCCAAGGAATCGGATGCGGATATTATTGTCTTTGCTGCNGTAAGATTCATGGCAGAAACTGCAAAGATACTTAATCCAAAAAAAATAGTTCTCGACCCGAATCTAAATGGAGGTTGTTCGCTTGCTGATGGTATCACCGAAACCGATGTTGTTCAATTACGCGAACAGTTTCCGGATCATACCTTCGTCTGCTANATCAATACAACGGCCAAAGTAAAAGCTCAATGCGATGTTTGCGTCACCTCCTCCAATGTTTATAAAATCATCGAAAAAATACCAAACCAAAAAATTTATTTTCTCCCCGACAAACTGATGGGTGAAAACGTAATCCAAAATCTCAAAGAAAAAGGTATTAATAAAGATATTCAGTTATGGGAGGGGACCTGTTATGTACACGAGGAGTATCAACCAGAAAGTATCGATCACGTAAGAGAAAATTTTAAAGGCATCGAAGTCCTAGTTCACCCTGAGTGTAGTTCNGAGGTGGTCAACAAAGCCGACTATGTAGGTAGTACAAGCCAGATGCTCAATCATGTTCGGGAATCGGAACGTGATTCCTTCTTTTTACTCACAGAATGTGGNCTAACAGGTGTGCTACAATCCGAATTTCCAAAAAAAACTTTCGCTGGTGGTTGTACGATGTGCAAATATATGAAAGCCAATTCCCTCGAAGANATCTTGAATGTTCTTGAAAACCCCAGCCCACAAAGTACNATCGAAATCGATCCTGAAACNCAAAAANGNGCNCTCCNATGCGTNAATCGNATGTTTGAATANNCNGAGCCTACTAGCNTAATAAAGGATGGATGAAGNAAAGATNNCTATTTTTACGTTAATATTTTCGTACTTTAAGTTAACGTAATATTAAATTGTCCGACCTTTTGGTTATTTATTTCCCTAAATGCAACAATACATTTTTGTTGTTCCTTTTTGGAATGTTCTTGTAACAATCGATCGTTCTCATTAAATCGTTCACCGTAAAAATACATTTGGGTTGTAAGAGGGGCATGTTGTTTAGACTGAACCGAAAAATGGATATGCGGTGGTCTAGTCCAAAACCAACTTACAGGATACGAACCTGGCTTAATGGTTTTGAATGCATATAAACCTTTTTCGTTTGTAACCGCTTTGCCCCAATATTGGAAATTTGGATCCAACCTGGCCTTGTTAGAATCACTAGGGTGATTATACTTTCCAGTAGAACAGGCCTGCCAAATTTCAACCAAGGCACCTTCCACGGGTTCGCAACCTTTGTTTTGCACTAGGCCATTGATCAATATAGGCTCTCCTTCTGCTTTACCGGTTTTATTATTTGAAAAAGTCAGATCATTATCTTTATCTATGGGATAGCTAATAGGATAAAAAGGACCGGCTGTCTCTCGAGGCGTCGGATAACACGCCGGGAAAGCATAAATAGGTCGCAACCACTCTGATGCAATGAAAGCTCCTATAGCCAAGGAGCTTGTCATAAAGTTTCGTCTTGAAACGTTAAAATTATTTTTCATAGAGCTCAATACATTTTTTTAAAAATGATTGGGAGAACAATGGCCAACACCACTACGATCCCTATGAAGTGTTCAAAACTAAACAAGGCGAACTCCTAAATTTAAAATGTTTTCTGATAATCCTTATTTGGGCCCGGTCATTTTTTCCGGTCGTACTTTTTCTTCAAACTCATCAGCTGTCAGTAACCCTAAAGCCACAGCAGATTCTTTAAGAGTGGTATTTTCCTGATATGCTTTTTTGGCTACTTTGGCAGCGTTGTCGTAGCCAATATGCGGGTTGAGTGCTGTAACCAACATGAGAGATCCATTAAGATGTTTTTCAATTTGCGTTTTATTCGGTTCTATTCCAACAACACAGTGATCGTTGAACGACCTACATGAATCCGCTAACAGACGAATCGATTGCAATAAATTATAAATCATTACTGGCTTAAACACATTGAGTTCAAAATTTCCTGAAGAACCACCAATATTTATAGTGGTGTCATTACCTATTACCTGTGCTGCCACCATTGTCATAGCCTCTGACTGTGTGGGATTTACCTTGCCTGGCATAATAGAACTACCAGGCTCGTTTGCGGGTAATATAACTTCGCCGATCCCGCATCGAGGTCCAGATCCCAACCAGCGTATATCGTTAGCAATTTTCATAAGAGAACAAGCGATTGTTTTTAATGTGCCACTAGTTTCAACGATAGCATCATGAGCCGCAAGAGATTCAAATTTATTGGGAGCCGTCACAAAGGGACAATCGGTGATTTCTGCTATTTTTTGGGCAACTTTTTTAGGAAAGTCACGATGCGAATTGAGCCCAGTACCAACTGCGGTTCCCCCAAGCGCAATTTGATACATGCGCGGCATGCAACCATTTATTCGGTCTATTGAATATTCTAATTGAGTTGTATAGCCGCTGAATTCCTGACCCAACGTTAGTGGAGTGGCATCCATTAAATGGGTACGCCCTATTTTAATGATGTCTTTAAATTCTGTGGCCTTTTTTTTAAAAGAATTGGCCAAGGTGCTCAAAGAAGGAAGCAGGGCATCTCGAATACGCTCCACGGCCGCAATATGCATGGCCGTGGGGAATGTATCATTAGAAGATTGGCCCATATTTACATGATCATTGGGATGAACAGGATCTTTAGAGCCAATTACACCACCTGCCAGCTCAATGCCGCGATTGGCAATAACTTCATTGCTATTCATGTTAGATTGTGTGCCACTTCCTGTTTGCCAGACTCTTAAAGGGAAATGGTCATCCAGTTTTCCTTCGATGACTTCTTCAGCAGCTTTGGAGATTAGTTGCTTAATGTTCTCCGGCATCAAGCCCAACTCGGCATTGACAAGAGCAGAAGCTTTCTTCAGAACACCCATACCGCGGATTAGTTCCCGGGGCATAGTTTCTTCGCCAATATCAAAGTGGATGAGCGACCGCGCAGTTTGCGCACCATAATAACGATTAGCAGGAACTTCTATTTCCCCCATGCTGTCCGTTTCTATCCGGGTCTCCATTTTATTTCCTCCTCAACTTTTAAAATAGTCTGCCGCTTCCGGCATTTTCTCTTTAATAAAAATCTTGAATTTTTTTATTAAACGCTGTTCCGATTGGCGCACTGCTTCGCGTGTTACTCCCCTCTGGTCTCCAATTTCCTGTAAAGATTTGGGCGATTCAGAAAGCACTCTCTTTTCTAAAATTTCAATTTCGCCTGATTTTAATTGAGATTTAAATTCCTCAATTTTTTGCTTAAGAATTTTCCGAAACTGGTCGATCTCTGCTCCTTTTTCAAGAGACTTCCCATCACTCAATGATTGTGCGGGAGTAAAGGGACTGTCAGCATGGGTGGGGGTATCCATAGAGACATCAACAGCACCAATACTAGCTTCTACATCGATTACTTCGCCCTCGTCCACTCCAAAATGTTCTGCCAACAATTTAGTAGAAGGATCAAATCCCTCTCTTTCCAAACGTTCTTTTTCTTTTTTCAGGTTAAAAAGTAATTTGCGCCTAGCGTTAGTAGTACCCACGCGTACCAACCGCCAATTATCTAAAATATATTTTAAAATATAAGATTTAATCCACCACGTGGCATAGGCAGAAAGACGAACTCCTCGAAAAGGATCAAAATTTTTAACCGCCTTCATCAAACCCACATTACCTTCCTGAACCAAATCCATAATGTTTTGCCACTCCCGTTTGAACGTCATGGCAATTTTCACAACTAGCATCAAATTTGCCGTTGTCAGTTTATAAGCAGCATCTACATCTCCTGTTTTTTGCAAACAAATAGCCAGTTCTTTTTCTTCCTCCTCAGAAAGAATAGGGTATTTTTTTGCCTCTTGAATATAGGCCGTAAAAGGGTCAGGAGGAACTAGTCCGCCTTTTTTTCTTACCGCCGGCACTAAGGACTTTTTCTTACTTTTAATTTTTTTAGGTTTATCGTTCATAGAGAAAAATATATTTTCCTTTAAATTTATCTTATTAATCCCAGGTTGAATATAAGACTCTTTATCTTTACAATAAGAACATGGCCCGTTTAGCATTATTTGGAATTGCAGTTGTTTTTGTCATTATCATTGCTCGCCTGATTTTCCCATCATCGAGCTCTAAAGAACCTAATCCAACAGAAATGGTACAGGATCCTAATAACGGCGTGTACATCCCTAAAAAAGAGGCCATAAAAAAAACAATAAACGGCAAAGAGTATTATTTTTCAACCGAACAAAGCGCCGAAGAATACATTAAAAAAAATCAAACAAAAACAGATTAACAACAGCAGGATTATTCTCAAAGCGCAGTTTTAATGTTTTGTCTTAATAATTCATTTT
>NZYH01000069.1 GCA_002697825.1 Nitrospina sp. | reverse complement strand
TGCATGGATGTTTTATTCATAGGTGAGGGCGAGGGACTGGCCAATGATTTTTTTAATAAGCTACTAGAAACAGAAGATAAGAAAAATTTTCTGGAGCAGGCAGCGCATCTACCAGGAATTTATGTGCCACAATTTTATGATTCGCAAATGGAATCAGGGCAGCAAACAGGAGTTTCCACATCTTTGGATATTCCTTCGCGTGTAACACGCCATTGGGTAGCGGAAGAAGAATCTCTTTGTACTCACTCTGTGGTACATGGAGAAAACTCAACGTTCAAAGATATGGCATTGATGGAGGTTACTCGAGGTTGCATATGGGCTTGCCGATTTTGCACAGCGGGTTTTATTTATCGTCCTCCCCGCTTGCCTGATCTAAATAAAACTTATGAATCGATGACTGAGACCTTAGGAAATCAAGGAAAAACGGCACAAACGGTAGGTTTGGTTGGGCCTTCGGTAACAGATCATCCACAACTTCCTGCCTTGGCTAAAAGGATTACCAATGAAGGAAAAAAACTTTCGTTTTCATCTTTGCGAATGGAAACTCTGACGGATGAACTCGTCGATCTCATTCTCGAGAGTGGGCAGAAAACCCTGACGGTTGCTGTGGATGGTCCCTCTGAGAGAATGCGTGATGTTATTAATAAAGCAGCAACTGATGATTTTATTGTGGAAAAATGTGGTTTTCTAATCCGGAAGGGTATCCTCCATTTGAAAATCTACTCCATAATTGGACTGCCGCACGAAACCGATGATGATATCGATCAGTTCATTCGCTTGGTTGAACGAGTTCAAGAAGTTTATATTGATGAGTGTCGCAGGCATGGCCGCATTGGTCGTGTGACAATTAGTTTGAGTCCTTTGGTGCCCAAACCGGGAACACCTTTTCAGTGGCACCCCATGGAAGAAGTGAAAAGTTTAAAGAAAAAATTTTCCCGAGTGCGTAAAGCATTAGGAAAACTTCCCCACCTTAAAATGAGCTTTGGTTCGCCCCATGAGGCTTACCTGCAAACCTATCTGTCGAGAGGTGATCGCAGTGTGCATGAGTTTTTCAAAACTTATTTAAACAATGGTCACGATGCGAAAAGTGCTTTGGCTAAACATTCAGTAGATTTGTTNGTATATCGACAATACGGNAAAGAAGAATACCTTCCCTGGGATATCGTTGATCATGGTTACCGCAATGGGTTTCTTTGGGATGATTATCAACGCGGACTAATGGCTGGACGCACTCCCGTTTGCGATACCGCTACCTGCCATGTTTGTGGAATTTGCTAATCGACCATCTTTTCCTGGAAGTAGGGCATGGTTACTACCTGGTATAATTTCTGATTTTCTGTATATAGATTTCCTTCCCTTGTTATTCTGTGAATATGTCTTTTGATATTGAAAAGATGAATAAACTTCCGCCGGAAGCCCAATTTTTTGATGTAAATAGTATTTGGTACTTTTTTAACGGCTGNGTGGTACGCCTGCTTTATCCAACACCGATTACACCAAATCAGATAACCTTTCTTTCTCTTTTAATAGGCCTACTTTCGGCCGGGTTTTATGTTTCTGGTAGATCGGATGCGTTGTTGTGGGGTGCAGTCTTTTTATATGGGAAAGTATTTCTGGATAATGTGGATGGAAATCTAGCCCGGGTTCGCGGCACTTCCTCACGGTTGGGAAGGTTCCTAGATTCTATAGTAGATTTCTTTATTACGGTTTTGGTTTATATCGGTATATCTTTTTATCTCGTTGAAACAAGTGGTAATGCTACATTCTGGTTTTTGGGAATTTTTGGTTTATTGATTTGCTATCTGCAAAGTACNTTTTTTGTTTTTTATCTGGTGAGTTACACATCACGTGTTGGCTCTTATGACAAAAATAGGGTCGATGAAAATATTACAGAAGAGGATTTAGTTGCAGCCAAAGTAGACACATCGATGAACTGGACTTTGCGATTACAAAAACTATTTGTCTGGATTTATGGCTGGCAAGATAGATTGATTGAAAGATTAGATTTTATCTGCCGTAAACTAGCGGGGGTATCCAAAACGGATGAAACCTCGTGGTATATGGACCGCTGTTTCTTAACAGCTATTAGTCCTCTATGTTTGTGCACTAACAATGTAATGCTGGCTATTTTTTCTCTCTTTGATCAGGTAGAACTATTTCTAATTTTACTGATATCCTTGATGAATATTTATGGTTTAAGTTTGCTGATTTGGAAAACTCTAAAATGGAAAATTAAAGTAGCCTCTAAACTTACCTAATCTGGCAAATCCTGATTGAGTGCTTTTTCATAACCGGCTAACTCCACATAACCTTTTCCGGTTACAGGCTTTCCAGCAACATTGCCTTTTATCGAGACACTGCCTTCCCAGTAGGAACCAGATATTGATCTGAGGTTATAAAGTTCCTGATCTGAAAAATCGGGTGTAACTTGCAGCTTTATATCGGATTCGGGTAGATTAATATCCCACTTACTAGGATAGGTCGCGTTGGTGTTCTCGCTTACCCAGAAGCTTTTTGGAGAAATTGTAAACTTATCAAGGGTCAGGTGATGATAATTTTGGTCAGCGGCAATGAAAGTTCCACTCGAATGAGAATCGATATTGCCATCTTTTTTTCGTAACTGGTAGAGCATGATNTCTGTTTGATTATCCAGTTTGAGGGAAAACCAGTCCCAACCTACCAATGATGGATTCAAGGGATTGCTTGAAAATTCGCGGTCCATCCAACTGCTTCCTATTACCTTAAATTTTTCTCCTTTAATAAATAAATTGCCNCGGGTTTTCATTCGTGTGAAAGAAAAATAATGTGAAGCATTTCCTNCGTCGCTTCCCTTTATGCTAATACCGTTTTCCCCGTGAAATNCTCTTTTTTTAATGGGCTTGAGCCTGAGGTNAAGGCCTGTACCATTTTCCAAGGCTTGTAAATTATGGGTATTTCCATCCCCAGTCAAACTCCAGTCTGAGTTCCAAATCTTGAAAGTATGGGTTTCGGCGCCGGCATTTTTAATTCCTTTTCGATTTATTCTTTCAAAGAAATGAAATTTTTTGTTTTGAATATCTGAAACCGTCATATGGGAAAAATAGATGTGGTCAATCTTCCATTTTGAAGGATTATTTACTGGCTTATCACCTTCTAATCCCACTCGAAAAAAAGTAAGTTGATAACCAAATTGTCTCCCGGTTTCATTTTCTAGATTTCCAGTGTAATACCACCATTCAACCCGGAACTCATTATGGGAAAAATCATCACGGGGAAATTGATAGGAGTAACCGGGTAGAGCCTCCTGGAACTTGGGCGAAGGTGAATTTTGGCCATGGGCGCTACCAACATTCAGGGTCAGTAGAAACATAAAGAGTATAATGAGTTGTGGCATCAGTTTCTCAAGGATTTTATGAAAATAACCGCAAAGATTATAATATGCTTAATTTTTAGTTTAAGAATTTTTTTCCCTAGAGACTAACAGAGGAGGGCTGGTAATTCAATTAGGCTTCTATCTGGCTTTGCATATTAATAACGGTTATACTTCAACTGATAAAGCTTTGGTATCGTTCTTTCCTGAATTTATACTCTTTATTACTCTAACCTAATGACCAATCCAGAATCTAGGCGTATAGGTGTAACAGGAGCATCCGGGTTTATTGGTTCGCATCTGGTACCCGTATTAAAGGATTATGGGAAAGTGGTTACACTTCCTCGTGGCAAGGCACTTCCGTCTTTGAGCCAGTTAAAAAAATTCACATCGGGTGTAGGGTTATTTTTCCATTTGGGTGGAGTGAATCGTGGAACCGATGAAGAAATACTGAGTGGAAATATTACAGCAACATCGAGATTTATTGATGCTGTTAAAAATTATGGAAAGCCTTCAGCACAAATTCTGTTTGCTTCGTCTTCTCAGGTATATCGCTTAAATAAAATTAAGGGAAAAATTTTTGAATCAAGCCCGTTACAACCCGAGTCGATTTATGGTGCCAGTAAAAAAGCCGCAGAAGATTTGATTCGTATCTCCGGTCTTCCCTATACTATTTTAAGATTGGCAAATGTTTACGGACCCGGATGCCGGCCCAATTACAACTCTGTTGTGGCAACTTTTTGCCAGAAGGCTCAAAAAGGCTTACCCTTGGAAATTAATGGAAAGGGAAAACAGAGCCGCGATTTTATTTATGTAGATGATGTAGTACAAGCCTTTGTATTGGCAGGATTCATTAAAAAAAAGATGGAGGGAAAAACTTACAACATAAGTTCTGGTCATATGACTTCTTTAACTAAAATTATTAATGCTATTAAAAAAAATGTTAAGGGGGTAAACGTAAATTTTAAGCCAATCGCAGAAGATAGTATTTCTTATTGTTGTGATGCAAGTAAGTTCAAACGAGACTATGGTTGGAAACCTATGACTTCTCTTTCTAAGGGAATTGTGAAATCTCTGAAGTATTTTGGAAGGTAAAATAAATGAAGAATATTGAAATTCTTGATCTTGATAAAAAATCGGATGAAAGGGGTTGGCTTATTGAGGTCCTGGGAGGCGAATTACCGGAGGGCTGTAGGGAGTTTGGGCAACTTCATGTTTCAGTTGCCTACCCTGGAAAAATTCGAGGGAATCATTATCATACTCGTAAGGTTGAATGGTTTTGCATCCCAGCGGGCAAGGGTCTACTAGTTTTGAAAGATCGAGAAACCGGAGAAACCCGGGAAGTACTAATGGGAGTTAACAATTTGAAAACCATCAAAATCCAACCCGGTACCATTCATGCGATAAAAAATATCGGTGAAGACGATATGGTGCTAATAGTGTATGCTAACGAGTCTTTTGACCCTGAGGATCCGGATACTTATTATGAACAAATTTTAGAGTGATTTACATATCTGATTTATATTTTTAAAAATATTCTGGAGTAATCCTTGAATATAATTTCCTTTTTACCCTACCCAATCAATCTTCATAGATGAAAATCACATTTCTCGCCAGCCAGTATGCAAGGATCAGCGGAGGTAATCGCGCCTTATTTGAATATGCAAACCGTTTGAAAAAAATGGGACATTCGGTAAGGTGGTTTGTTCTTGCCAGGCCGGCCAGATGGTATCGTATCGATCATTGGCCGAGATTTTTTAATAAGAAGGTGTCAGTTTTATCTCCCGATGTCATTGACTGGATGGATAATAAAATTCCCATAGAACTTCTTTCTATTAATGATAAAAGTTTAATTCCTAATGCAGATATTTTATTGGCAACCGCTTGGCAAACGGCCGATTTTTCTGCTTCCTTTTCTGACGACAAAGGTAAAAAGTTTTATTTTGTTCAACATCATGAGAGTTTGTGGACTCGGGAAAAGAGCAAGGCAGAAAAAACCTATTATATGCCTTTCAGGAAGATAGTAATTTCATCCTGGTTGAAAAAAATACTCCAAGAACAATACAAACAAGAGGCGGATGTTCTTGTTACACCAGTAAATAATAAGGTTTTTTTTAAACCGAATAAAAATAAAAACGCAGGTATACGCGTGTGTATGCTACATCATGATTACGATTGGAAGGGTTATAGTGATGCGATTGAAGCGGTAAAAAAGGTTCGTTCAGAAAATTGTAAAATTGAACTTGTAGTATTTGGGGAAAAAATTAAAGACCCAACTCCTCTTTACGAAGAAGCGGGTTTTACATTTGAATATCATTATCGTCCAACAGGAGAGGCGCTTAGAGAAATTTATTCTTCCTGTGGTACCTTTTTATGTTCGAGTTGGTATGAAGGGCTCGGGATGCCTGCAATGGAGGCGATGATGTGCGGCACGGCACTTGTGACTACCGACACGGGTGGAAGTTGGGACTATGCAATAAATGAAGAAACTGCATTGGTATCACCTTCGAAGGATCCTGAAGCCTTGGCAAAAAATCTTATCCGAATATTGGGCGATGATTCTTTGAGGCTTAAACTTACTGAAACGGGATATCAAAAAATAAGGCAATTTTCTTGGGATACAAATTGTGCGCATTTAATAAAGTGCTTTGAAAAATTCTATAAATAATCAAAAATGAATCAAAAGTTTTCAAAAAAAAAATTACTTCTTTTTTCTGCGCTCCCAATTCTGTTATTCCTTTTGTTATTGGAATTTGGTGTCAGGACGTTCTGGGAATTCGAGCCAAATCGAGTTTTATGTTACCACCCAATAATGGGCAGGTCTTATTGTCCTGATACAAAGGGGCATCTTAAGGAAAATCAGGTAAAGATGCATGTGAAAGTAAATTCTGAGGGTTTACTTGGAAAACTTTATCCAACAGAGCGCCTAAATGGAAAATTTCGTATCGCATTACTGGGGGATTCTTTCACCTCTGCAGAGGCAGTAAAACCAGAAGAAAAGTTTGCAGGTATTTGGGAAAAAGATTTATCTGCTAGATATGATGAGGGAGTTGAAGTAATCAACTTTGGTGTGGGAGGAACTGGCACTTGGCAACAGTTGCAAATGTTTCACTTAAAAGCTCGAAAATATAAACCAGATCTAACGGTAGTTGCTTTTTGTTGGTGTAATGATATTGATAATAATATCGATAAATTAAAAAGTAGAAGCATGAGTCCGCTTTTGGATGAATACCATGTGGGTTGGTTCAAAGCTTTACAGGCAAAACGAAAAAACTTTAATAAATGGCTTTGGAATAATAGTGGTTTGTATCAATTAGCAAGGACCAAATATAACCATCTGGAGCATTATTTTAAAAGAATTTTTTTACCAGACTATATGAAGAAGGTTGTCCCTTCAGAAAAAAAGGATAAGACTAAAAATAAAAAGACTGATAAAAAACAATCACCCGAGTATTTAACAGATACGGTTTCTATTTTTGATGATTTATTTTTTTTCAGCTCTGAAGGTTGGGAAGTTACACGAAAATTATTGGTGAAACTCAATCAGGAAGTCGCTGCTGGTGGGGGAAAACTTGCTGTGATCCATTTTGGAGGAGTTCATCAATACCGAAATTTTCCTGTTTTACCCATACAACAATTTGAAACTTTTCTGGACTCCCAGGATATTGTTAATTTTAATGTTTTTGATCTATTTAAAAAAATTGATGATGAATTTTTGAATGAAAATTTTATTCCCAATGACGGCCATTTCAGCAAAATCGGGCACCAACATTTTGCTGAGTACTCTACAGAATTTCTATTAAGCTTAATTAAAAAAAATAATTTTTAGGTTTTCTTAAATTTTTAAAACATTTTTATGTTTTTTCTTTAGCAAAGTTTTAGGGTCAAAAATTTTAATGAAAAAGGTCGCTGCCATAATTGTTAATTGGAACGATAAAGATGCTCTTTCGGTCTGCTTAAAATCTTTATTAGAGCAGGATTATGAAAACCTAGAAATCTTAGTGGTCGATAATGGATCTGATGATGGGTCACAGGTCCTGATAAAGGAAGAATTTTCAACTGTCAAGTTGATTGAGAACGGGGAAAATTTAGGATTTGGGTCGGCAGTTAACAGGGGCCTGGAGAAAGCCAAGGGCGATTATTTTATTTTTTTGAATAATGATTTGGCTTTAAATCCGGATTGTATTCGCCATTTAGTTGCATTGTTGGAGTCTGACTCGAGTGTAGGAGCAGCCATCCCAAAGATTCTATATTATTCTGAGTATGACAAAGCTCCCTCAAAAGAGCCGGCACGAATAAATTCCTATGGAGTACTTATTAGCTATACGGGTATTGCATACCCAAATTTGATTGATCAGCCAGATCACCTTGATTTGCCTTTAACAGAATCGGCTTGTGGAGGCATTTTTATGTTCTCCCGAGAGGTTTATGAAAAGGTGGGTGGTTTTGATGAAGACCTGTTTCTATATCATGAAGACCATGATCTCTCATGGCGAATCAGGATGATGGGGTGGAGACTAGTAGCAACCTCAAATGCTGTTTGCAGTCACCATTATAATTTTAATAAAGGTGTGCTTAAATTTTATCGTTCCGAAAAAAATAGACTTCATATTTTATTGAAAAACTTTGAATGCAAAACTTTGTGGCTGATCTTTCCGGCGTTAATATTGGTAGAGATTTCACAAATCGTATATTCAATTTTCAATGGATGGTTGCGACTTAAAATAAAAAGTTATTTTGAAATCGCGGGACAAGGGATCCAAATCACTAGAAAAAGAAGAAAAATTCAATCCTCTCGAACAGTTCCAGATAGCGATATTATAAAGTTATATCAAGACACCATTAAGGTAACCGGGCTAAATAATCCTTTGGTGGATTATTTGTTGAATCCAATACTCAAGCTATATTGGGCTTGCATCCGAATTTGGATTTAATTTTTTTCCTTTGGATTAAATAACTTTTCAATAACTTCCCTCCTGTAAAAAAATATTTTTTCCAAATCTTTTTTTACAAACCAATGAGCTATGATATCGCCTGGTATCCAGCCAGGGAGCTTATAAAAAATTCTATCTCGGATTATTGTACCTCCATTTTTTTCAAAAAACTGATGTGTGTGATACCAGAACTTATAAGGACCTTTTGTTTGCTCGTCGGAAAAACGAACTTCAGGGATACATTCCGTAATTTTTGATTGCCAGCGTATCGGTATTTTTCTTATTTTCAAACTATAATCGAGCAGTGTTCCCTTTCGAATGGGTGAGGAAGTGGTCCGAAGTATTTTAAATTTCAAAAATTTTGGAGTCAGGATTTCTAAATTTTTAGGGTCTGTGAAAAAGTCAAATATCTTATCAATAGGTTGTGGCACCCATTGCTCCATGCGCATTATATGCCCAGGCTGGTCGCATATAATTTTCAATGCACGTTCAAGTTTTGGATAGATAAATCTATAACCTAAATTTTTGGTTCGACCAGAAGAAATTTTTTGGCTTTTAATTACTATCTGAGACATTTCTCCGAACAATAACGTAAGAATCCAGCCAGGAACTGGAAAAAGTGCGGGCCGTTTTAAAATTGCTGCCAAAGTGGATGTGAAATCCCTGTTTGTAATAGGATTTGGGCTAACAGCGTTTAGAGGACCTTCATAGGATGGGTTATCAATGGCGTCCATAATGATTCCGGCAACGTCACGCACGTGAATCCAACTCATCCATTGGTTGCCATTACTAATATTTCCACCCAAGCCAAGTTTAAATATAGGTAATAATTTTTGCATAGCACCACCATCAAAATCCAATACAATACCTATTCGGAGAGCGGTGGTGCGTATATTGAAATCTTTGGCCTTAAAATTTTCTTCTTCCCAGTCTTTACAGACTTTAGCCAAAAAATCCTGTCCACTAGGTGAAGATTCATCTGGGACGATAGAATTTTCATATATCCCGGTAGCGGAGGCTGAAATCCAGGTTTTTATTGGATGGAAATTTTCTCTAAAATAATCAATGAGATTACGTGTTAATAAAATTCGGGAGTCATAGATTGCTTGTTTTCTTTTTGCTGTCCAGCGGCCACTGGCAACGTTTTCTCCACAAAGATTGATAACTACCTCAATATTCTCTTCCTTAAGGGTTAAAATTTCTTCCCATTCAATTATTTTACAATCAACAGGAAGACGGACGTGGGCAGTTTTAGAATTACGAGTTAATACGATTAATTCATGTCCTTTTTCAGCCAGTAATGGAAGTAGTGTATTGCCTACAGACCCGGTTGCACCTGTGATAAGAATTTTCATGGATTTTCCAATTTCATTTAAAAAAAATAAAATTATTCAGATACTTTAAAGTTGTTGACATATTATAATTATTCTTTATTGTTCGTTTCTTATATTATTTTTAATAAGGAAATTCCGATGGCATATGAAAACGCACCAATATTGATTGCTGAAACTCCAGGAATAAAAAACTACTGTACTTGTGGCGAATCTGCCAATAAACCCTACTGCGACGGATCTCACAGTGCGAAAGCTACGGACAAAACCCCCATTGAATTCGTAGTAGAGGAAGAAAGACGGCTAGCTATTTGCGATTGTGGTAAGTCAGGCAGATCACCTATTTGCGATGGAACTCACTCCAAGCTTTAAACTGAAGGTACTCTTCTTCCATTCTATTTTAAATTGATTTCACCGGTTACTTTTTGCTTGCAAAGAAGTTGGCCGGTTTATCAATTTATTCCTCTTTTTTATTCTTTACAAAATTATAATTAATTATAGCAAGCCAAAGTTATATGGTAGATAAAAAGCAGGGCCTAGAATAAAGAGGGGTTGATATTTCAAAAACTAGACTGTATTAAACATGGCAGTTTTTGCACTTTGTAAAAACCCAAAAAAACAGCACACAAAAATTAAGCAGTGGTTATTTTTTCATATATCTTCAGCATTTCTTGATTATTTCTTTTCAGAGAAAATTGTTCAGCAAGTTTTCTTGCATTGTTTCCCATAGTTTTTCGGATGGAGAGATCGAAGAGATAATTAATTTTTTCGGCAATTTCCATTGGGTTATAAGGATCTTGAATAATAAGACCATTATTTTTAGATTCGATAATGTTGGCAGCCCCACAAAATTCGGTAGTGATAACAGGTAAACCAGTTGCTAAGGCCTCTAAATTTGCATTACCGAAAGGCTCGTAAATAGAGGGAAGAACAAATAAGTCTGCGGCTCCATAATATTGTTCAATCTCTGGTTCGGGTGCTTTAGCAATTATCTGATTACGTTTGTTTTTTGGTATATAACGTAGAAACTTTTTAAAGTTTCCTTTTCCCATTATAAGTAATCGCCAATCTGTTTTTTCGAAATATTTTGAAGACTGAAGCAAAAACTGTAGGCCTTTTCTCTCAAACCCTGAGCCTACGAACAAAATTAGTATTGAGGTTTCTGGAATGCCTAAATTTTTTCTAATTAAACTGCGATATGTATTTTTATTATTGGGATGAAAGCGTTCCAGATCCACACCGTTATATACAACAGAAATATTTTCGGGTGGGCATTGATAATTTTCTAAAATATCTTCTTTAACCATTTGGGAAATGGCCACTATGTTTTTGCATTTGCCAGACTCGAAAATATTTTTTTCTAATTTTAGTACTAATTGGTGAAAAGGGTTTAGATAAAGAAAAAGATTTTTAATGAGAGAAAAATTAGTTCCTCGTTGTTGTAACCATTTTATGTGGCACCCATCGCCTGCTCTATAAACATCCTGTAACCAGGTTTTTTCGTGGCTTTGAATAATATCAAAATTTTGCTCGCGTAATTTTTTGGCAACATTTCGAGAAAAGGAAAGGGTTCTGAAAAAAGCATTAAGATTAAGTGTTGCGACAAAGTGATGGTGAATATTTTTGTGATGGGAAGGTATCCACTGATTAGCAAAAATATGTATTTCATGTCCCGATTCAGCAAGTTGATGAATATACCCATCTGCAAATTGCTCAGCCCCACCATAAAGAACAAACTTTTGTCGAATTATGGCAATTTTCATGTCATCAATTTGTGCAAATATATATTGGGGTTAATATTTAAGTGCTTCTTCATAAATGGTTATTGTTTCATCTATCATTCGATCAACCCCTAATTCATTTCTACAAAATTCATAGCCTTTTTCTGCTAATTCATTTCTGATACCCGGATTTTCAATTAAATTTATTATTCCGTTGGCAAGATCAACTGAATTTTTAGGTTCTACCAAAATACCCCTTTTCCCTTGCCCGAGCATTTCAGGAATGGAACCAACCCTAGTGGCTACCAGAGGTGTTTTCATGGCGAATGCCTGAGGAATGACTTGGGGAGTTCCTTCTCCGGCAAAAGAGGCTAATACCTGAATATCCAAGCCAGCCATTATTTCGGGAATATCATCGCGGTGTCCTAAAAACGTAAGCTTCTGCTCAAGCCCAAGAGATTTGGCTATCGATTTAGTTTGTTCAAAGCCAGGGCCATTTCCAACAAATACAAATCTGGCATCAGGAAACTTTTTTAGAATTATGGGAGCCGCCTCCAATAAATAGTTATAGCCTTTCCATCCACGGATAACGCCTATTTTCCCAATTAAAGGTTGGCCGGGATTTACTCCCAACTCTTCACGAATTTTAATTCCATTTATTTTAAAGTCGAATCGGCGGAAATCTACCCCTGCGGAAACTGATTTCACATTTCCGGGGTTAACACCGGGAACTGATTTTACAACTTCAGAAATAGCTTCCCCGCTGGTAATAATTTTTCTGGGAATTCTGGAATATAGCCAGTTATTAGGGAACATGTTGTTTATAGGAATAGAAATATGACGACTACGGATTACTGGAATTTGGGATAACTTAGCAACAGAACCGACCAACCAGCTATCTATTGAACTATGGGTATGAATAATATCTGCTTTTGTTTTTTTAAGTATCTTAAAAATAGAAACTATAGAGAACGGGTTTGCAGTACTTTTCATGAGCAGGGGGTAGCAGTTGAAATTTGGGGAGCTTATAGCAAGACTTTTTTTGCATAGATAGCTTGTTGGTTGACAAACCAAAGAGACTCGATGCCCGCGTTCCAGTAATAATTGGCTTTCCTGGAATATTCTGATTTCCTGTCCGCCCCAACCCGTGGCTGATTCGGAATGAAGAATATGAAGAGATTTCAAAAAGAAACCTGATTATATGTTGAAAATTGTTTATTAGTTGCCGATGATTAATTTAGCACAACTCTCAAGTTATTGTTGATGTCAGTTGGGTAATACTATTGCTATGTTATAAAAATTATTTTTTCCTACATTTCCAAACCAGATCTCTTCCAAACCAGGCAATAGAAAGAAATGCCGATTTGCCTCGGCAACTGGTCAGCTTCTCTATCATAAATTCTTTTTGAAGGTATTGCTTTAGGAGCATAACATTGTAGGCGCGTAAATGAGTTTGATCATAATCTATTAAGCGGCCTTTTAATACTCTTAACCTGTTCTTTAGATGGTAGGAGTTTGGTACCGAACCAAGGAATAACCCACCAGGTTTTAAAATTCTTGATATTTCCGATACGGTAATTTCCGGATAGGGCAGATGTTCTATTACTTCTCCAGCCACAACCACCTCAAATGATGCTGTAGGCAATGGAATTTGAATACTAAAGTCAGCCCAAATGGTTTCAATTTTTAAATTTTTTTGACAATCCTCCAGGGCTTGTTTATCGATATCCAGACCTGTAACCGTATTATCTCCAATAAAATGACGAGTCAATACGCCATCGCGACAACCCATATCTAAAACCTTCCTATTTTTTCCCATCCATTTTTTAAATAACTGAGAACGTTTCTCTTCAGACACTGACTGATTCCTACGGTTTCCACCAAGATGATGTTTTGAATAAAAATCGGAAAGAATTTGTATATCTCGATCAGGCATTTCTTTTTCTAATTTAGGCTTTGAGGGAGTGTCGCCTTCATTTTCTTCCACAATTGTTACTCCACTATTTGTCTAAATATTCGGGACAGAGTTGTTGGATACTTTTAATAACATCTTCCACAGAAATCAATTCTTTACATTCTGGTTTACCATCCCAGCAAACCTGTTTCATTGTTTTTGAATTGCAGGGCCAGCAATCAATTTCTTTATGTAATACCGTACTTTTCTCCCCTAGGGGTTTCCAGATTCTATAATCCGTTAGCCCAAATAATGCTGCAACAGGAACTCCTAATGCTGAGGCAGCATGCATATAGCCGCCATTATGGCACACCACAAATTTTGCGGAAGCCGTGATTCCAAGTAATACAGAAAGTTCTGTTGAAATAAAAGTATAAGGGGTATTATTTTTTAAACACGTAGTTAATTTTTCAATCTGCTTAAGCTCTCCAGGCCCGCAAGTTAAAATAATATTTAAATTAAATCGGTTAAAAAAATATTCTGCAATCTCGGCAAATTTTTCATATTGCCATTGATCGTATTTTCGAGCTCCTGGATGAATTATACAATATGGTTTTTCGGGATCAGTATTTTTAGAGATTAACAAGTCATGCGCATTTTTTCGCCATTCTTGGTTAACATTGATAACAGGTTGAGGATTGTCCATAGGTATTCCAATTTTACTGATTAAAGCAACTTGATAATCGATAGGGAGAGCCGGTTTTAAATCCAAAAAATTTATTTTTTTATTGTATAGAAAGGATCGTTTAGCAAATAAATTCCCTATTTTAAACTGGGCAAGAGAAAGAAAACACATAATTGCGCCTCTCGTCCCTTCGTGCATATCAATTGCAACATCGTACCTATTACGTACGAGATTTAAATAAAATTTAACTTGCTCAAAAAAAGATGTTTTTTTGAAGCAGAGAACCTCATCGACATCAGGATGGTTTTTTACAATATGGTAGGAGGGTGCTTCAACAAGAACAGTGAGTCGAGCGTTCGGAAGATGTTTTTTTATAGGGCCATAAACGGCTGTGTTGTAAACCACGTCACCAATGGACCTGAGTTTGATTAAAAGTATTTTTGCATCCGGTTTAATATGATCTTTTAAATTGAATTCCAAAGCCCAATCCTTAATTCAAGAATGCCGTAGTTTTAATTTTTCAATTTGTAAGTTGAGTTCTTTTTCCATTACTTTTAAATCATATAGCTCCTTGCAACGTTCTCGTGCCATTTTACCTTTTAAAAGAGCTTCTTCTGGATGTGAGAGAATATATTCAATAGTGTTTGCAAGTTGATCAGGATCCTCTGGTTCAATAAAAAAACCATTTTCCCCTAAAACATCAGGGATGTCAGAAATGGGGGTTGTGATAATAGGTTTTGCCATTGCCATTGCATCAAATAATTTCGCAGGGATTTGCCCTTCCGTATCAGTGGTCCTTCGTTGTGGGATGACAAGCATATCTGCAACGGCTAGGTACTCAGGTAGGTCTTTAAAAGGAATTTGAGGGAAAACGACTATTTTATCTTGATTCAATTTCATATTGTCGATATGTAATTGAATCGAAAAGTCGGCTCCAACTAATACAAGTATAACATCAGGATCATTGATTTTTTCTATTGCCACAAACAATTCTTGAATTCCTTTATGGGCTCTTGGTGTTCCTAGAAACATGACAACT
>NZYH01000068.1 GCA_002697825.1 Nitrospina sp. | reverse complement strand
GTGAATACTTTGTCAAAAAGTTTTATTGGTTTCTTTTTTTCAGCTCTTAAGGATAAATTTTTCGTGGAAGGGGTCCTCCCCATTGCCTTTTTTCTAGCTATTTCTTCTTTGTTTGATGGTTTGATATTTTATTTGTCTATGAATACTGTTTTGGAAGGGGAGATAACGACTAGTTTTTTATATCAATCATTACCCATTTATAGCTTCTATAATGCAGTGGTGGGACCAGTTATATTTTTAGTTTTAAACCGGACAAACAACTGGTTGAATTCAAAAATACAAGACCCATATATGAAAAGAGCTGATTAAATATGTTTCGTCACGGCACAGAAACTAGCGACTCGATTAAAAAAAAGATTCGTCTATTTGCCATTCTGATTATTTTTTCGTTTGTCTGTTTGTCTATGCGAATTTGGTATTTGCAAATTTTAAAATGGCAATACTTGTCTGATCTATCTGAAAACAATCGTGTGCGTATGGTTAGCCTACCTGCATACCGGGGGGCGATTAAAGACCGAAATGGAGAAACACTGGCCAGTATTCGGCCTTCTTTTAATCTTTATATAACTCCTGAGGATGCAAGAGATTCGGAAACCTCATTAGATTTTCTTGGTAATAAAATACATTTTGAGCGAAGCCTATTAAAGGCAAAGATGAGTCGTGAAAAATCCTTTAAGGATATTCTAATCAAGGCAGATATTACACGTGAGGAGGTGGCATTTGTTGAGGAAAATAATATGCGGCTTCCTGGAATCAAAATTAAGGCAGAACCACTCAGGAACTATGTTTACAAAAGCTTAATGTCACATGTTCTTGGATATTTGGGCGAAATTTCAAAGTCAAAGCTTAGAAGTACGAATAACTCTTTTTACAGCCCAGGGGATTTTGTAGGGAAGAGTGGATTGGAATATGTTTTTGACTCTACACTACGAGGTAAAAAAGGACATAAGGAAGTAGAGGCAGATGTTTCTGGAAGGGAACTTAAAGTGTTACGCAAACTTCCTTCAGAAAGTGGCAATAACCTAGTTCTAACTCTTGATGTGAAAATTCAAGAGGAGCTTGAAAAAGCCATGGCAACAAAGCCCGAAAAAATTATGAATGGATCGGTAGTCGTGATTAAAGTCCAGACAGGAGAGATTCTAGCTATAGCCAGTAAGCCCTCGTTCGATCCGAATAAGTTTGCAGCAGGAATAAGCCCTAAAAATTGGCAAAAAGTGATCAATGATGAAATGCATCCCCTGCAAAATCGGTCCATTCATAGTCAATACCCTCCTGGTTCTGTCTATAAAATTGCGGTGGCTTATGCAGCTTTAGAAAAGGGCATAATAGATGCNGAGTCGAAAATTNATTGNCCTGGNTCCTTTAAACTTGGTCGTGGCAGGTATCGATGTTGGAAAAAAAATGGACATGGAACTCTAAATTTGCACGATGCCTTGGTAGAGTCTTGTGATGTTTATTTTTATACCATAGGTCATCGTTTAGGAATTGATAATTTGGCGTATTATGCAAAAAAATTCGGATTAGGAGTTCCTACAGGATTAGGATTAAAATCTGAGAAAAGCGGATTGGTGCCCACTACTCAATGGAAATTAAAAAATAGGAAGGAACCTTGGTTTTTGGGTGAAACGATTTCTGCTTCTATAGGTCAAGGTTTCAATCTGGTTACTCCTCTGCAACAGGCNAATATGATGGTAGCTGTTGCCAATGGAGGGATGCTTTTAAAGCCTTACCTAGTAAAAAGAATTGAAGATCCAGGGGGTAATGTCCTCGAAGAGTATTTTCCTGAAATCAAAGGAAAAATTGGCGGTAATCCTGAAAANNTGGAAATCATTCGAAAAGCTTTGCGTGATGTAGTCAACGGACCAAAAGGAACAGGAAAAAAGTCTAAGCTACAAAATATTATTGTTTCTGGAAAAACNGGAACCGTGCAGGTAGTANGAATGAAAANTAAAAAGGGATTTNANAAAGAAGAGGTTCCTTATAATCATAGAGATCATGCGTGGTTTGTTGGATTTGCTCCTTATGAAAAGCCAGAAATTGCTGTAGCAGTTCTAGTTGAGCATGGAGGTCATGGNGGTGCAACGGCAGCACCGATTGCTAAAAAGATTATTAAAAAATATTTCCAGTTATACCCACAAAAGCCTGCTGCCTAACCCAAGCCTTTTTCAGGANAGATATTCNAACTATTCTGCTGATTTTTACTTGAAAAAAGAAACAAAATTCAGTACTTTTTATTTTANCTAGTTATTTTATAAAATTTATAGCTAAGGGTTGAAAACATTTCTTTGGGTTTTTTCCTTATTATTTTGAATTTGTGCCCGATAATATATAAAAGCTCAAATTTTGGAACTTTAGTTCATGGCATTTAAGAAAGANGAAATCCCCCTTAATTTAGGCCAAAAAGTAACCTTAAAGGTTCGCAACGAAGTCTTTAATGTTCAGATCCGTGGATTCTGCAGAGGCCAATATATAATATTAGATCTACCTAAAATAGGTTCGGACTATTTCAGAATCGTACCACAGACGGGATTACAGATTCATTACACAAAAGATGGTTTATTTGTAAATTTTAAATCANCATCNATACTCTCCTTTGCTCAAGCAATTTCACTTTTGATTATTGAATATCCACGTACTGTCGATACACATAACCTACGTAAATNTGAAAGGTTTAAGGCNAATCTTCCAATTAGTTATTTTTCTGAAGATGAGGGGCAAAAAAAAGAAGANTTAGGGATAATTCGAGATATTAGTTCGGGTGGNATNTTATTNACTCATGCGCGTCAAATAGGGAAAGAAAACCTATTGAGATTAAGTTTTGAGGTNCCAAAAGGTGGAAAAATTCAACAACAGTTGGCGGAGGTTAGAAATATTCGTAAAAATCCCAAAAGTGNAACTTCACCCTTTGTGACGGGTATAAAATGGCGTAATTTGCCATCTGAAGTAGAATNNATGATTAAAANNTTTGTTCAANTGCGATCCTCTGATAAAAGAAGTGGGTCGCGTTGAATTACCCCGCGATAATATTTAAATCTTTAGCTCGTAATTTTTTTATTCTATCCCTTAGTCCCGCCGCTTTTTCGAANTCCAGATTTTTTGCAGCTCCAAGCATTTGTTTTTCCAATTTCACGATCAACTGTATAACAGAAACCCCTGTTTCATAAATTTCCTCTTCCTCGGATAACGTAGTACATGAATGATTAGCTTCTTCGTATTCNATAATTTGTTCAATTGATTTTTTGATTGACTCTGGAGTNATTTTGTTAGTTTTGTTGTATTCCAACTGAATTTGTCTTCGACGGCTCATTTCATCGATGGCCGCCTTCATGGATTTTGTTATGGTATCGGCATAGAAAATTACCTTTCCATCCAAATTTCTTGCAGCCCGCCCGGATGTCTGAATTAAAGAAGTAGTCGACCTTAAAAACCCCTCTTTGTCTGCATCTAAAATAGCGACGAGGGAAACTTCAGGAATGTCCAGTCCTTCTCTAAGAAGATTAATCCCTATTAAGGCATCAAACTCTCCCAGGCGAAGTTCTCGTATAATCTGTGTTCTTTCCAACGTTACTATGTCCGAGTGCAAATACTTTACTCTTATTCCCATTTCCGATAGGTGTTCGGTGAGGTCTTCTGAAAACCGTTTGGTCAGAGTGGTAACCAAGGTTCGCTGATTTTTTTCTGCACGGATTCGAATTTGGTTATAAAGATCATCGACTTGGGTGGCGACTGGTTTGATTTCAATCTCGGGATCGACCAATCCTGTAGGNCGTGCAATCAATTCAGTAACATTTTTTCCGCATTTTTCCAGTTCATAAGACCCCGGTGTGGCGGAAACATAAATAATATCTTGGATATGTTCCTCAAACTCTTCAAATTTAAGTGGTCGGTTGTCAAACGCAGAGGGCAGGCGAAAACCATAGCGNACCAGACTTTCTTTTCTTGAACGATCCCCTTTATACATTCCCCTTAANTGTGGTAGTGTCACGTGGCTTTCGTCTATNACATAAAGNGAGTCTTCNGGAAAATAATCCAGNAGGGTTGGTCCNGGCACCCCTGGTTCACGCGCCATTAAATGACGTGAGTAATTCTCAATTCCCTGGCAATAACCCACTTCCTTAATCATTTCCAGATCGAATAAAGTTCTCTGGTCAATTCGCTGCGCTTCGATCAATAAATTTTCACTTTCAAAATACGTAATACGTTCAAGCAGTTCNTTGCGAATATTCACCATTGCTTTTTGAAGNGGCTCTTGAGGCGTCACGTAATGGCTGGCTGGATATATTGCTATGCGGTCGAGCTTAGCAATAGTTTGTCGTGTGATAGGATCAAAGGACGATATATTTTCAATTTCGTCACCAAAAAACTCAACACGGATCGCTTCATTTCTTTCATATACGGGGAGTATTTCTAACACATCACCACGGACGCGAAAAGTACCCCGTTGGAAATCTATATCGTTTCTTTTATATTGGATTTCAACCAACTTGGAGATTGCATGGTCACGTTCCATGGGATTTCCACATTCTAGAAATAGCAACATACCTTGGTATGCTTCGGGAGATCCCAGTCCATAAATGCAGGAAACACTGGCGACGATGATTACATCGCGGCGTTCAAATAGAGCGTGGGTAGCCGAATGCCGCATTTTGTCAATTTCATCATTGATAGAAGCGTCTTTTTCTATGTACGTGTCTGTTTGTGCTAGATAAGCCTCTGGTTGGTAGTAATCGTAATAGCTTACAAAATATCCNACTGCGTTTTCAGGAAAAAAACCTTTGAACTCGTTATATAGTTGCGCTGCGAGNGTCTTGTTGTGCGCTAGTACCAGAGTGGGTTTTTGTACCTGCTGAATAACATTGGCAATGGTNTAAGTTTTTCCAGAGCCTGTAACACCCAATAATGTTTGCTCGCTCGGGCTAGTTTTGAGACCTTTAACTAGTTGCTCTATGGCCTGTGGCTGATCTCCAGCTGGATTGTAATCAGACTTTAATTTAAAAGGATTCATTGAAAACTAATTTAAAAGGCCGGGAGAATTATTAANAATAAATTTTATCATGTTCTGGATTTGNCCTTATTTATGTTAAATTATAAGTCTCGAAATTCCAAGGGCCGATCCCGTCGTATTTTCGTATCCCTATTTTAAATTCTAATAGATACTTGTTTATACACAAGCTGTCCGAGCGAGTGCTAGTTGGAGATGAATTATTGGAAAACCAGCAAGATATTGTCAAAACTATTCAACTAAATAATAGCGAAATTACTTTAATTGGAACTGCCCATGTTTCGCAATTGAGTGTTGAAATGGTTGAAGAACATATAGCTAGCGGAATTTATGATTGCGTTGCTGTCGAACTTTGTCCGCCGCGTTTAGAAAATATCACTAACCAAGNGTGGTGGAAGAATCTTGATATCTATCAAGTTTTCAAAAAAAAGAAGGCTGGACTGTTGCTGATCAATCTTGCCCTTACAGCTTATCAGAAACGATTGGCCGAGCGGATAGGGGTAGAGGCAGGTAAGGAAATGATTCGTGCGGTGGAACTTGCCAATGATAAAAGTCTTCGCTTGGAGGTTATCGATAGAAATATTTCCACCACTCTGCANAGATTAGTTACAGAAGTCTCTTTCTGGCAAAAATTAAAAATAGTTGGGGGTATGATTGCTGGTGTTTTTTTAGGAGAAGAAATCAGCGAGGAACAAATTGAAGACTTGAAAAAGGGTGATATGTTGCACTCTGTAGTTAGTGAATTTGGCGAAGAGTTGCCTGAAATTAAACGGGTGTTGATAGATGAGCGGGATGAATACATGGTTGGTCGGTTGGAGCAGATCTCTTCATCTCCCGATTCTCCAAAAAGAATCCTGGCTTTGGTGGGTGCCGGTCATCTGCTAGGTATGATGCCAAACCTTGAGTCTCCGCCGAATGCTGCACACCTNGCAGAACTNGATAGGAAACCTCCTCCTAGTAAAGTAGGACTTTATATTGGCTGGGGNATTTGTATTTTTATTCTGAGTATGTTTGGGGTTGGGTTTAACCAATCTCCTGAATTGGGAAGCCAATTAATCGNCACCTGGGTCTTACTCAATGGGGGATTATGTGCTTTGGGTACAGCTTTAGCCTTGGGCCACCCTGTTTCTATAGTNGCCTCATTTTTTGCAGCACCGCTTACTTCCTTGAANCCGACTATTGGAGCGGGAATGGTCGTGGGTTTGGTAGAGTCTTATATGCGTAAACCAAAGGTCGGTGATTTTGAAACCCTTCGCGAAGATATTACCCAATATTCGATGTGGTGGAAAAATAGGGTAGCTAGACTTTTATTGATATTCTTTTTTTCTAGCTTTGGTTCTATGATTGGTACCTACGCGGCGGGAGCTTCTATCGTAACCCAATTATTAGGATAAACCTATGAAAGTGGTTGTGACCTCTCCTTCTTTTTGCAAATCAGAATCTCTCAAATCNAGACTTACCAGTCTTTTTCCTAATACCGTTTTTACTGAAAAAGAAGATTATTTATCAGGNGCTGAGTTGATCAATTTTCTTNAAGATGCCGATTGCGCAATAATAGGAAGAGACCCGATTACTCGTGTTACCTTAGATGCATTGCCAAAGCTAAAAATGATTTCCAAATATGGTGTTGGACTAGATAATCTGGATATNGANGCAATGCAGCAAAAGGGNGTTGCAATAGCGGTGACTGAGGGAACCAATAAACGTTCAGTGGCCGAATTGACCGTAAGTTTTATGATCGGTCTTTGNCATAATATTTTTTTATCTGCTGAAAGAATGAAAAAAGGTCAATGGATNCGTGAAGGAGGGCAGAATCTTTCTGGAAAGACTATCGGGATTATTGGATGTGGCAATGTGGGTAAAGAGGTGATCATGCTNTTGAAACCTTTTGGCTGTAATATTNTAGTTAACGATATTGNAGATAAAAATNAGTTTTGTNGTGAACAGAGTGCAATAGAAACATCTTTTGAAATATTAATCAATGANTCCGATATAGTAAGTTTGCATGTNCCTCTTACAAATTTAACCCNNGAAATGATTGACGAAAAGATATTACACNCTATGAAGCCCACTGCTCTTCTNATTAATACAAGTCGTGGACCTGTGNTAAAACATTCCGCTCTTCATGAGGCTTTGTTGTCAGGAAAAATATCTGGTGCAGCTTTAGACGTATTTGATGTGGAACCTCCTGATGATCTTAAATTTTTACGATTACCAAACCTTATGGTAACACCTCATATAGGAGGAAANAGTTTAGAAGCAATAGAAGCTATGGGGACGGCGGCAATTGATAACCTTGCAAAATTTTTCAATAAATAACTATGGAAGATAAGGGCTATTCGCGTGAAGACTGGCAACGGCATTACGATGAGAATGACCTTGGTTGGGACTTAGGTCAAGTAGCTCCACCTTTTATGAATTTATTGGAGTCTAATATTATTATTCCGGGTAAAACAGTGGTGCCNGGCTGTGGGCGCGGTCATGAGGTAGTTTACCTTGCTNAAAATGGCTTTGATGTAACTGCAGTGGATTACTCAATAGGTGCTGTANATTATTTAAGGCAAGTTATCCAGNAGCAAAAACTTGATAGNGAAATTTTACATAGTAATTTTTTTGATTTAAATTCCNCCCATGATGGTGTTTATGACTTATTGATNGAGCAAGCATTCTTTTGTGCTATTTCACCGAACCAAAGAACTTTATATGTGGCGACAGTTGCTAGAATTTTAAAAAGCGGGGGAATGCTTGCAGGTCTCTTTTATAATACAGGGCAGGAAGGTGGCCCTCCTTTTAATACCACTAGGGACGANATTATTAAGCACTTTTCAGANTGGTTTGAAATTCGCGACTTGGTTCAAGCTAAAAACTCTGTNACTCAAAGAAAAGATAAAGAATTGCTGGCAATTCTTGTTANAAAGTAAATGATTTTTGCCTGGAAGGTTGCAAAAGATTAAACTCGTTATTTTTTGGGNAGTTGATGGCGGTAGAAATTTCGAAATATTCTAGTTCTTGTTTTTTGGGCGCAGTAAAAAGTGAAGTCAAAGAATTACTATCATTGAAAAACCATTTTTCATAATTTTNNGGNTGCAAAATAACAGGCATTCGAGAGTGCAGAGAATAAAGAGTTTTGTCGGCTTCTGTGGTAATAATGGTATAGGAATGGAGAGGTTTTTCTCCGGAATCCCATGTTGACCAGAGCCCTGCAAATGCAAAGAGTCTGTGGTCCTTGAACCTAATATAGTATGGTTTTTTTCCTTTCCATTCGATGAATCCATCGGCTGGAACCAGGCAACGTTGGTTTTCCAAGGAATCCCGGAAACTAGGTTTTTCATTTAGGGTTTCTGATCGGGCATTGATAAGCTTGTTTCCGATTTCGTTGTTTTGGGCCCAGGAAGGGACTAACCCCCATTTCATTCCCATCACTTCAAATTTTTGGGTAACAACGGCCGAAATTTGACTCGGGGCAATATTAAAGCTGGGAAAATACTTGAGACTTATGCGAGCTGGCTTAAAATGAGACTCGATCGTTTTGATGGGTTTGGTTAGAGTATATCTTCCACACATGTTCTAAGTTTCCATGGTTTTAAGATAGACGACTTGATGCTAAAATTTTTAATATAATATATTAAATCTAAATCTATTATCGAGTTTAAAAATAATAAAATATTAACGCTAATTATAAATATATGAAAACGATAAAGAAAACTCATTCTGGAATATTCCGTGATGGAGGGGCGGGTTCTTCTGCCAAACGCAGATATCGCGACCGAAGAAAGAAACTAATGCAAAAAGAAAACTCGCTGATGGTTATCACCGGTGTTCCTTATGGGCCAGGCGGTAAAACAGTTTGGGCTTATGCTTACAGTCCGACCTACCAAGAACCAGCCATGATGTATTTGACTGGAGTCAATCAGAATAATGTTATTTTGTTATTGGACCCTAAATCAAAATTGTCGAAGGAGATTCTTTTTGTAAGTCGTAAAGATCGAATCATGGAATTTTGGGAAGGAGTACGTTTTGGTGTAGGAGATAAGACTAGCCTAAAGGAGGTTCAATCTATCACCGGTATTAAAGATGTTCGTGATATCAGTGAGCTCAAAGAGGTTCTTAAAGAAAGATTTTTACAAAACAAAAAAAAATCGTTAGGTACTTTTTGGTATGAAGGAGTTAGAAAAGGGAAAAAGGTGAGTATCACGACCGATCATAATTATGACTTCAAAAAAAAATTGGTTGGTTGGCTACGGGAATGGGAGGCACCAAGAGGTGCCTTGAAAAATGTTATGTCGAATCACTTTGATCTTAGACTTCCATTAGATAAATATGACATTCAAAATGCGAGAAAAGCTCAGGAAATTACGGGAGAAGGTTTTAAAGCAATGTTGAAAAACTTTGGCACTTTTAAAAATGAATGTCAGGTGCAGGGATATCTAGAGGGCAAAATGCTTATGAATTCCCCTTACGGTCTAAGCTATCCCTCTATCGTAGCTTCGGGTGCCAATGCAACCATTCTTCATTACATGAAAAATGATGATCCAATTTTTAAAAATGAAATGATGTTGATTGACTTTGGGGTCCGCTGGATGACTATGCATGCAGATATTACGAGATCTTTTCCTGTGTCCGGAACATTTAATCCGATGCAAAAACTCCTTTATGAAATTGTTCTGAAGGGACAACGAGAAGTCGAAAAAAAGGCTCGATCAGGGGTAAGCATTGATGAACTCAATGAGGTTTGTTGGAACTCGGTCAATGATGGGCTTGAAAAAAAGTTTTTAGCGGAAGGAGGAAAGTGTAAGCTTAGATACGAAGAAAGGCCTCATGGTGTGAGTCATTTAATGGGTGAGCAGGAGCACGATGGCGANCCCTTCCGAAACTATGCATCCAANCGAATGCAACCTGGTTGGATGATAAGCAATGAACCTGGATTATATGGAGAGTTTAAAATCCGTTTANATGGAAAAACATATGATGAGACGATAGGAATTCGGATTGAGGACAATCTGGTTATGACTGAGAATNGNTGCATNAATCTATCTAATATTATTCCAAAAAGTGTAGGCGCTATTGAAAGATTAATGGCAGCTANTTAGANCTCTTTCAGNTCTTTTAGGACTTCTTCTATNTGAGTTTTGACNTTTACCTTAGGNAANATTTTTTTTACNGTACCAGTTTTGTCGATTAAAAATGTGGTTCGGACAATTCCCATAAAAGTTTTTCCATAGAGTTTTTTTTCCTGCCAAACTCCATANTTCTGTACAACCTTTTTATCCGTATCTGCTAGCAGAGAGAAAGGAAGATCATACTTCTCAATAAACTTCTGGTGTCTTTCCTGTGAGTCGATACTAACACCAAGAATAACGGTATTTTTAAATTTCTTTAGTTGATCTCTGAAATCGCATGCCTGTGTNGTGCAACCAGGTGTCATATCTTTTGGATAAAAATAAAGGACTATATTTTTTTTACCTTTAAATGAACTTAGTTTTACTTTTTTTCCGTTTTGATCTAGAGCNGTAAAATCTGGCGCTTTGTTTCCTTCTTTAATTTCNTTAGTCGGCATATTAAATTACCGGGGTAATTTTGCTAGAAGCTGGTCAATTTTTTTATTGAGCNCCTTCAAGTTTTTCATAAACGGTTCTTTTTTTCTTCGGTCTCCATCTCTGTTGAAGATCATCCTGGTATCCCCTAATAAACTGAGGATTTGATTATGCAGACTTGCTGTAGGGATTTTCCCTTCACTACACAAATCTTCAAATATCGAGATAAGCCTTTGTAGTTTTCCGTCTATTTGTAAACCAGTAAGGGATTCTGACCGCAAAGATTGCGATTTTTCTAAATAACCCCATATTCCCCCTTTATCCTGAATTACTCCTTGGCTGCTATGTAATTCTTTCAAGCCATCTGTACAAATATCTGCTGCAAAACAATTGCTTCCATTAATGAAAGTCATTAAAAAAAGTGCCACGAAAAGTAAGCTTTTGCAGCTTTTTAAATTAAAACTAAACATATTTTATTTCCCCTTGAAGGGTTTTAAAATTAGAATTAAATTTATTAAACAGGACATAATTTCTAAAGTCAAATCGAGTTTTAAAGGTAAATTTTTTCAGTGTAGTATCCCGTGGGGAATCCCTAGAGAGGATTAAAAATGACTGCTTATCCATTAATTAGCAATTGGAACTCTTCTAGACCTTGTAATTTTTTTAATGCCGGGTCTATAGCGATAATTCTTTTAGTATTTGGGTTTAGTTTGATTGCGATATCTAAATTTTTCATCCCTTCGCCTAAGTCGCCTTTCATTACATATGACCGGGCAAGAAGTATGCGGTGAGAGATAATATTTTTGTGATTGGGATAGATTACGAGCAGTCTTTCCAGGATGGATATAGTCCGATTGTATTTTTCAATTTTATAATTAACCGTTGCCATATTTAAAAGTGCTATAAGATTTGAAGAATCCATCCTCAAAATAAGCGAGTATATCCCTAATGCACGTTGGTATATTCCGAAATGGGCAAATATTTCGCCCTTTCGATTCAATGCCTTGATAGGATCAATAAATAGTTCATTTGGGTTTAAGGGTATTTTTTTTATAGCGATGCCGGTATCAGGAAACTCGGCTAAAGTAGTTTTGGCGATACCTTTTGGGTCACCCAATTGCTGCGCTTTTTCATATTTTTGTTTTGCTATTTCTAACTTTCCTTGAAGAATAGAAATATCCCCCCACTCTTGATATCCTCTACTTTTTATATGATCATTATCTTTTGCCGATGAGATCAATTGGGACACGGATATTTCCGCCTTATCGAGCCTCAAAAACAAACTATACATACCCAAAAGAACCTCCTGAATCTTTTCATCGTTAGGTTTTAATTTTGCCGCTGTCTCTATTTCTATGATAGACAACCCATATTCCTTTTTTTGATAATACGATTTTGAAAGACCAAAATGATATTGTGATGGTTCTATTTTTGCGGGAAGTTTTTTTGTTGAATTTTTATTTACCAAACCCCTCAGTAATTTAGCGGATTCAACTTTAGGGTGATTTAACCGCATTTCTAAAATTTTTNTTGTATAGAAGTTAGAAAGTTNTTTTTTGNTTTGTGTGGCGTATAAATATGCCAGNTGATAGGCGGCNTCAATATTTTTNTCATCTAGNGAAAGGGCTTTTTTGAATTCATTTTCTGCGTCAGCATTATTGTTCAAATAAATAAAAATCATTCCCTTTTGATAGGGATAGGTTGAGTTTTTTTGATCAAGGCTTTCTGCTTTTTCCAGTTCCTTCAAGGCGACCTTGAAGTCACCCATGGCTTTTGCAGTTTTGGCATATTCATAATGTGCTAATGCATTTTTATTGTGTTGTTGTGCAGCGATAATACAGGCACGGTCAGAAATTTTTGCATTCCCAAGTTTTCTGTGGATTTGACAAAAGGCAAAATGTAAGGCCGGATGCTGGCGTTCCATGTTAAAACCCATTAGTAAAATTTCTAGGGATTTTTTTGCCATACCTTGTTCATAAAGGACCATTGCCTTAAGGATTATAGGGGTAGCCTCTTTAGGAGAGGCTTTGGTTTTCTTGTCCAATAGTGTAAGAGCTTCGTTATATTTTTTCTGTTCGACAAGGCTTTGTACTTTTTTGTAATCTGGATCGTTTTTTTCTCCAGATACGGACAGTCCCCAATGTGCTATGTCGGAAGTTGGATAGGTAGCCTCTACGTGATGAGTTAGAAAAATATTGAATGTAAGAAAAACGAAAAAAAGAACAAAAGATACCATTTGTCGACCTTATCAAATTATTTATTGTGTGAAAATATTCTAACTCCTCGCGTTGCTTTTCTAGAACGCGAATATTTGTTTGCGCTAAAAACGTCCCCCGTATTGAAAACAACTCCAAAAGCATTGTGGCGGCCATTTCCATTGATGGACCACAGCGATCCGCTACCGTTTTTTCCGAATAGGGGATCGATATGAATTTTCATTTCTCGTCCTACCTGTGAACTGTTTATTTTATCTGCGTCATAAAGAGTTTTTAATTCACGAGTTGTGGGCAGTTTCCAATCAAAATAATTTGCATAACCAGTTTTATTTAAATCATTTATATAGGCTTTGGCTTCAGACCAGTTTATCCAATGGCCCGAATGTAAAAAGGAATCATTCTTTATCCACATCAACCCGGTTTTTGAATCGGAAATTGTTCCATCTTTATTGTCAATAAAACGCTTGTTTGACGAAGTTTTCGATTCTGCGTAAATTTGGAAGTCATTCACAGACAAAATCAGAAAAAATACTACTAAACTAATTAAAGTTAACCTGAATTTCATTTTTAAACTTTCCCGAGATTACATGTTTGCAATTTTTTCTTTTAGGATTTTATTTACGGCTCCTGGGTTTGCTTTACCTTTACTTTCTTTCATTACTTGGCCAACTAGGTAACCCAGCACCTTTTCCTTTCCGCCTTTATATTCTTCAACTTGACTGGGGTTGGCTTGTAAAACTGCTTCGACCATTTGATCGATAGCTTTATCATCGGTGATTTGTTTGAGTCCTTTTTCTTCAATAATTTCCGCAGGGTCTTTTTTGGTATGAAACATTTCTTCAAAAACCGTTTTTGCACTGCTACCGCTGATAACACCATCATCTATTAATTTGATTAACTTTATCAGCATATCTGGGGAGATGGGACATCCGCTTATTTTTTGATTGCTCTTATTTAATTCCCGCAATAAATCTCCCATGATCCAGTTGCTAATAATTTTAGGCTTAGGAAATTGAGATGCGCATTTTTCAAAATAATCTGCAAGAGATCGGGAAGAAGTTAGTACTCCTGCATCGTATTCCGGAAGTGCATATTCGGTTACAAAGCGCTCACGTTTTTGTTCAGGCAATTCGGGAATAGTTTTTTGGATTTCTGAAACCCAGGTTTTTTCAATAACAACTGGTACAAGGTCAGGATCTGGAAAATAGCGGTAGTCATGGGCTTCTTCTTTGCTTCGCATTGGAAAAGTTTCATCCCTGGCGGAGTCATATAGTCGGGTTTCCTGAGTCACCTTATCGCCTTGTTCCAAGACGCGTGCTTGTCGATCTACTTCATACTCGATAGCTTTTTGAACAAATTTGAAGGAGTTTAGATTTTTTAGTTCGGTTCGGATTCCAAATTCTTTTTGTCCTTCTGGCCGTAATGAAATATTTGCATCGCAACGAAGGCTTCCTTCTTCCATATTGCAGTCACTTACCTCTGTATATTCCAAAATTGATTTTAGTTCAATTAAGTAGGCTCGGGCTTCTTCGGGAGATCTTAGGTCTGGTTCGCTGACTATTTCGCAAAGAGGAACACCTGTACGGTTAAAATCCACATAACTTTTTCCTGGACTTCCCAGATTCTCTCCATGGATTAACTTTCCTGCATCTTCTTCCATATGGATGCGAGTCAGCCCTATTCGTTTTTTGTTTCCATTAATATAAATATTAATATGTCCGTTAACACCCAAGGGCTCCTCAAATTGTGAAATTTGATAACCTTTTGGTAGATCGGGATAAAAATAATTTTTTCGGGAAAAACGGTTCATAGGTTCAATAGTGCAATGGGTAGCCAGACAAGTTTTCATGGATGCTTCTAAAAATTGTTTATTCAAAACAGGAAGCGTACCTGGCATACCTAGACAAATGGGACAAGTATTGGCATTGGCTGGTTTGCCAAATTCGGTAGAGCAAGAGCAGAAAATTTTTGTTTTCGTTTTAATTTGGACATGAACTTCTAGTCCAATAACAATTTCATATTTCATAAAAAGGTTTTAATATTTTGGAAATCTTTTTTAGATTAGTTTTTAATTTTAATAACTCACAAGGGTATGCGTCAAGTTTTCAACTTAATGNGCTGTAAATCCTCCATCAACAGGAAGTANGGCTCCTGTTACAAAAGAGGATTCATCACTGGCTAAGTAAAGACATGCACTTGCAATATCATCAGGTTTNCCAAATCGACCTATAGGGTATTCCTTGCTCCATTCCTGCATCAAAGAATCATCNTGCATTAAATCGGCAGTCATATCGGTNTCAATCAGCCCTGGACAAATAGAATTGCATCGGATGCCATATGGCCCATATTCGACCGCGACGGAACGACTNAACTGGTTCAGGGCNCCTTTTGAAACATTGTAGGCTGCAACTTGTGGCACAGCGATGAGACCGAGGATTGAGCTGATGTTGATAATACTTCCCTTTTTTTGAGNCGTCATTACGGGTAAAACACGTTTTGTAAGCTGGAAAACGGAACGGATATTAATATCCATTAATGTGTCCCATTGAGAATCAGAAATTTCNTGTAATNGGGCCCCGTTAAAGACTCCGGCATTGTTTACAAGAATATCAATTNCTTTAAAGTTATCCAGGGTTTCANTGATGAGTCGATCCAGGTCATTATTTTTTTTCATGTCCCCCTGAATAGGAAGTGCAAAACTACCTATTTCCTCGGCCGCTTTGTCGAGTTTATCTTTTCGGCGACCAAATAGGACNACCTTGGCTCCTTCCTTACAAAAAGCATGTGCNGTGGACAATCCAATTCCTGATCCGCCACCAGTTATTATTGCTATTTTATCTTTTAATCTCATTCTTCCAGTTTTAAAATTGATGGGACAAAATGTATAATAACCTATATAGATTAGTACGTTNCATATNNTTTATCCTGANCTTTGNAGGTTAAGCTTTTGANTATGGTTTTGCTNCCGGAGTATTTTTTAATTATGAAATACATTTATTATGGTTTTGGAGGTTTTATTGGTTTTATTTGTGGTACNGCCATTAANCTTATTTTTTATATGTTGGATCAATCAGGGATAAAATTTGCGGGATATCTTATCAAAACCTTAGGATTTTTTGGGGAATATATTCTTGAGTTGATCAACGCCTTACCCTTATTGGGGGCTGTGTTGGGGATAATATTGGTGAAATATCTTTTTGGTCGCGAGATTGAAGAAAAAGTCAAATGANAACTGAAATTTNAAGCTTTGAAATAGGACCCCTTGCTGAAGTGGGTTAGTGATAAAATATTCATTGATTGTTTATTTGGTAAAAAGAATGAATAAAAAATTCAATAATAATATTTTGATAGCCATGGAAGCTGCTGAAGAAGCCGTGAAGGTATGCAAGCAGGCCATGATTGATGCTAATGATGAAAGTTGTCGCGCTATGTATTCGGCAATCCAAAAAGATTGCGAAAAGCATATTAAAATGCTTAAAGAAGAAATAGAGTTGCACAAAGTTCAAAAAAAATGGGAAGGGTAGATGCGTATTTTAATTGTTGAAGATGAAAAAAAAGTAGCAGCATTTATTAAAAAAGGTTTGGAAGAAGAAACCTATGCTGTTGATNTCGCNATGGATGGAGAAGAGGGTCTGCANCTTGGNGAACAAAATCAGTACGACCTCATCATACTAGACTTAATGCTTCCGAAAATTAATGGATTGGAGATACTATCCATTCTTCGGTCGAAAAAAATTGAAACTCCAATTCTCCTCCTTACTGCAAAGGACTCTGTTGATGATAAAGTNGAGGGATTGAATCAGGGTGCTGATGATTANCTCACCAAGCCTTTTGCATTCTCCGAACTTTTAGCGAGAATTCGTGTTCTTTTACGTAGAGGGAAAGCGGAAACCAAAACTACATTAGAAATTGCCGATCTTACGCTTAATTTGGTTAGCCATAAGGTAAANCGGGGCAATGAAGAAATTGAGTTGACGGGAAAAGAGTACAGTCTACTNGAATATTTTATGCGAAATCAGGAAAAGGTGNTNACACGAACNATGATTGCTGAACATGTTTGGGACTANAANTTTGACACCTTTACAAATGTAATTGATGTTTATGTTAATCATCTACGTAAGAAAATTGATAAGAATTTCTCCACTAAACTATTGCATACCCTGCGGGGGGTTGGATATGTGATGAAAGTTTAATTATGACTTTCAAATCTATTAGCTCCAGNATGTCCTTTAANTCGATTCGCTCGCGNTTAACNGCATGGTATGTAGCTCTACTCGCAATAATNCTTATTTTATTCAGTGTTCTCCTCAATTATTTTCTCGCCAAGCGTCTTTATGAAAGTGTAGATAATTCTNTGACGGTATCTGCAACGGTTGTTGCGACCTCCGCCACTATGAATACTTCACCCTTGCCTGGTTTGAACCAGTTTTTCGACCAGTTTATGAGAGGAGGCAACCTGAATAAATTTTATCAAATTTATGATGGNTCGGGTAACGTTGGTAGACGTTCCGGTAATATAACTGCATCGCAATTTCCCTTGTCGCAAATAGCCTATAATGATGCGCTAAATGGAAAAAATAGTTATGAAACTTTCAAGTTNGAGGGTAAGTATCCAATTCGTATTATTACNATGCCTGTTATCCAAGATGACAATTTGATAAACCTGGTTCAAGTAGGAACCTCATTAGAGGCNGTGCAGGAAACGCTGAGGAATTTACAAATATTTTTATTTACAGCAGTGCCTTCTGTTCTTATTTTCGCAGCTTTATTTGCCAGGTTTATGGCAAGGAGGGCTTTGAAACCTATTTCTAGAATTATTGCTACGGCCAGAGACATCGGTCAGGGGCAAGAACTCAGCAAGCGGATACCAGTTTTGAAAATAAAGGATGAACTTGGGCAATTGGCTCTAACGTTCAACGAGATGATGAATCGTCTTGAAAATTCATTTAAGCAGATACGCCAGTTTAGTNGTGATGCTTCCCATGAACTCCGTACACCCCTCACTGTTTTGANAGGTCAGAATGAATTGATATTAGGCAAACCAAGAAAACTGGAAGAATATCAGGAGGTCATTNCNAGTAANCTNGAAGAGATANATTATATGTCNAAAGTNCTTGAGGANCTNTTNGTNCTTTCCAAATCNGATGAGAATCAAGTCAATCTCGATTGCAANCAATTTAATTTAAAACCATTTNTNGAAGAAGTTTGNAAACATGCNGAAGTTCTNGCNGAAGAAAAAAATATAAAAATNATTATTACNTACNTAGAAGCTGTNGNANTTAAAGGTGATGAGGTGAGATTACGGCAAATGGTTTGGAATATTCTACAAAATGGAAT
>NZYH01000067.1 GCA_002697825.1 Nitrospina sp. | reverse complement strand
TTTCTTTTTTACAGCTTTCTTTTTTACAGCTTTCTTTTTTACAGCTTTCTTTTTTACAGCTTTCTTTTTTACAGCTTTCTTTTTTCCAGTTTTTTTCTTCGTCGCCATTATCGAACCTCCTATTTATGGAACTTAAAGGCGAAGCCAATTGAAAAGAACCCCGAATTTCACCGGAAATGGTGAAAATTTGTAGAACTTTATCACCTGAAAAAAAAAAGTACAAGCTTTTTATTTATATATAAGTATTTGATTTTCTTGTTTCAAAATAAGCTAATTTCTTAATATGCAGTCATGATGATATGAATACCATCTAGGATTATATTTTATAATCAACTACTACAGAAGAGGTGCATAAAGATCGCATTATTTTTACTACTGGTAAATGGTTTTCATGTTGGGCATAAATTTTTAGGTCCTCCTGATTATCAAACTGTGCAGTGAGAACAATGTCATAACTTCTTTCTGATTCTAAAAAGTCAGAGCCTATTTCGATAGCTTTTAAAGTCTCAATATTTCCTTCTAAGCTTTTAAGGGATTTAATAGCATATTCCATATTTTCAGGGGTCTTCTCGGATAGTTTAAACATGACAATATGTTTGATCATTAATTTTCTCCATGGCCAAATATAAATAAAGAAATTCAGTATAATAATGACTAAATTAGAACGAGGCTGCGTGAGTTTGTAATAATATAATGTTGTAAATTAAAAATACTAGTAGAAATTAATTATATGTCTTGGTGGATGGGTGCAGGTTTAGGTTTTTTGCGTGGTGGTCCTTTTGGGGCAGTTGTTGGTGGTGCTGCCGAACATTTTCTTGGTAAAAAACTTCAAAATAACTTTCAAAAGAGTTTGCCTGGTATTCAAAAGAAAGGTGATTATATAACATCTCTGGTAATTATTTTGACCCGGGTAGGTATGGTTGATGATGCTTTGACTCAAAAGCAAGTTGAGATTATTCATAGTTTTTTTCGTAAAAATTTAGATTTTGGTGCTGCCGACTTTAAGGCAATTGCACCGTTAATTATTGAGGTTCAAAATAAAAAACCAGATTTAGATCGATTTATAGCAATGTATAAAAAATCTTGCCAAAATAATTACAACCTTTTGCTTATCGCCCTTTGCTATCAAATTTCTCTAGTCGTCGGTCAATTGGATGAGGATACCGAAAACCTTATCAAACAGTTAGTTCTTCTTTTAGGTGTTTCCTATGACCANCACAATGCAATTAGAAAAAAATATTCATTAGGAATAGTTAAAACACCTTATCATGTTTTAAAAATTTCCTCAGATGCTACAAATGAAGAGGTGAAAAAAGCTTATCGAAATTTAATTCGGGAATACCATCCCGATCGCGCAGCTCATGAGGGCGAGGCAGCTACTGAAGTCGCACATTTAAAGTTTTTGGAGATTCAGCAGGCATATAAAGAACTGGAGNGCGTTCGAGGGATTTAAACAGTTTCTTTATCATTTTCTAGNNCATCTAGTTTTCTTACGATAAGTGATTGAATTTTTCTTTTACTGGCATCTTTTACTGTTAAGCGATAAAGGCCAGCNAATACCTGATCTCCTGGGTGAGGAATTTTNTCAAGCNTGTTTATCACNAAACCTGCAATTGTTTCAAAGTCCCCTCCAGGTAATTCCCAGCCTAANGTTTCGTTGAGGACGCTTATTTCCGTGCTACCTTCAATTAGAAAGCCACCTTCAGCATAAGGTTTGTATAGTTCTTCAGGTTTGTCATACTCATCTTCAATCTCCCCAACTATTTTTTCAAGAAGGTCCTCAATGGTNACGAGACCAATGCAGCCTCCATATTCATCTACTACAAAAGCCATATGTAATCCGCCTTGCTGGAGTTCNTTCAANAAGTCATCAATTTTTTTNTTAGGTGGGATGTAATGCGCAGGCCGAATTAACTCNGTAATGGGAGTNTCNTCCATTTCTTGGTCTAANAAATCAAATGCATTTAGGATTCCAATNAAATTATGCATTCTTTCGTGGAAAACAGGTAGTCTGGACAAACCTGATTCATTTGCTATTTCATGGGCTTCCCGCATACTGGCCGTGTCTTTAATAGCAGTCATTTGNACAAGGGGCACCATGCACTGTTCAGCAATTANTTCGCCAAAGTTGAATATATTGTGAATAATTTTTTTTTCGGTAGTNCCCAAATCCACAGTTTGTGACTCTAGACTCAATACTTTTCGCAGTTGATCGCGGCTGAAGGTAAATGTCTTCTCTGTNATGCCTTCAGGCACCCGACTGGTTAAATGTTGTGAGGTATAAGAAAGCCATTTTATAATGGGTCCCATACAATTGTGAAATAGGTTCAAGGGATAAATCATTACAGGCATCAAACTGTCAGCCCGGTTTTGAAAAATTACCTTAGGAATGATTTCTCCGCCAAAAAAAACAAGAGGAAAAATAAACAGCATTGCTATCCATTCCCCAAAGTCTCCAAAATTTTCAACCATGAATGCGGTGGAAATAGCAGTACTTGTAACCATTGCAAGGTTGGTTCCCAAGGATGTTGTGGTGAAAAGCTTTTCTGGGTTATCTAGAAGCTTTAAAATGGCTTGTGCTGAGGAGTTTCCTTCTTCTGCCAGTTTTTTCATTTTAATTCGGTTCACAGAAACCATACCAATTTCAGAACCNGAAAAAAAAGCCTCCATAGCTATTGCTAGGAGCACCCAAAATATTGTAGTTGTGGGATCCATTATGTTGTTGCTGTTTTGATTTGTTCCGATTCTTCGGAGTTGATGGAGCGCTTAAGTAAGGTTAAATGAAGCTTCAAGATCCTAGACCCTTTCATTTTTTCAACACGGAATTTGAAGTGATCCATAGTGGTTGATTCTCCTGACCGGGGAATTCTGCCAAATAATCCAAAAACCAAGCCGCCAACCGTATCATAGTCGTTTATAGGTAAATCACATTGGAAAGTTTGGTTGAAATCAGCAAGGCTAAATGTCCCTGAAATTCGATATTGATTTTCATTGATTTTGAATAGAGGTTGTTCGTCCTTTCTCATTTCGCTGTCAATCTCACCAACAAGCTCTTCAATGATATCTTCTAATGTAACCAGTCCGCATACACTTCCATACTCATCCAAAACAATTGCCATATGCCTTTTTAGTTTTCTGAACTCTTCAAGCATCTCTTTTATCATTTTAGTTTTTGGAACAACTACTGCGTGATGAAGTATNCTTTTTAAATTGACCTTTTCCTGGGGTAAATGTTTAAGGCGTGTTAGATCTTTNGTGAAAAGNATACCTATTATTTCTTCATCACTNNCNCCGTATACNGGAACCCTTGAGTAGAAATTTTCNATTATTCTAGGTAAAATTTCGTCNNAGCTATCTTTNATATTTACTGTAAACATATCTATTTTGGGTGTCATGACTTCGCCTACGGTTGTTTCTCCGAATACGATAGCTTTATCAATAAGGTCTCTTTCATCTGAATCGATAACNCCTTCTCCTTCACCCACTTGCACCATAGTACGAAATTCTTCATCAGATATAGAGGACTCTTTATTTGAATGAGTTAAAATACCAATAGATCGCATTATTTTTTCCGTCCAAGTATTAAATAGTTTTTGTGCAGGTTGGACAATATTGGCAAAAAACTTTAATGGAAAAGCNGCAAATAATGCGTAGGGTTGCGCATATTTTAGCGATATGCTTTTAGGTACGATTTCGCCAAGAAAAAGAAGTAACAAGGTGCCAATACCAATTGCAATACCCACCCCTATATTTCCAAACAGACTAATTGTGATAGAGGTGATTACAACAGAAATTGCAATATTGACTACTTCGTTACCGATATAAATAGTGATCAGTAGTTCACGTGGTTTTTGCAAAAGAGAATAAACCAAGCGGCCTGCNCGACCTTTCTTTTCCTCAATTTCTTTTTGCTGAAGGGGATTGAGTGAGAAAAATGCGACCTCGCACGCCGAAAAAAAGGCGGAACAAAAAAACAAGAACAGGAGTAGTAGCGACCGTGGAAATAATGAGTCGTCCAAAGTTTTTAAGAAACCTCAAGCTTGGCTGGCACTTGCTTATCGAAATATATTAAACTCGATAGCGGCAATTTATTGGGATCCGGTAACCTTTAATATCAAAAGTGGTTAAATCCGGATAATTGGCGGAGAATTTCTCTTTTTCCGTTTTGTCTTAAAAGAGAAACTTTGCTGGCTGATTCAGTNATCTCCCCAATATGGGTCACAAGTGCTTTNGCCTTTTCAAACTGCCTAGATAATTTTTTAACACCATCGGATGGCAAAGTAAATAGTAATTCATAATCTTCGCCACCCTCTAAAACAAAGGGTAAGGGCTTTACCCTGTTCTCCTTACAAACTTTTGAGAATTCGAGCGATTTAGGTAACTTTTCCTCATAAATAACTGCCCCTGCTCCTGATTGCTTGCAGATATGATTTAGATCCTGAACCAGGCCATCGCTTATGTCAATCATAGAGGTGATTTTGTGATTAGATCGAGCAAGCAACTGGCTTTCTTTTAATCTTGGAGTAGGGAGTAGATGTTTTTTAATAAGATATTTTTTGGATTTTTGTGTGCACTTCCAATTTTTATTAGATGATATTTTNAGGCCTAAACTCGAATCTCCTAAGGTTCCTGTTGTGAAAATCAGGTCTCCTTTTTTCGCTCCATTTCGGGTGAAAAGTTTTCCTTGCTTTGCCTCACCGATTATTGTGACGTTCATNAAAAAATTNTTTGGGGAGGAAACGGTATCCCCTCCAATAAGTTCTATNCCNTAAAGAGTGCAAGTTTTATGTANTCCATTATATAGNTTTTTAAGAAANGNGGTTGAAACCTTTTTAGAAACCCCTAATGTAATTAAAACTCTTGTCGGGATTCCTCCCATTGCTGCGATATCGCTAATGTTGACAGCGATTGCTTTTTGTCCTAATTGTTCTGGTGAGATTGTGGAAAATTTGAAGTGTATATTTTCTACCAAAGCATCGGTTGAGACGATTTGATATTTTGAGGCGGATCCGGAATAAACTGCACAATCATCTCCGAGAGGCAAAATAGTACTGCGTAGTTGTTGNTTAAAGTTTTTGGTTATGCGGGTTATTAACCCAAACTCACCAATATTTTTGAGATTTTTCATAACCGAATTTGGAANGANTATTTCGACTAAAGTAACTTCCTTATNAAATTTTNATGTTATCAGATGAATAAATAAAAGCCAGCCGTTTAACTACTGAGGTTTGAGAAGATCGCGTGTAAGGGAATCGATATCCAATTTTTTTTCTATTTTTATGGAAATTTGGCTACCCTCCTCAAATCCAGCTTTTTGTACTTCATGAACATAGCAGGTCATTTCGATATGCTCTCCGGTTTCAGGGATCCAAATGGTCAACTCCCTAAATTGATCTGCTTTGTTAGGGGGAGTTGTCAGTTCTGTAATCTCTCCATCAAGAACAATCATTCTAAAGTTTCCTTTCTAATTAAGTGGTTTCAAACCTATGCGGAACAACTTAATTGATTGCCCAGAAATTCATTGGGTGTATCCTGCGAATAGAATTCCGGGTCGATATTATATTTATTAAATATTTCAGGTCGATCTTCAAAGGGATTTTCCAAAAGTATTCGCAAACGCTTTATCTCGGAGAAATCTGATTCTTTTAGCGCTTTATCCAGAGCTCGTTTTACAAGGTGAGTTCTTAAAATAAATTTTGGATTGACTGCGTCCATTTTACTTTTGCGTTCATCATTATTTATATCTTCTCGTTCGCAAAGTTTAATATATCTGTCTAGCCAAGAATGAAAACTGGTATCAAAATATGATTTTTTGATTCTATCTGGATAATCAGCAAGTTGACGGAAAAAGTTTGAGTAGTCCGATTGACTTTTTTTTAATAGTTGAAACATGTCTTGTGTCAGTTCGCTAAAATCTGAATCAAGTATTGCTAATCCAAGTTTGTGCCCCATTTCTTCACGGTAAAACCCATTGAATAGCGGTTGGTATTTTTTTATTTCTTCTTCTAGTTGATCTGCTCCCACCAATGTTACTAATGTTTCTGCGAATTTATTCAAATTCCAGAATCCGATTTCAGCTTGTTTTTGGAAAGCGTATCGGCCATGAGTGTCTGATGAGTTTGGGGTGTAGCTTGGATTAAAACTATCTATAAAACCATAAGGTCCATAATCAAATGTTGTACCTGTGATGGTCATATTGTCGGTATTCATAACACCATGGACAAAACCCACTGCTTGCCATTTGGCGATAAGTTTTGCTGTAAGCGTCAAAACCCGTCTAAAAAATATTTTGTGCCGTTCAGGTTCTTTGCAGATATCATTGTGGAAGTTTTGGATGGCAAAATCTGCAAGACGCTCAATATTTTTTGGTTGATTTGTATAATGAAAAAACTCAAAACTTCCAAAACGGATATGACAGTCAGCCACTCGCACTAAAATAGCTGCCAATTCAGGTTTTTGTCTATATATTAGTTCCCGAATACCGATCACGGCCAAGGAGCGAGTGGTGGGTATTCCCAGTCCGTGCAGTGCTTCACTTCCCAGATGTTCGCGAATAGAAGATTGTAGAGTGGCTCTTCCATCAAATCCTCTTGCAAAACGGGTTGGTCCAGCACCTTTAAGATAAACATCCCAACTTAATTTTTCTTTATTTAAAACTTCTCCTAGCAATAGGCCTCTCCCATCTCCTAACCTGGGATTATAAGATCCAAATTGGTGACCGGAGTAAGTCATAGCCAGAGGTCTAGCACCCTCCATAGCCTGGTTGCCACTGAGTATTTCTAGGAGCTCTGGACTCAGTTCAGATGGCAGATCAATTAATTGACCTGCCAGCGGAGAATAGTCGACCAAATAGGGGTCGGTAACTGGATCGGGTAGCTTTTCCTGGTAAAACTCCGGACCTAAATTTATAAAACGATTTTTAAAATTTAAGCTTTTGCAAAGTGGCAAAGTTTTTCACGGTTCAGTTAACAAATTTCAACCTTGTATTAATCTTGATAAAAATACATGAGAAATAGATTCTTTTATCTCAATTGAGATGTTAGGTAGGTTTAGAGCAATTAAAATAGTTTTTTATTCATAACAGAGAATTTTTTATTTATGGTTTTGAACTAACCATATGTGATGTTTTGCATCTTTTGTAAGAAACCATACCGTGGTACCAACTTTGAAAAGTACCAGCCAATTTGCAGCTTCTCCCCTTTGGCAGGTTTTTTTCTGGTGTTTACCTTGGTAGTTTTCCTCAATGAAAGAGACTTCATCGCATTTAGTAGAAGTCCAGTAGTAATGTGCCCTGCTATTGTCAAAGACTGGATTGATCCAAGCTCTTTTACCACTGGCATTGACAATTTTTTCAGGATAGAGAAGTGTCCGCAGCTCGGGTAAGGTAGGGAGTCGCCACTCCGAACTACCTGCAAAATTCTCACTACTAGCAAAAGCTAATGCATCTTTCAAGCTTAGTCTTGTCTCAGTACCTTTTTTAATCCATCGGAGTTTATTGACTTTGTCGGTAATTGTTTCATCCCCATTATCTATAAACTCAGGGCTAGGTAACGGTGGTAAGGCGACTTCGTTTACTTTTTTACATTCTTTTAACAGGGGAGCAGAACCTGGGCAGGCATTCAATATAGAAAAATGGTCCATTTTTTCCATCATGGTACAAATATCACTTTTTTTACATTTGGCAAAAGAAGGAACCGCCTGGGTAAGCAAAATCACTAAAGTTAAAAGGACGATTCTCATTTTAAAACTCCTTAAAAATTATATTGAAGACCTTAATTTTGATTTTGTATTATTGGGGCTGGTTGGAGAATACCATACTCTTATTCATTCGAAAATTAAAACATTTCATGTTCGTTTGGTTTTTCAACTTTTGCCAAAAGCTATTCTGTTAAGCTCTACAAAAGCGTCTTTACCTTTCATTTCAACGAATAAGTCTGTATTAACGATTTGATTGCTGGCCGGATCCAGATTTATGTTAATTACAGCAGTTCCCTTATCCTGGAGGTGCAATGCAATATAATCATTAGTGGGCACGGCCCCTGAACTTCCTACCAAAATGGCGAGATCTATTGGATCTTCTAAAAAGTTTCTAAAGTTAGTTTCTTGTTCTGGGTGACCTGTATATTCCCCATCTCCAAACATTAAGATATGAGGCCTTGCAATGCCGCGACATTGTATGCAGATAGGGTAGTTGGAAGCTTTCATGGTTTGGATATCCAGGTCACATAGGGAACGGAAAAATCTTCCCAATACTGGTGCGTGCATGTGTTGAGGCATTGCAGGCGCCACATAGAGCCATGTGTTTCCAGGATTTTCTCTTTATCGCATCCAGAAATCAGATGAAATCCATCTGTGTTGGTGGTATGGATGAAGCCCTCACAATTTTCAAACCATTCGTTGATAATTCGATAACCTTCATGCGGCTGATTTTCATTTGCATTCCTCCGTCTCCATTCATAAAAGGCCCAAGCATGCGGTAACTCATTGCGAAAAGCCCAAGGACTGGCTAAGTCTTGGGCCTCTAGATTTTTTTCTTTAAAGGGAGGAAAGTTTTTCCAATAACCATCTTTATCTCTGAATGTCGGTATGTTTGAGTCTGCACTCATCCCAGCGCTGGTTAATAGTAATAAACGTTTAGCGGCCCTTATGAGTTCTGCTGACCTGTGAAGTGTTTCAGATAATTCCATCCCATTCCTTATAAAATTGGTCGAGAAACTTTTCCATGAAATGATGCCGTGCTTCTGCAATACGTTTTCCCGTTTGGGTATTCATTCGATCTTTTAAAAGAAGCAGCTTCTCATAAAAATGGTTAATGGTATGGCCTTTATTTTTTTTGTAATCCGAATACGTTTGATGGAGGACTGGTTTCTCATCTGGGTGGTAGATGAGGCGATTTTTATAACCACCATATGCGAAAGTACGCGCGATACCCAAGGCACCAATAGCATCAAGACGATCAGCATCTTGAACAATTTTTCCTTCAAGAGTTTTCATCGGCGTTGCAACACCGGCACCTTTGTAAGAAACCGTGGAGATTATTTCAACAACAGATTGGGTCAATTGAGGATCGACATCATTTTTATTTAAAAACTCTTTCGCAATGGTAGGACCTATGGAATCATCTCCGCCATGAAATTTCCAGTCTGCGATATCATGGAGCAAAGCTCCCAATTCCACGGTTTCCAAATGGGCTTGTTCCTCCGTAGCGATGTTTTTTGCTATAGTCCAGACGCGAACAATATGCCACCAGTCATGGCCAGAACCATCGCCAGCAAGCTTTTTTTCTACAAATTCACATGTTTTGTCGACAATGGAAGTCATATTTGTTTACAGGGTTGTTAGTGGTTGAATAATCATTCCATATCCAGAACGGGGCTTCAAGTCGCTTTCGGATGAAATACTATTTATATTCCTTATTAGACTCTTTTATATTTTGTAGGTAAGAGGTTAGCTGTTGCTGGTTTTAGGGCGGTGGAGGCCACATTCTTTATGCTCGGGGTTTTCCCACCACCATCTTCCTGCACGGATATCTTCTCCAGGTTCAATGGGTCGTGTGCACGGGGCGCAACCAATACTGGGGAAGTTTTTTTTGTGTAATGCATTGATCGGAACCTTATGCTGGTCAATATAAGCTTCCACCTGTGCTTGGGTCCAATCCGCTAAAGGATTTATTTTTACCAAAGGAGGGTGATCAATATCTTCTAATATTTTCGGTGTTTCGGTTCGCGTCACTGCTTGATCCCTTCTTAAACCGGTAACCCATGCATCAAGCTCACTGAGCGCACGGTTAAGAGGCTCGATTTTTCTTATCTCACAACATTCTTTTCGGTTTTCTATATTTTCTTTAAACGAGAAGAAACCTTTTTCCCGCACTAGTTTTTCTACCTGTTCTAGGTTCGGAAAATAAGTTTTAATTTCTAATCCGTAATGAGACCGCACTCTTTCCATTATTTCGTAAGTTTCTTCATGAAGACGCCCTGTATCTAAAGTGAAAATGGTGATAGGGCCCTTGAGCTTTGCGATGATATCTATGAGGATCATGTCTTCCATGCCAAAGCTGCATGCAAGTCCAGCTTTTAAGCCGTATTGATCCATACACCATTGGATCAGTTGTTCTGCAGATTTGGATTCAGAGTCCGCGATTGGCATGGGTCGGTTCTGCCTTGACAGTTAAATGGATAGTATATAAGAATATTAGTACATACTTTTTCACGACCTAATTGAAAAATCAAGTTTGGAATCAAAATATTACCTTAGGTAAACCTAGATTATTTGCTACCTACTATTTAATTCAATGAATTCTAGATTGCGTAAAACTTGTTTGCTTTTATTTCTCTTCGTATTAACTCCGTTGCAATTCAGCAGTGCGGGAATTTTAGAAGAGGTAGAGAAAGAGCTTGTAAAGTTGGCAGACAAAGTTCGGCCGGCGGTGGTTAGTCTTTCTCCATATATTGCAAAAGGTGCTGTCGGGGAAGGACTTCCACGAAAAAGTCGCCCCGCCAATGCGGGGGCCGGAGTTATTTTTGATGCAGAAAAAGGTTTAATCGTCACTAATAGCCATGTAGTACGAAATGTTCTGAAAATTCAGGTTACCTTTATGGATGGTAGTAAGGTTGTTGGTGATGTCTTGGGGGCCGATGAAGATACTGACCTTGCGGTGGTTCAGGTGAAACGACGCGAACCGTTATCAGAGGTCAAATTTGCTGATTCTAGTAAGGTCAAAATTGGACAATTGGTGGTTGCTGTCGGNAATCCCTATGGACTCAATGACACNACTACATTTGGCATAGTTAGTGGGTTAAAAAGAGAAAATGTAAANCTTTCCCGGTACGAGGATTTCATCCAGACCGATGCTTCTATCAACCCTGGTAATAGTGGAGGCCCACTCATAAATATTAAAGGGGAAGTGATCGGGATCAATACTGCCATCATCAATTATGCGCAAAGTATTGGTTTCTCAATACCATCCAATATGGTTTTGCATATCGTTACTCAGTTGGTGGAGTATGGTGAGGTAAACCGTGGATGGTTGGGTGTGGGAATTGACCCTATCTCTGAAGAGATTGCCGATAAAATAAAGACCAAGCAGGGGGGTGTAATTGTTAANTCTGTGTTCGAAGGCGATCCGGCTTTTAGGGCGGGACTTAAAGTAGGAGATATAATATTAAAAATTGGTGGTGCCCCAATTGATTCTCCGAATACCCTAATCCGTATCATCGGAACAATTTCTCCCGGACAAACCATTAATCTGGATATTATAAGGGATGGAAAACATAAAGTAGTTCCCGTTAAACTAGATTCAAAAAAGAAAAAATCCAATCTTTTGGCCTCTTTAACCCCCGATAGCCTTTCCGGTTTAGGGTTTTCTGTGAAGGATTCTGATAATTTGANNGGGGAAATGGGTCCTGAAGTGTCTCATATTGAACCTGGAGGCTACGCNGAATCNAAGGGNTTGGAGATGGGAGATCAAATTCTTGCTGTGAACGGAGATGCTGTGGGCAATTTACAAGAATTTGAAAATACTTTGAATGAGATTAAAAAAGGAGGCTCTATTTTTCTCCTTATTATTCGAAATAATAAAAAAGTCCATTTGGGGCTTGTAAGGGAAAATTAAATTTGATAAGTTTGGGAATCCCGAGTAAGGGTTAATAAATAGGGAAGGTTCCGTGCTTTTTTCAAATTGTTAATATGCCTTTNCTTATAATAGTTTAAAGAATTATGACTTCCGAAAAAGATTGAAAAGGGACTCATATAAAAAGAAAAAATATAACGTTAATTACGTTTCATGCTGTTTAATATTGTCCAATTTTTTTTAGACGGACTACTTAGGAGGTAGAAATGTTTGTTGTCAAAAAAGGGTGGAAAAACTGGTACGCGCTTGCGGTAGTATTTTTGACCTTGGGACTTACGGTTCCAGCTGGCGCAATTTCGACTGACCATTCACATGGCAGTCACTCAACTGGTAATACTGCAGTAGATAAGCCTGCNTGGTTGGAAAAGCTNGAAAAGCAACTCCAGCATGAGGATTTAATGTCAGGTTTGGAAGGCAGTCAGGAAAAGCTGGATAACACCATGATGAAGGTCATGGATCAGCTAAAGTCCAAGTTAAAGGAACATGCCAGTCCTGCTTCAGCAGGCGGTGGGTTTCATGATTCTTGGGCGTCTCATCAGTTGGGTCAGAGTTATCTCCTAGGGCCTACCGAAGCCGCGGCAAAAGTTTATAAAGGGGCGCATTGTCCTAGTGGTGTTCCGGTAAGGAAATTTGAAATATCTGCAATTAATGTTGAAATTACCCTGAACCAATGGGGTGATTATTATCCAGGNTATATGTATGTATTGGATAAAAANATTGAGAAAGTCCGTGCAGAAGAAGAAAAAAATGCAAAAGCACGTGAAGATGAGCTTGATCCTGGGGCGGTTACCAATGGNCTCCAGGGGGATGCAATCCAACCCTTGGTAATCAGGGGAAATCAGGGAGAATGTGTTCGAGTCAAATTTACAAACCAACTCGAAGATGAAGATGCAGGCATCCAGATAAATGGTTCTGCAATGATCATCAGTTCATCAGGCCAACCTAATACGGCAGCAACACCGGGCGCAATCGTTCCAGCCGAGGAAACACAGGAGTATGAGTGGTACATTCCTCTTGATGAGCAGGAGGGTGGACACATGATCCAAAATCATGCTGGACGAGATCCTTCCTCTCTTGGTTTGATTGGGACATTCATTGTTGAGCCAAAAGGCTCACGGCATTTGGATCCATGGACAGGTAAAGACCTGGAAAGTGGTTGGATGGCCATGATCTCAAATGATGAAGCTAAAGATTTTAGAGAGTTTACTTTGATGTATCACGAGGTAGGCGATGAATCTTTTCGTCCGCTAAANCGTATGGGTGAAATGATTCCGCAGCGCGATCCGCAGACTGACGCGTATCGTCCTTCTGCTCGTGCGATGAATTTTCGTTCTGAGCCGTTTGGTATCAACAATTTGGCTCAACAGGAAAAGAGATTCCATTTTGAAGATGAGTCCTTAGCTTACAGCTCCTACACCTTCGGTGATGCTCCTACNACGATCCCGCGTTCTTATTTAGGAGATCCTGCTAAATTTCGTTTAGTCCATGGCGGTGGTGAAGTTTTCCATTCGCATCATCCCCATGGTGGAACCATTCGCTGGACTCGGTCACCTCAACGAGAAAAGCAGCAGTTGTTGAATCTAACAACAGCGGCTTATGACGGCCCAGTTAAATATCCTGTTATTCGTACCACCTCTGATCGAGTTGANGTTCAGGTTATTGGTCCTTCAGAAGTTATGGATCTTGAAACGGAGTGCGGATCTGGACTCTGCCANCGTTTAGCAGGTGACTTTTTGTTCCATTGTCATGTAGCGCATCACTATGTTGCAGGCATGTGGGGATACTGGAGAGTTTACAATATACTTCAAACAGGAAATTATCCCTACGAAAGTACAGATGTCATGCGACCGCTCCAAGAACTACCGGATCGAAAAGGTCGAATTCCAAAAGGAACCACCTCAGACAAACTAGTTGGTAAAACCATGAACTGGTTTGGGAAAAAGTTCCATATTACTGATAAGGGAAAAAGTGACTGGACGAAAGCCGAGCCCGTTGTAAATATCAAAGATTGGGTTAAGTACATGCTGCCCCCTCAAGGGCAGGATGGTCATCATGATGATCCCATAAAACAGATTAAGGCCTACGATGGTTCGGTGCTGGATTACAGTTGGAAAAACACCCAGGCACTTTCCGAGCGGGACTCTGTTATTAAATGGCCTAAATATAAATCCCCACATCCTGGCAAACGACATCCGATCCAATTTAGTCCTTTGACNGGTAAATTGGCTTGGCCTCATTTNGCACCGCATTTTGGTAAACGCGTGCCGTTTGCACGTAACCATGGTGGAGCTCCTTGGTTGGAGCCATTNCACATGCTAAGCGATGATGGTGTTATTACTAAAACAGAATCCGGTAGCGCTCGAAGTGGTCCAACAGTGGAAAACACGGGTGGTGCTAAGCCAGGTGAACAGGGGAGATGGAGCCTTTGTCCTGCCGGTGCTGGACGTAAGCAATACAATCTACATTTTATCAATACACCTATTGAATTGTCAGGTGCGGTTGGTAAGACACCACCAGTCATTGATAAGTACGGTTTGATTTACGTGATTGATGAAGAAATGGCAGAAGTTAAAGCGGATCCTAAGAAAGCAATTCCGCTGGTCATTCGTGCCAATGTCTATGATTGCGTAGATGTGCTGTTATCAAGCGAATGGGATGATGATGANTTTACCAATTTCCAAATGTCTAAAGTCAACATCCATCCGCATTTTTTCCAATTTGATAACCAGGCCTCAGACGGTGTCATCACGGGTTTTTCTTATGACCAGTCCATGAGGTCTTACAAGCAGTTTACGAAGAAGATGAAAGACGGCCATCATGTTGGTATGCCGGTTCCGATGAATGCTAAGTTGTTGAAAGCAACGAAACCTGGAGATACCAAAATTGAAATTCAGATGGCAAAGCATTCCCCAACCTACCATGTTGGAGCCGACATCATTGTTGGTATTGAAGTTCCAAATGGTAAGGATGCACGTTGGATCAAAAAGATCACACCTGATCCAAACAAAGGACCCGCTAAAGACGACAAATACACAATTGAATTTACTGAGGGTATGACTCATGCTCATGCAGCAGGTCACATTGTGACGACCGAGTATGTCCGATACCGTTGGTGGGTAGATGTTGATGTGGGTCTGGTTTTCTGGCATGACCATGCTTTTGGTGCAACCACATGGCCGCATGGCGGAATTGGTTCTACTATTGTTGAACCTTGGGGTTCTACATACCATGATCCAAAAACGGGCGAAGAGATTCGCAGCGGCCCAGTAGCGGATATTCATAGTACTGAGATTGTTGCCTACAATACGCAGGGAAGTTTCCGTGAATTGGTAGCACAAGTCAGTGATACTGTTCCTCATACTGCCCAGTTGGTTACCGAAGGAAACCCACCAGGATTGACGCGAGAAAACGCTATTGCTGCGGGTCAGTCCATTTCTTTCCAGATGCCTATGGATATGCTGGAAGTGGCTTTCCCTCTTCTTAATGGTGGAACCCATACAACGGGTGGCGCTTTCAATTTTAGGTCTGCCTCTTTGTCAGCAAGACTGGCCAATAACAAGGACGGATCTAAAATTTTCAGTAGTAAAGCGCATGGCGATCCCTCAACACCGATGCTGAGAGCTTATGTAGGCGATAATATTGTTTTTCGTCTATTGGCAGGAATGCAGAATGAAACACATACCTTTGCTGTTTCTGGTCATGGCTATCGACCAGAAAGATATGACAGGGATTCGCGGGTTACCAATACGATTCATGTTGGAATTGCGGAACGCTATGACTTGCCATCAAAAGCAGGTGGTTTTCAACAGATGGCAGGTGATTATATTTACTATAACGGAAGAAGTTCCAAGCTGTCTGAGGGTAGCTGGGGAATCATCCGTGTTCTTGATGAATTAAATAAAGATCTAAAAGTACTTCCAGGAAATGAAGACTTTAAGAAAAAAATTAAGAAGACTTTGTGTCCAAAGGGAGCACCAGCTAAAAACTTTAGTGTGGTGGCGATTGATAAAGAGTTGAAGTTCAATCCCAACACTGAGGATGAGATTGAGGTCGACTTTGAGCGTAAACTATTGCTTGCTAATGCGACGGGTAAGATTTTTGCGCTTGAAGGCGAAGCCACTAAAGCCGCAGATGATGGAGCCATGCCGCATCCGCTCACTCTGCGGGCCAACATAGGCGATTGTATTAAAATCAAGCTGACAAATCGCTTAAAGGCTGGTAATGCCTCTATTCATGCCCAAAACATCGCGTTTGACCCCAAAGATTCACAGGGGATCAACGTGGGTAACAACCCTGGTGACCAGACAGTTGCTCCGGGTAAATCTAAAACCTATACGTTCTATGCGCACCCAGGATATAAAGTCAATGGTGCGCTGCTTTGGGACTTTGGTAATTTGACCGAAAACGTCCGTAGTGGACTCTATGGTGGGATTATCATTGGACCTAAAGGTTCCATTTATCGAGACCCTGAAACTGGAAAGGATATCTCGATGGGTAATTCATGGAAAGCGGACGTTATTATTGACAAGTCTTATCCTGAAAATGCAAATATAGATAACTATCGTGATTTTGCATTGTACTTCCAGGATGAAGACAATATCATTGGAACATCTTTCATGCCGTACCTACAAAATGTAGCTGGCCTGACAGGTGTTAACTATCGCCTTGAGCCTTGGATTTATCGAGAGGACGAGGGTTGTGAACTGGGCAACATGTTCACAGCATGTGTGGCTGCAGACTCAGATCCTGCAACACCTACTCTCAAAGCTCATGCAGGAGATAAGGTAATGATCAACATCTTTGGTGCTCATAATGAGCAGAATCAGGTATTCAACCTTGACGGACATCAGTGGCGTCGCCACATGGATCAACAAGGTTCGGATATGATTGATGCTGAGCAGTTTGGAGGAGCCGAATACATTCAAGCCAAAATCAACGCTGGGGGTACCTACAATAATCCTGGCACGTATTTATGGTTGAATGCGAGAACTCCTTATCAGCAAGCAGGTCAATGGGGTTACTTCAAGGTGCTGCCTGCAGGTGACCGCTCGATTCTGCCGCTGGGCAAAGTGACGCCAAAAGGTGTAAAAACCGCATCTCAGCCTTTTGAAGAAGAAAAGTCTGCTTCAAAGGATATAGATGACCGATTATCGATGAAATAAATTCGATTTTTGGTGGTTTTTTGCAAAAAATTGAAAGGGGCCTCTTGATGGGGCCCCTTTTTTGCGTTATAAATACCGTCTTTAGATATGCTAAAATTCGAATATTCGAAATAGTGGCATTTTATTAAATTTGTTTTCAGTCACTTTTTATGTTTGGAGTGTATATTTTTTGATTTTATAAAAGTTTATAAAGAAGGAGGAAAAAAAGAAATGAAAAAGATTGTATTGAGTGTAATGGTTGTGGCCTTTTCATTGGTATTGGCTTCTACCAGTTTCGCCAAGAAAAAAAAGGCTTATGAAGAGGGTAGTGCCGGGCCTGGAAGTATCACAGGAACGGTTAGTTTAAAAGGAACACCAATGGCTCCAATAATGGAAGATTTGAATAAAGGCAAAAATGTAGAGTTTTGTACCACGCATCCTGATACGAAAGACGGTGGAATTCGTCCGCGAATAAAAGTGTCAGTTGCTGGTGGAAAACTTAAAGATGCAGTTGTTTTTGTCGAAGATATAAAGACTGGTAAGCCTTGGGGCGACTCAGGTAAAGCAAATTTTGATTTCCAAATTTGTGATATTAAGCAAAAAATGCTTGCGGTTAGAAAGCCAACAAAAGCTGAAAAGAAAACAGGTGGAATACTCACTGTTAAAAACCATGATGCAAACATTCTGCACAACCCGCATGGTTACTCTGTAGTTGGTGCAAGCCGTAAAACACTCTTCAATAAACCCTTGCCAAATCAAGGGGACGTTGCAGAAGTAACGAAAAATATTGGTCGATTAAAGCAGAAAAAAGATAAGCACTTCTTCTTGCAGTGCGATCAGCATAACTTCATGGAAGCCGATGCTCGCTTTGTTTGGAACCCTTATTACTCAATCACAGGAGCTGATGGTGCTTTCAAGATTGATGGCCTTCCAGCCGGTAAATACAAAGTTACCGCATGGCAGCCTTATGTGGGTGAATCTTCTCAGGAAATAACAGTTGCTGCTGGTGAAGCTAAAGCTGACTTCACCCTGACTGCTAAATAAGAAACATTTTTTAAAACCGCATCGAAACTTTTGTTTCGGTGCGGTTTTTTTTTGCCCTGAATTTAATAGGAGTAGCCCCAAGGGAATCGAACGCCTGTTTCTGGCGTGAGAGGCCAGAATCATAGCTGCTAAACGATGAAGCCATAAGAGTAATTCTAGCGGCA
>NZYH01000066.1 GCA_002697825.1 Nitrospina sp. | reverse complement strand
AGCCAATGTGCCTAAAGCCATTAACACATTGCCATCACCATCAATAATGATTACTTTTTTTTCGGGTTTGTACATGGCAACCCCCAAACCTATAGATGAAGCGAGCCCCATTGATCCGATCATATAAAAATTAGCTTTGCGATCTTTGAGCGCAAACGATTCACGGCAAATAAAACCGTTTGCATGGACCACGGGCACATTATCTTCTATAAGCGGAAGCAACTCTTGAAATGCTTCAGTGCCTTTCATCAAACAATCCTTTCTCGACAATCAATGTATAGGGCAATTTCTCTTCACAAATTTTATTTTTTGCCTTTCTAAGAACCTCCTCACAATTATCTTCATTGAGAAGAGAATATTCCATGCCCGCTGTTTTCAAAAGTTGCTTATCAATATCACCCATAATGATATGTTCTGGAGCATCCTTGCCATCTTTCCCACGCCAGCTCATAATTACAAGCATGGGAATATTGTAAATTAAATTTAGTGAGGTGAAGGCATTAAGACTGTAACCTAACCCAGAGTTTTGCATAAGGAGAACAGGCATCGCCCCTGCAAGGTAGGCCCCTGTGCACAATCCCACAGCGGCATCTTCGCGTACTGCTGGAATATATCGAGCTTCTTGTTGACCCTCTAATTCATAGATCAATCCAGATAATAAAGAACAAGGTACTCCGGTAAAAAATTTATAATCCTCTTGGATCAAGCGCTTAATAAATGACTGGGATGTTAGGGAAGACATATGCACAAACGCTTACCAGTTTTGGATGTTTCGCTCGCCACCATACTCACCCTGAAGCTTGTGAATGAGCTTGATATATTCTTTGATTGCTTCTTCACCTTGAAATTCCACACCAATGTCTTTGGCGGCCTGATTAGACATTGGAACACCTTCGTCCCCCATAACACCTTCACACTCACCAAAGGAATCGATGGTTTCGGCAATCATTTTTCCCAACAGCAGATTATGGATATGGCCGTCAATAAGGTGATAAATTTTTCCCCCTGCATCAGGATTGCCGAGCACGCATTGAATCCCTTGAACGACAGAATCTACGGAAACGTATTTGGTGCTTCCTTTAAGGTCAACATTATAATTAGTGGCAAGATAGTCAATCGTCTGGAACCATTCGGATTTATCAAGTTGCGGACGCACCCCATAAATTGTAACAGGCCGTATAATAGTGATATCAAATGCCCGACTTTTTTGGAATTGAAAACAAAACCCTTCAATCGAGTTTTTAATTGACCCATATAAACTGCCTGGTCTTACAGGATGACTTTCATCCATGGGGTTTTCTTTATTCACCGTAGGAAGTACTTCTCCAAAAACAGTACAGGAGCTCATAAATATAACTTGTTTGACTTTGGCTTTACGTGCTTCTTCCAGCAAATCAAAAGTGCCATCAATATTGACCTTTATCAACTCTTCTACTGTTTGGACGGGTCCCGGGAAATGGGCAAGATGCACCAGAACTTCGGTATCCTGAACAAGCTTGGCAAGCGATTCTTTATCTTCCAAACCGCCAATAATATAATCAATATCTTCAAAGGTCTTCAGATGTTCAACGACACTGCCTTCACGAATTAGAGCTTTGATGTTGTAGGTGGCACTTTCAGAATTATCTTCCAAAAGCTTTTTTATAAAATGGGATCCCACCATTCCAGTAATTCCGGTGAGTGCAATATTCATTTGTTCCTCCAAATCCTAATGGATTTATTTTTATTTGTTATGGTTGTCATGCAGAATTTTTTATTATGATTACCCAAAAAAATGATGTCAACCTTTTTTGCGCTTTTTGCCGTACCCGCAATTTTTCACAGACAAAAATATAGACCTAATAAAATTTATTTAAGGGTTTTCCTTTATAACAGCCTGAGCCGCGGCAAGAATGGCTGTAGGCACCCGGTAGGGAGAGCAACTCACATAATCAAAGCCCAAACGGCTGAAAAATCCAATGGATGCGGGGTCTCCCCCATGCTCACCGCATACCCCCATATGGATTTTAGGTTTGACCTTTCGTCCTTTTTCAAAAGCTATTTGTACCAGTTGCCCCAAGCCTTCCTGATCAATTGATACAAACGGGTCATGGTCCAGCAACTCCAGGTCGACATATTGTCTGAGAAAGCTCCCGGAGTCATCGCGGCTAAACCCAAATGCAGTTTGTGTCAGATCATTAGTTCCAAAAGAAAAGAAATCTGCTTCACTAGCAATTTCATCTGCTGTTAGGGCAGCTCGGGGAAGCTCTATCATGGTGCCAATTTNAAAATCCAAGTTGACGCTTTCTTTCTTTAAAACTTCGGAAGCTACCTCCAAAATAAATTCACGAACAATTTTGAACTCATTGACATGCCCTACCAAAGGAACCATGATTTCAGGGTGAACTTTGATTCCATTTTTAGCCAGCCGACACGCTGCTTCTAAAATGGCACGAGCCTGCATTTTATAAATTTCAGGAAAGGTGATACCNAGTCGACATCCTCGATGGCCTAGCATGGGATTCATTTCACTCATACTCTCGATTTTTTTGCTCAAAGCACTACTGGATAGTTTCATTTCACGAGCTAAGCTTTTTATCTCTTGAGTGGCACGCGGCAAAAATTCATGAAGGGGAGGGTCGAGCAATCGAACTGTTACTGGAAGGCCTTCCATCGCTTTAAAAATGCCTAAAAAATCATTTCTCTGGACTGGAAGGAGCTTTCTCAAAGCTTCATTCCGAACCTTATCGTTATCAGCGAGAATCATTTTACGGACCAGAAAAATATGATCCTTATCAAAAAACATGTGCTCCGTTCTGCAAAGGCCTATTCCCTGAGCTCCGAACTCCCTTGCCATCAATGCATCATTCGGAGTGTCTGCGTTTGCCCGAATTTGTAACGAACGAGTTTCCCCAGCCCAAGTCACCATNCGGGTAAAAGAACCCGTTAACTTTGATTGAGTCAAAGGAGCAATACCTTCAATTACCTCCCCAGTGGTTCCATCCAGAGTAAGAGGAGTCAGCTCTTTCATTTTGACTCCTCCCAANGNACAGGTTTTTCGACGGCTATTNACGATCAACCCTTCCACCCCCGAGACNCANGGTTTCCCCATTGCCCGGGCGACTACCGCAGCATGCGATGTCATCCCCCCCTTTGCTGTGATAATACCTTCAGCAACATTCATGCCTCGAATATCTTCTGGAGAGGTTTCCATTCTAACTAGGATTACCTTTTCTTTTTTTTCCGCCATTTCTTCTGCTGCTTCGGAGCTAAAAACAATTTTTCCGGCTGCCGCACCTGGTGATGCCCCCAATCCTTTACCTAGGCGTTTGACTTTTGCTTTAGAATCTATCATTGGATGAAAAAGTTGCCCTAACTGGTCAGCGGGAACTCTCATGAGAGCTTCGCTCTTCTCTATCAAACCTTCATCCACCATATCTACGGCCACCTTGATAGCTGATTCCGCAGTTCGTTTTCCAGATCGAGTCTGTAGTAAATATAATTTTTCATTTTCAATCGTGAACTCCATGTCCTGCATATCTTTATAATGCTTTTCCAGTTTTCGATAAACATTCACTAATGCTTGATAAATATCCGGCATTTCGATTTCAAGCTGGTCAATCGAGTTTGGGGTACGAATTCCCGCAACTACATCTTCACCCTGTGCATTAATCATGTATTCGCCGAAGAATTTCCTTTCTCCAGTAGCCGGATTACGGGTGAACGCCACTCCCGTTGCAGAGGTTTTACCCATATTCCCAAAAACCATCGACTGCACCGTTACCGCCGTCCCCCAATCTTGTGAATATCCATTCATCTTTCTATAAATAACTGCCCGCTCCGTATTCCAGGAGTTGAATACNCCTTCTACCGCCATTCGTAACTGCTTCATTGGATCATCAGGAAATTTTTTATTAGTATCACGAACAACAAGNGCTTTAAACTTTTTGATGATTGATTTTAAATCTTTAACCGAAAGTTCGGTGTCNACTTTGATGGAACGTCTTTTCTTTTCTTTTTCTAAAATTGTCTCGAATCGAGCACTATCAATATTCAAAACAACATTACTAAACATGGAAATAAATCTACGATAAGTGTCGAGAGCNAACCATTCGTTTTGTGTTTTCTNCGCTAGACCATGAAGAGAGTCTTCGTTGAGGCCCAAGTTCAAAACCGTATCCATCATACCCGGCATCGAAACTCGAGCTCCGGAACGAACNGAAACCAGNAGAGGATTTTCAGAGCCCCCAAATTTTTTACCCACTGTTTTCTCAAGGGATTTTAAATGCGTTAAAATTTCATCCCATAATTTTGGTGGAAATTTATTTTTATTTTTAAAATAATGAACACATGCTTCGGTAGAGACAGTAAAGCCAGGCGGAACATCTATTCCCAACGATGCCATTTCAGCAAGGTTAGCACCTTTACCTCCCAAGAGATTTTTCATGTTTGCCTTGCCATCGGCTTTCTTTCCGGAAAAAGCATATACAAGTTTTTTGGTCATAAATAAATAAGCGTTTCACGCTTTNGAATATTAGGTTAAATAAAAGGAGAAGTAGCTTCTCCTATTTTAAAAAGTATTTTCATATTTCAAGCTTTCTTCACAACAATTTTTGAAAAATCTGCAAGGTCTGAAAATAAGCCGGATATATCTCGAAGCAGGCACATCCTGTTTGCGCACAAGGAAGCGTCATCCACCATCACCATCACATTATCAAAGAAATTATCCACAGAAGGTTTAATCTCTCCCATTTTCTCAAGCGCTTTGGAAAATTCTTTCTTTTTAATATGGGCCAATACCGGGCTTCTAACTTTCAGAAATGCTTCATACAATTGTTTTTCTGCAGGCTCATTCAATAACCCGGGGTCGATTTCTCCATCCACTTTTTTATCCAAAATACTGGCAACCCTTTTAAAAGCAATGGCGAGAGGTTCAAAATGAGGCTGTTTTTTAAGGTTGGTGAAAGCTTCTACCTTTGCTCTCACATCGACAACAGAATCCATTCCCGTCGACAGAACACAATCAATCGCATCGTAATCAAAACCCTCCCCATTAAGTAAAGTTTTGTATCTTTGAGAAAATAAATCTTCAATATGTTTNTTTATTTTATGTTGCTCGAGTTTGGCTTTGTCGATAATTAAATTAAGGCTGTCCTGTATTAAGGCTTGAAAAGAAAATTGCCATCCTTGATTTAAAATGATTTGCAAAATACCCAAGGCATGCCGCCTCAGCCCATAAGGGTCTTCAGAACCNGATGGAATTAGCCCTACACCGATACANCCAACAATGGTATCAAGCTTATCGGCTACTGCTATAATTGACCCTAAATCACAGGTCGGCAAATCATCCCCCGCGAAGGTGGGACGATAATGTTCTGCTATAGCCTTNGCAACTTCGGCATTCTCNCCNGCGTGCAAAGCATAGTATCCTCCCATAATCCCCTGNAACTCAGGAAACTCGAAAACCATCTGGCTGACTAGGTCCGCCTTGCTTAAATATGCCGCCCTCCTTACCTGTTGTTCTTTTTGAGGACAAATCAGACTCGCCAAGATTCCTGCCANATCGGTGATCCGACATACTTTTTCATATATAGTTCCCAGTTTTTTCTGAAATACAACCCCTTTTAAGGGCTCGACAAAGTCTTCAAATTTTTTCTTGCGGTCTTCATCGTAAAAAAAACGTGCATCTTCCAAACGGGCACGTAATACCCGCTCATTGCCTTTCTTTATTTCATCACTTTTCTCCGCAANCATATTGCTGACCGTAATAAAACAAGGAAGAAGATTACCTTTCTTATCCCAAACAGGAAAATATTTCTGGTGATACTTCATGCTTATAACAAGTAATTCTTTCGGTAACTCTAAAAAACCTGGGTCAAAATTCCCTTTAATCGCTACCGGGTATTCCACNAGAAAGTTTACAAGGTTCAGTAAATCTCCATCTTCTTTTATNTAACCCCCTGCTTGTTTGGCCAAATCCTGGACTTGTTCTAAAATTGAGGCTTTTCTAGTTGCNGGATCGATCATTAAAAAGTGTTTTTCACATTCTTTTAAATACGATTCAATACCATTGATTTGAAACTGCTCAGGTTTGAGAAATCGATGTCCTCTTGAAANAATATTGNTCGCAATACCATCAAATTCAAATTCTAGGGCCTTCCCATCAAATAATGCGGCCACCCAATGCAATGGTCGGGCAAAGGGAAGGGAATTATTTGCCCAACGCATTTTCTTCTGAAAAGGGATTTCATGAATCAATTGTGGCAAATACTCATTCAATAANGATGATGTAGAACGNCCCTTATTCTCAATCAGGGCACAAACCACCTCTCCCTTTGGAGTTTGTTTCCTAGTAAGGTTAGCGACATCTAACCCCTTACCACGTGCAAAACCTATCGCAGCTTTAGTGGGTTGACCCTTTTCATCGTAGGCCACGGAAACCCCCGGNCCAAGAAACTCATCCACAGAATCCTTCTGCATTGNGGTGACACNCTTTACCGAAACTACCAGACGCCTTGGGGTCCCCATAATTTTAGGAGTTTCTGCCTCAATTCGGTTTCTTGAAAAAAAGGAGGATATCTCCTCTTTCATATAATTCAAGGCGGGCTCAATATAACTAGAGGGAATCTCTTCCGATCCTATTTCTATAAAAAATTCTGCCATCTTTAAACAATATTGAAATTACTATATTTTTCCAAAAACAAATTAGAAAATAATCCAGTAGTGACATACCACCTATAATTGGTAGCATAAATTCATGGAATTAAGATTCATCCTTTAAAAGAGGGAATTCCATCGCCTCTCTTTGCCGTACATAAATTTCAGCNCATAAACGTGCAAGGTTTCTTACCCTGCCTATAAACCCCGTGCGCTCAGTAACGCTGATAGCCCCCCTTGCATCTAGCAGGTTGAAGGTATGTGAACATTTTAATGTATAATCATATGCAGGGAGAACAAGTTCTTTGTCCAACAATTCTTTCGCTTCCAGTTCATACATATCAAACCACTGGAACAGATNTTTCTTATTGGAAACTTCAAAATTGTAACGGGAAAACTGTTTTTCCGTTTCAAGGTGAACATCACCGTATAACAGTTCTCCATTCCACTTTAAATCATATACGTTTTCCACATTTTGTAAGTACATGGCAATACGTTCCAATCCATAGGTCAACTCTGCGGTAACCGGTTTTAAATCTATGCCTCCGACTTGCTGGAAATAAGTAAACTGAGTGATCTCCATTCCATCTAACCAGACCTCCCAGCCTAACCCCCAGGCTCCTAAAGTAGGAGATTCCCAGTCATCTTCCACAAATCTAATATCGTGCTTAATNGGGTCCACNCCCAAACTAGTAAGACTTTCTAAATATTGATCCTGCACACTTGGTGGAGAAGGNTTAAGAATAACCTGAAACTGGTAATAATGTTGCAGACGATTAGGNTTTTCCCCATACCTGCCATCCGTAGGGCGACGGGACGGCTCAACATACGCAGCATTATAAGGTTCTGGCCCCAACACTCTGAAAAAAGTGCANGGATTGAACGTNCCAGCTCCAACCTCAATATCATANGGTTGATGTATGGCACACTCTCGAGATGCCCAATAGTTTTGAAGGTTTAAAATGATATCTTGAAAATACATAACCGATAGGGTTTAGCAGAGATCAGCCAACAAAGTCAACCCCGCTTCGAACCTCTGCGGGTAAGGGTTGATCCTCATAAATTTGATCGGCCGAGTAAAGCTTTTTACNATATCGTTTCGTAAAGTTTTCCTTGCCTAATTAGGGATCTGATTTTAAATGGGAAAAGGTAATTCTACACCGGGGTGAGCTTTCTCAATAAGCATATTGATCACCTGTTTCAACAACTGCTCATACTTTTTAGCAGAAGGAACGGCATCATAATCTGTTGCCTTCTGGTCCAGTGAAATAATTCCCTCACCTAAATAATTGCAATAGAAGGCACCGAGCGGTTTAAAGTTTTCCAGGGGTTCGTTTTCCTGGCGGGAATTTACAATCACTATGAATTGTGAAACTTCTTCACCGGGATATACCTCGAAGGGNCCTTTATTTTTGAGAGTGTGCTGNTGGCAATAAGCAAGAANCCGNTTCATATCATNAGNTGAAACCGCTTTATAGATTGTGTGCAATGTTTTTATACCAAACCATTACAAATATCAGTCAGCAACGGGCTCACCTATTATTCACCTATTTGCAGGCGAACCCTATCACCTCTATAAGAAAAAACAGCACCGTTTGACTCTATCTTTAAAAGAGTTGCTGATTCTATTGAATCNCCAACACGAACTTTTTGNTTACTACTTTTTGGAGTTGATACGAATATATGGTTGGAAGGGCTCCCAGAAGAAAAAAAGATCACACCTTTTATTTTTAATTCCGGAATAAAGAGGTTTTTATTGTTTTGTCGAACAAGAATCTCTTCAGGCTCATTGGCAAGTGATTTTGCCGATGCAATTAAAGATTGAATTTCATAAATATCCTGTGCCTGACGACNTGCTCCTCTTTCAGGGCCTGTAATTGCATTTTTNGGTTTAATCGATATATTAGCAGGAACCTCTTTTTCTAACGAGTAATTATTGTTTTTAATAATAGGTTTGCTATAAGGCTGCNATTTTGTTTGCTCTGGAATATTTGACAAAGGTATACCTGGAACGGATAATCTGGTTTGTTTTTTTTCCAGGACTGGAGGCTGCAATTTAGAAGTGCTAGGATGTGAAACGGGAAAAATTTCAATATTTTTAGGTTTATCAACCCACAACCAAAAAGCAGTNACCGCAACTCCAACCAAAAATAATGTCCCACCCCAGATAAANCTTGGAGAGACCTTCAAGGAAGAGATATTATATGAAATGTCTTCATCCTGAAGAACCATATCTTTTAAATCTAATCTTTTTTCTAAAATACTTTTTTCTTCTTCAAGTTTTTTTAAAGTTTTTAAAATTGTACTCATTTACTATGCCTATATATCGAGAAGAATTACCGGATAACNAGATCTGGTGTCTGGTAAATTTGTAAAAGATTATAGACAAGCATTTTGCTGTCCGTTTGAAATTTNCCATCATCCTTAATATCATTATTCCNCTGTAGNTCTCTTACAGCTTGAATTGTTTTGGGACCGTACAAGGGAGCCTCTCTTCCTTGAAAATAACCTAGGAGNCGGAGGTTTTTTTGTANCCAAATCGCTTCTTTGCCCTTGAATCCAAANTCAAGCAACTTAGGAAGATTTTCAAAGTCTTTCCATAAAATAATGGCTTTGCGTGTCCAAAGCGAGTTGATCATTGAAAGGGGCATCTCAATTTTATCGACCGAACCAAATACACCCACTTCACCCTCGATTGAAGAGAGAGCCAGATACTTAGTTCCCTGTGCATTAGGAAGAGCGATTTCCAGCAATGCGGGGTAATTAAGAGTCTGCAAACGTTTCATCGTCCCGTTTATCTCATATTGAAGCAAATTGTAATTCTCAGCCATCATTTCCAAATCTTCTTTGGCTTGAAGCTTTTCAGGGTCGACATTCCAAGCTTCAAGAATCCATTTAACCGCTTCTAATTTGCTTTCCATAAGTGTCAAACTGGATAAGTAAGTAATTAGCTTTTCTTGATCTACCATTTTTAATGCACCTTGACCAGGGGCTTTTGATTTTGCAGGTTCTAACACCGCAGCAGCTGGTTCTATTGCCTTCTCTGGAGCATTGAAAAGGACCCTAGGAGTTATCGTTTGGGGAGAGGCGGAGTAATTTATAAACTTATCTGGTGAAGAGAGCCCGATGGATTCTGGTTGACTCAAGGTTACCATATTTTTTCGTTGTGGTTTGTTATTGAAATCTGGTAGGAAAAGAAAATTCAAAGCTAAAAAACCGATCCCTGCTGCAATCGCTGAAGGGATTGCTAATTGCCAAAACTTAATAGTCCAAGATTCAATCGGTGCCAGGCTGCCAATATCTTGCACTGCAGTTTTAACAATTTGTGGATTGATCTTTTTTGTGCTTTCTGTAAAAGCAATCAACAAGGTCCTGTCGCAGATAACATTGATCATTCTCGGAATTCCACGCGAATAACGAAAAATGGTTTCGACTGCTGAATTGGAAAAACTCACTTTCCCTTTTCCTAAAGCCACATTCAACCTGTGTTGGATGTAACCACGCGTCTCTTCAAGGTTGAGTGGCAATAATTCCCATTGAATAGTGATCCTTTGTCGCAATTGCCGTAGGCTTTCTTTAGCCAAAACATTATCTAACTCAGGTTGTCCAATCAAAACAATTTGAATAAGTTTTTCGGTATCGGTTTCTAGATTAGATAATAATCTCAATTGCTCCATAACATCGGGCGCTAGATCTTGAGCTTCGTCAATTATAACAACCACCCTGTGACCTTTAGCTCTTTCTTCCAGTAGGAAAACGTTAAGCACATCAATAAGTTTCTTTTTGCTTTTACTTTTACCAGTTAATCCTAGTTCACTATTTATAGTCTGTAATAGTTCCAATTCATTGATTGCGGGATTGAAAATATAGGCAATATTAAAATCCGTTCTTAACTCCCTAAGAAAACTTCGGCAAATCATTGTTTTACCCGTGCCTACCTCCCCAACTATTTTCAAAAAACCATTGTTCTCCTGCAAACCATAAACCAGATGCGCAAGCACCTCCTTATGCTTTGGGCTTAAGTAAAGGTATTTTGGGTCGGGAGTGAGGTCGAACGGCTTTTCAGAAAAACCAAAAAAATCTTGATAGACATTTTGGTGCTTCGGGCTTTTCTGGCGCTCTTTATTACCTATGAATTGAAAAGGACCTGGTTTTAAAGGAGCAGTTAGCTCAGGCCCCTGTTGCACTTGAACCACAGCGTCATAAGCTTCGCGCCTTTCCTTATTAGAAAGCGTGTCGTAAGCCTCCTGAGCTTCTTCTATCTGCTCTTTCAAGGTAGGTTGATCAAGCGACTCACCCAGGATTTCCGAAGAATCGAACTTACTTATTAATTTTTGATAGGCACGGTCGATTTCTTTTTGATTGGCGTCTTGTTTCACGCCCAACAACTTATAAAAATCTGTGGATTGAACTTCAGGTATCATGCGCTTTCTTCCATAAAATTAGTTTAGAGGGGAGGCACAATAAAATTTCAAAATTGAATTTAAATTCTTGAAATTATATTACTAATTAGATTTTTTTCTTTTTGAGAAACCTTTTTCATGATTTTCCCAAGAAAACCAAACTACTATAATTTTTTCAATTAGTTATAGACTATTCAAATTCGGACAATTATAGCCTCAAATTATCGAAAAATCAATAATTCCTTAAAACACAAATATTTATAGCAAAAAGACTTATAGCCCTAAAAATTGTTTGGAGTTTCTGAAAAAGAAATTTGGAATAATGCTTAAAATAAAGCCTAGAAGTTTGAACTGGGAGAAAAACCGCTGCCCGAGAATTTGTTCGGAATGTTCTCGCACCATTGACCTCGGTGGATAGTTGGAGGGGAAATATGTTATCGAAAGTGATGAACTGCTTTTTTACTCAGAACAATAAGCAATTTTTTAATGATATTTTAAGTATCGATAGGGGGAGCACTTGCCTTTCTTAAAAAAACCTCGAGAACTTGTTTTTGGTAAAGTACGACTGCAACATCCATCATCCCATCCCGATTGAAATCAGCACCGGTTATAGATCTGGGTTGCGAACCGACAGCATAATTATAATGAGGATAGACAAAGGTCCCATCACCGTTCCCTTGAATAACAGAAATGGATGCCCCACGCCGGTTACATACGACGATGTCGGGAACCTTGTCGCCAGTAAAATCGCCCACTACAATATTGTGTGGCCCTTTTTCCCCAGCAAAATCCTGCATTTTCGTGAAAGTTCCTTTTCCATCCCCCATAAAAATACTGAGACTGTCCTTCATAGGACTCGAAGTCAATAAATCCAGCTTTCCATCCATATTCATATCGTGATGAATTAAAAAAGAGGACTGACTGCCGCCTTTAATCAACTTGGGTGGCTGAAATGTTCCATCGCCATTACCGTAAAACATTTTCAAAAACCTCGTCTTTACTGCATTGAGGGCCAATGCAATATCCTGATTTCCATCGCTATTGTAATCGCTGGTGCTTATGTGGGCGGGGGTGGGAGATGCCTGGTAAGCTTCTGCGACTTTGAAGGTGCCATCCCCAACACCCAGAAGAATGATTAATTTATTAAATCGAAGAGTTACTGCTAGATCCTTTATTTCATCGTTGTTGAAATCTCCAGCGGCTATAGCAATCGGGAGACGTCCCACCTTAACATTGGTCTTTAGCTTAAAAAGCCCATCTTTTTGCCCAAGAATAATAGACACCTCGCCGTCGCCATAATTGCATAAGGCAATATCGGCAATGCTGTCACCGTTAAAATCGGCTAACTCGACAGCAAAAGGCTCTCGACCTGTTTCAATAATCTGTTGGTCCTTGAAAGTTCCATCCCCGAGACCTTCAAAATAACTCAACGAATTTCCAGCCGAGTTGACAACCAATAAATCTGGAAACTCATCATTGTTCATATCATGAGCTATGACAACCTCTGGCTTTTTACCCACTATATAGGAAACGGGCAGGGCAAAAATATCTGGAGCAGGCTGACTCGCTCCGCAACCAAAGAAAATCCACGTTGCTATCAATATTGATGAAGGTTTAAATAAATTCATCTACGGTGTCTCGATTAAAATCAGGTTTTTAACGATTTTTCGGTTATACAGGATGCGCAGTAACTTGTAAACGAATTTGAAAAAATGATATAATTTTCAATAGGTTATATCTCTCTTCGCTTGGGAAAAATGCCCCTCCACAAATATTTCAACACCTTATTATTGCTAAGCTTTTTATTTCTGACCGCTTGTCAGGGTTTTAAATTTGACCCTTGGCCAGAAACGCCTTATGGAATTCATCATACAGTTCAAAAAGGCCAAACCCTTTATCAAATCGCCCAAGTATATGGGTTAGATATGGAAGTTGTACGCCGCGCCAACCATATCCTAGATGCATCAAAAATAAAAGTGGGAGACCGTTTATGGATTCCCGGTGCGCGCCGCGTGCTTTCAGTTTCTAAAAACTCTTCTCCTTTACGCTCGAAAACAACTCGAACCGCAAAAAAGAAAAAAATGCATACAGCCCGTCCACGTAAAGGGCTTCTTATCTGGCCGGCAAAAGGAACTTTAACTTCGGGTTTCGGAAAAAGAAACGGTCGTAAGCACGAAGGAATTGATATAGCTGGACCAAAAGGAACTGCCATATATTCCGCTGCCGCAGGAGAAGTAGTTTTTAGCGGTTGGGGGCCGACCGGATACGGTAAAATGGTAATCGTAAAACACGCCCACCACCTAACCACTGTTTATGCACACAACTCTAAAATTCTAGTAAAAAAAGGTAAGTATGTAAAACAGGGACAAAAAATTGCACTAATGGGAAGCACCGGTCGCTCCACCGGGCCCCACCTCCACTTCGAAGTACGAAACGATACCGAACCCAAGAATCCGATAAAATACTTACCAATGAGAAGATAAAGTTTTCACCACCTCATTTTTTTGGTAAAAACCAATTTATTACTACGTACTAAATAAAGAAAGGCTCATCCATGGAAACTGTCAAAAAAATCATCCGCGACATTCCTAACTTTCCAAAGGAAGGAATTGTTTTTAAAGATATTGCTCCTCTTCTTGCAGATGCTGATGCATTTGGAAAAACGATCAACACATTAAAAGAAAGATATTCAGGAAAACAAGTTGATACGGTAGTGGGAGTCGAAGCACGTGGTTTTATTTTTGCCTCTGCTCTCGCCTATGCGTTAAATGCAGGTACTACCATGGTTCGAAAACCAGGGAAGCTCCCTTACAAAACCTATCGGGAAACCTATTCTCTCGAATATGGAACCGATACCATCGAAATTCATCAAGATGCCTTTCAAGAAGGCGAACGTATCATCCTCATCGATGATGTTCTCGCAACAGGGGGAACTCTGGGAGCAACGATAAATCTAATTCGTAATAATTTTAAAAATGTAGAAATTGAGGAAGTCGCCTTCCTTATCGAACTGGATTTTCTGAACGGTCGCGAAAAACTTAAAGGTACACCTATCCACTCCTTAATCCACTACTAGACGTGTACCACCGCAGGTGAAAGTTATATTCTCAGAGTAAAAAAATATCTAGCCTTTAACAATAGCCAAACAAACTTATCCTATTACTTAAAGCCGGATACCAGAGCCTAAGCTATTGCACTCCAATCTTGCGGAAAGGGATTTCTTTTGACAATGCCTCGGTGAGTTGGCGGACATCTTCCAGAAAATCCGGGGAGATCATAAGTTCAATTAGACCAAGTGCTGGATCAAGAGTTCGCACCACTGCCAGGTCATCATAACCTTCGAAAATACTTACAATATAAGCGATGTCTTTTTTATCAACTTCTACCTGCCATTGAATGGAGTCCATATATATGGGATATCAATCAGGAGCAATTACGGTTTTTCTCAAGCAATAACATGATAAGACTGATAGCGGAAGGCGTGATACCTGAAATGCGCGAAGCCTGACCCAATGTAACTGGCCTAATTGCCTCCAGTTTTTGAGCAACTTCATGGGAAAGACCAGGCAATCCTTTATACTGAAAACTTTTTGGGATACGATAGTGTTCCAACTTCTTTTGTTTTTCCACCATTTGATTCTGCCGAGCAATAAACCCTTCGTATTTCACTCGAATCTCCACCTGTTCCCCAACAAGTTGCGGAACTTCTTCACTTTCGAAGGCACGAAGCAAACCATCGTGCGTGACTTCTGGTCGTCGCAACAATACATTCAAGGTAGTGGCATTTCTCAGTTCATTGATACCTAGCTTTGATAATTTCGCTAATGTTTCTGGATTTGGTAGAACGGTGGTCTCCTCCAGTCTTTTTATTTCTTGGTCGACTGCATTATATTTTTCCATACAACGGTTATAAAGTTCTCCACTTACCAGCCCTAATTCATGACCCTTGCTCATCAATCTTTGGTCTGCATTATCCTGTCTTAAAATCAAACGATACTCAGCTCGGGATGTGAACATACGATAAGGTTCCTGCGTACCCTTGGTAACCAGATCGTCAATGAGTACGCCGATATAGCTATCCATTCTTGTCAATAAGAAAGGTTTGCGCTTTTGTGATTTGAGTGCTGCGTTGATTCCAGCCATCAATCCTTGGCACGCCGCCTCTTCATAGCCGGATGTCCCGTTGATTTGTCCAGCATGAAATAATCCACTCACCCGTTTTGTTTCGAGAGAAGGGGTAAGTTGTGTCGGTGGAACAAAATCGTATTCCACTGCATAACCGGGAAGAACAATCTCTGCCTGTTCCAGTCCAGGAATGGTGCGGACCAATTGTTTCTGCACCTCTTCATCCAGGCTAGTAGAGATCCCATTCGGGTAAATCCAATCGGTATCGAGGCCTTCTGGTTCCAGAAAAATATTATGAGATGTTTTATCAGGAAACTTAACAACCTTGTCCTCTATGGATGGGCAATAGCGAGGTCCAACCCCTTCAATGATGCCACTATATAAGGGTGACAGATGCATGTTGTTCCTAATGACCGCAGCGGTTTCCTTATTCGTAGACGTGATATGGCAGGGTACTTGATCCCGCTCAATACGCGGGGTAGAGAAAGAAAAAGGTCGGGGCAGGTCATCACCATCTTGAACAACGCATTGGGAAAAATCGATACTATCTCGCTTCAACCGCGGTGGTGTTCCTGTCTTCAGACGACCAAGTTCGAACCCTGCAGCCATAAACGATTGCGATAATTTTGTTGAAGGTTTTTCACCGACACGGCCTGCTGGCCGACTATTTAATCCAATGTGAATACGTCCATTTAAAAAAGTTCCCGTAGTAATAACAACGGACAAACATTGTAGTTCCAATCCCTTTTTGGTTCGAATGCCTTTTACTAAGTTGTTTTCAAAAATTAGTTCATCTACTTCTTCATATAGAAGTTCCAGATTAGCTGTGCTTTCTAAAACCCGGCGCATTGTATTTTTGTATTGGTGCTTGTCTGCTTGGGCACGATACCCGTGAACAGCAGGTCCCTTAGAGGAATTTAATAAACGAAACTGGATACCTGTTTCATCGATTACCTTTGCCATTTCGCCCCCGAGGGCATCGATTTCACGGACGATATGTCCTTTGCCCACTCCTCCAATAGCGGGGTTACAGGGCATCAAGGCGATCTTGTCAGCTTCCAAAGTGACCAGTGCCGTGGCACAACCCATGCGCGCAGACGCCAATGCAGCTTCGCAGCCTGCATGGCCGCCTCCTATTACTATGACATCGTATTTTTTCATATTATTTTGCATCAATTAAATAGGGGGTCTTATTTTACAACAAAACTCTTCCGTTTTAGAACGAATAAACCAGATATTGGCGATAAATCGATTAACAAGCAGTAAGCAGGGAAATCAAACCTTTTTTTTCTTAGGCGACATCAAAAGAAGTTTCAATTTTAATGACAAGGAATCATCTATGGTGGCGGAACCTCTGAAGTGGCGTAAGATGGAACGCAGAAGTGTTAAAAAGAAGGTCATTTTGTAAAGAGAACGTAAAATTATATTCCAGATAAAAGAGTAGTATTTTGAATAAAAGTAAATATTACTGCGGTAAGCTTCTATTATTACTTTTTTCCGGTACCGTTTCTGGTGAGTGCTTTGTCCTTGTAAATGTTGCACAGAAGTATCAGGGTAAAAGCAAATTCTTTTTCCAGCTTTTCTAGCTCGCCTGCAAAGATCATCTTCTTCGTTGTATAGAAAATAATTTTCGTCCATCAAACCTATGCATTCAATCAGTGATCGAGTTACAACAAAGCAACAACCTGAAATTACCTTCGCCTCCTTAGCCAGCATTGGTTCCATTTTTTTTAGTTCATTGGCAGGATTGTATATTCCCAGAATCTTCAATGCCGCTTCTTGTGGGCTATCTTCCCACAAGCGAACGGGGTAAGGCTGGTTATTTTCGTCGACGATACCCGTGCCCAGAATGGAAAAGTCTGGATGCTTCCCAAAAAAATCAACAATTTTTTTAAAACTGTTTTCAGTTAAAAGAGTATCTGGATTAAGCAGCCCTATCTTTTGTCCTTTCGATGCAATAATTCCCTGGTTATTAGCGGCTGAAAACCCGCGATTATCTGGATTTGTAATTAGATGCACATCAGGAAAGTTTTCCACTACCGCATCCACTGTTCCATCCTCCGAAGCGTTATCGACAACGATCACTTCATAAGAAATATCCTCAGTATAGCTTTTAATCGTTCCCAAACAGCGTAATAGAATTTCGCGGGTATTAAAACTGACTATGACGAGAGTCAAATCCAATTCTGCAGGTTGTGGAAATTTGAAAACAGGTGGGATCATCTTTTAATGACTTTAACTAGGAAAAATAATAAAAATTACTACAGCACAAAGCTTTAGGATGTATGATGCTATACGAGTATCGACTTAATAATAAGGGCGGCTCTCCTATTTAGCCCATGATAAATTTTCGGTCTAGCAAAAAGTTGCCATTATCATCGTAATACTCTTTTAGATTGTGCCAACTCAAATGAATATCACAATCCTGACAGATAGCAATATCAAACCTCTGACGTTTCACCATTTGATCACGGTATTTTTTCATTTTCGGACCATTCCATATTTCGGTAATGGAATTGTTTTTTAAATCTCCTACCGTGGTTTGGGAAAACATATCTGCACAACAAAGGACTACGCTACCGTCCCAATAAACAACCATCCATTTCCATAATTGCGTGCAAGGAGCAACATTTGTCTGATTGAAACGCTTATGCGTATAACGCGTTTTATTTTTAGTAGAGATTTTATATTCTTTAACGAATGCATCTTTATCAAGTTTTCCCGCCCAGTTGGAAATAATATTGTCGTCGATTGAGTTCAACACTATGGAACAATCGTAGGAAGCAATTATTTTAAACAACTCCTGCTCCATCGTTTCTTCCACTGTTTTTAGAGTTTTAATTCGGATGTTAACTGGGACAGGTCGCGCTATTTTGCTATTTGCATCGAGAAAGTCGACGATATTGTCACGCACCACATCAAAACTCATCTTTTTGACATCTTCAAAAGTCTGCCTGTCGAGTTCATCGAGACTGATATCTACTCCAACACCATGTTCAAGAAGGGTGGGAACAATCTTTTCGTTGAGGAAAAACCCGTTGGTGAGAACCTCGATCTTATGAATTTTAGGATAGCGCTTCAGATATTCAATGCGTTCCTGCATATACTTATCCATCAAGGGTTCCCCAAACGTCCCAAATGTAACAACCCCGCCACGAAATCCAAAATCGTCAATGATCTTCCGATAAACATCCATATCCATTGCTCCAACATTAGTGAGATCTGGGTTCGGGCACCAGACACATTTTGCGTTGCAACGATTGGTGATGTCGATCAATAAAGCCCCAGGCCATTCCTCGAGTTTTTTAGCTAAAGGACGAACCGAGCCATCGAATAGTGGTGAGTCATAAATCTTACGGCGAAAATAATCCATTACAGGAAAAAAAGGGCTCGACTTTAGCCATTTCTTAATGGGACTCTCAGCCACAAGTTTTGGATTACTTTTTGGAACAGGGGAGACTGGGATTGAATCTTCTACCGATTCAGCTTCTTTTTCCAGAGTAGGAATTGGATTCATTGATATGTCCTAGGTTTCTTATACCTAACGGATATTTTATCTGATTTCTTGATACAGGGAACGGATTATTTATGCAAGATTTCTTCATATAAGCTAAGCGTATTTTCTGCAGCCTTTTCCCATGAAAATTTTTGCTGAATTGCCAATCTTGCCTCTTTTGCTCTTTTTGAAGAATTGGCTGGATCTTCTAGGGCAGAAATAATAGCTCCGGCCAACGCATCTGAATTTTTGACAGGTACCAGTTTCCCTGTTACTCCGTCCTCAATATTTTCAGGGATAGCTCCACCCCTTGAAGCAACAACAGGAAGCGTTGCCGCCATCGCTTCTACCACCGAAAGACCAAAACTTTCGATTCGCGAAGGGAAAACACCAAGACTACTTTGTGCGGAAAGGTTTTGAATTTCCGCGCTGGTTTTCCAACCAGTGAATTCGACATGGTCGGTTAAATTAAGATCAGCAATCCAAGATTTATATTCCTGCAAACGTTTACCCTCCCCCACTAAAGTCAACTTCACATCAGTAAATTTTTTGGCAACCGTCTTTAAAGCAAAAAAAAGTTCTGGCAGACCTTTCTCTTCTTCTATCCTACCCCAAAATAAAATTCGGTTTGAAACGACTTGATTTCTCTCTACCTCTAACCAGGAACTTTCCAGTCCAGGGGGAATCACTTTCACCTTTTCGGCAAATTCCTCACCCAAACCCTTCACAATAAGATTTCGAGAAAATTGGCTGAAGGCGATAATACGGTTGGCCTCGACTATTGCTTGCCGCAAAAGATAAGTGTTGATACTTTTTAAAAACTTAATTGGGTGAAGTATCCCCTTCAACATCCCAGTAGCCGGAATATTCGGAGCATGGGAAGTAAAAACATAGGCGGCTCCATTCAACCTTGCAATCAACCCAAAGTGATAGGCTTCTTCAGCATTGCCATGAATCACATCGAACTTTTCTGCTTTTACCAGAGACCTTAATTTTTTTGAGTAGGAGAGAAAGTTAAAATTAATAGTCGCAAAATCGTGATGGAATGCCCAATGAACTTTATAAGGAGTTTCCGGTTCAAATTTTTCATGAGGATACTTTGAATACAGAGCGTGCACTTCGTGGCCCTTCGATGAAAGTGCGCAGGCTAGATGGTGAACCGCAAGCTGCCCTCCACCTTTAAACGCCGACCANGGCGAAGAATTAATTGTCAAACAAACCTTCAGAGGGTAACCTCCAGAGATATTAACTAAAGAAAGGATAAATCTGATTATTTAACAAACTCTTTTNCCAACATTCCATTTTTTCTTACCAGTTTTTTATAACNTATATTTTTAAATTTAAATTTTTATCCGTTTCTCTTTGTCCAATCGCAAGNTCTGTTTAAGGNCCAAGCTTTAAAAAATATNACNTTACCATTTTAAAATNGNGGGATGAATTTAAACGTTAATTACCAAACGTGTTCTGNCACCTAAAAAATGGTCTNCCTTTGTTGTTCAAGNNTTNTTGAGTTTCCAAAANAANCATGATCTTTTCANAATATGAAAATNAAAAAAAACTTCTAAATTCTTCTTNTATTCTATGATCTTCGGGATCGGATTCAAACTGTTTAATAACTTTNAAATAAATAAAAGAATATGATTAAGACAGTAGGTGGGTTTATTCTTCTTGGGATTTTATTAACCATTTTGATCTTTAACACGCATGTTACGCTTCTTGGATCTGGATTTTTAGTTGGAGATGGAACGTATGTTTTCACTTATCATGATCTNGTCAAAGAAGCCGAAACTCTAAAGGTAAAATTTCCCAACGAAGACGATATTGAAGCAGAGGTNNTATCTTTCGATCCCTCGAACAATCTGGCAATCTTAAAGTTAAAGGAAATACCGAAAGTAAAACGCCAGTCCCTTATGTTAAGCCAAAAGGGACTAGGTTCAAAAAGTGAGTCGGTGTTCACATTGGGTTACCCCTGGACAAATACGTTACAAGATCAGCATGTTTTGATCGAAGGGGTGTCCGGCACTACCACGATCCTGACCGAATTAAACATGAGTCTTGAACCAGTGCATAGTGGCGGACCATTGTTCAACTCCAAGCAAGAAGTTGTGGGGATGGTATTATGGCAAGACCATGCAAAAAAAACATTCCCTGTGAAAGGTTCAAATAATTTTGCTATCCCCTCTTCTTTTTTGGAAAAAGCCTTGCAAGCAGCCATAATTAATGTACCTTCTACCCAAAAAAAGAATCTAAACAGAGAAACATTTATTTCAAAATCCAGAAACAATATTGTTCTTATTGAAGCGAGATAACTCTAATGGATACCACGATTCGCCCGCAATTCAAATTCGATAACTCTTTCGCCCGCAGCATGGAAGGTTTTTTTTCTTACTGCCAGGCAGAGTCTGCAAATACCCCAAGATGGTTACAGTTCAACCATGCGTTAGCTGAAGAGTTGGGCCTGGATCCAGTCGCNCTTGATTCGGAGGCAGGTTTAGCAATTTTNTCCGGTAATGCCACACCCGAAGGTTCACAACCCATAGCCCAAGCCTATGCTGGGCACCAGTTTGGCGGGTTCTCACCGCAGTTGGGAGATGGACGTGCTCTTCTTCTCGGCGAGGTGGTCGATACCAAACAACAACGACGTGATATCCAGTTGAAAGGATCGGGACGAACCCCGTTTTCTCGCGGTGGCGATGGAAAGGCAGCAATTGGCCCCGTGTTGCGTGAGTACCTGGTCGGCGAAGCCATGCAAGCACTCGGCGTCCCAACCACTCGCGCCCTAGCAGCNGTCGCCACNGGAAATGACGTTTATCGAGAAACCGTTCTNCCGGGTGCTATCCTCACGCGGGTTGCAGCGAGTCATATCCGTGTCGGCACTTTCCAGTACGCTGCCGCACGCCGTGACGAAGACAAAATTCGTCAACTCGCCGACTATTCCATTCAGCGGCATTACCCCGAAACAGCAAATGCGGAAAATCCCTATTTGGCCTTCTTCGCCGCAGTCGCCGATGCACAAGCATCACTCGTAGCGCGCTGGATGGGTATCGGTTTCATTCACGGAGTGATGAATACTGACAACATGACGATCTCCGGTGAAACCATCGATTANGGGCCCTGCGCTTTTATGGATAGTTATTCAGCATCCACAGTTTTCAGCTCCATAGATCACGGTGGTCGCTACGCTTATGCAAATCAACCAGAAATGTTAATCTGGAATTTAGCTCGATTAGCAGAAACACTGATCCCTTTAGTCGATTCCAAACAGGAAAAGTCCGTCCAACTGCTAACCGAAATCATTGAGTCTATCCAGCCTCTTTATGAATCATACTGGTTGACGGTAATGCGAGCCAAAATCGGTTTGTCAACAGAAGACCCTTCTGATTCGCAACTCATAAAAGATTTGTTGAAGACGATGGAAAAAGGAAATGCAGATTTCACGATGGTTTTTCGCCGCCTTTCAAAGGCCTTGAGAGGGGATAGCGAATTGGTAAGGGGACTGTTTAAAAATCCGGATGATTTCGATGCCTGGGAACAGCGCTGGTGGAACCGTTTTGAACGGGATGGAATTTCCGCAGAGACTTCCGCACAGATGATGGATAATTTGAATCCGATCTATATCCCAAGAAACCATAAAGTCGAAGAAGCGCTTGCCGCTGCCAAAGATAGGCAAGACCTAATTCCCTTCAAAAAACTACTGAATGTCCTGACTACTCCCTTCGATGAATTGGAGGGAAGCGAAGACTACGCCGAGCCCGCGCCTCCTAACGAAATCCCTTATAAAACCTTCTGCGGAACCTGAAACTTAATTTGTTTTAACTCCGTAACAAGTTTGTTCCGGTAAAATAGGCCCCAGGCCACCAACAAGGAAAGTCTTTTTCTATAAGATTTTTTTGTGTGAGTTTTTTAAACGATTTACGAATGCAAAAATATTACCCACGGTCATAGGCCCTGAATGAAATCTTCAGTAACCACTGGGGAATAACAAATGGGTGTTATTGATAAAAATTATATTCTTTGTTATTAGAAGAAAAAATTACCCACCCAAGATGGAAAAAATTGTGGAGTTAAGTGGTAAAGTCCTCCAAGTAAAAGTAATTCAATAAAACCAAGCACCCAAATCCAGCCTAAAGCTCTAGGTTTCAAGGCAAAGCCATCAATGGACCTAGCTAACTTAAAACACCATATATATATCGTGCCCAGGAAAATAGCTATCGGGACAGCAAATTTTCCTCCCCATTGAAGGAGGACCAAAACAATAGCCTTCATGAAAAACAAAGCTACTATCGAAACCACTGAAAATATAATAAGAAATAAAACAATCTGTCTCATTACAGAATCATGTTATTCAGTTTGGACAAATGACCGGCCAGAAATAAAACAGGCACAACTACAATATTGCTCCATGGCTTTTGAGTAGGTCCGCGATATCAATATTTCCATTGGCNATGGCTATATGCAAGGGCGCACGTCCATCGGATCCTTTAANATTGATATTCGCTTTTTTGGAAATAAGTAGTTCAATAATTTGTTTTTTATCCCATTGGGCTGCATCGTGCATAGGTGTTTCTCCTTCATTATCGGCAGCGTTTATAGTNGCCCCTTTTTGGATCAGAAACTTTGCAATTTGAAGGTGTCCTTTCTCTGCAGCCCAATGCAATGGTGTGCGCCCCAATCTATCTTTTGCATTTATTTGTCCGCCTTCAANCAGCATTTTTTCAACTATTTTTATATTACCCGTTGCAACGGAAGTNTGAAGGGGAGTGTGTTTCCATTCGGCTCGACTGTTTACCTTTGCGCCAGCTGCCAATAATTCATTGGCAGCATTAAAACTATTTTGGTCAATGGCTATATGCAAGGGAGTATAACCATCTCTATCGGATGCGTTTATCTCGGCGCCGTTATCAAGAAGTAGTCCCACCATCTTTGGTAAGTTTTCTAAACCTGCGACATGAAGCGGTGCCAGACCATCGTTATCCGCTAAATTTATGTCCGCATTGTTCAATAAAAAATAAATGACTAGCTTTGGTCGATTGTAAAAAACGGAAAGATAAAGTGGGGTTATACCATTTCTATCCTGGAAATTAATATCAAGACCAATTTGTAAACGCTTTGCATCTTCCAATTCCCCCACTTCGATCGCCTTGTAAAGTTCTTTAGCGGTTTCTTTAGCACTTCGGACCCCCTTATTTTTATCTTTAAAAAATGAGCCAGCTCGNTCCAATGAGGATATACCTTTAACGTCCAATACCTTTTCCTCATCCTTGTGTGGAACAACTTTTACATCCAGCCCAATGGGGTCTAGGGCATTGGANACCATAGTTTCTGGAAGGACTTTATTTTTAATATCNAATAAGGATTTTCCCGTTTTTATNCCAAAGGTTTTGGGTTTNCCTGCCACAGCAAACCCTGTCAGGANAAACAAAGNGATAGAAAAAAAAGCTGGAATNCAAANGAATTTAANCATAATTCAATTTTGCCATCGAAACTTCGACCANACAAGCCTAGTCGAANCTAGTAAGAGTTGGCTTCACCTCCCTTTGTTTGTTCTGTNTTTGTCTCTTTCTTATCTTTTCCGTATTTACCGTAGTCATAATTACAACCA
>NZYH01000065.1 GCA_002697825.1 Nitrospina sp. | reverse complement strand
GTATTCAACTGCAAAAAGAAGAAGAACTCTACTCTGTTCTCAAAAAATTTATGCTGAGCCCCGATTTAAGGCAAAAAGCAGGTGAAGCTGCCGCCGAAACAGTTCGTCAACATCGTGGTGCAGTCCTACGAACTTTAAAAATTATCCAAGAAACACGTCCTGTTTAAACTCTGGGTTTTGATTTATGACCGCAATCTATCACATTTTCTCTATACTAATTGTCATTATAATAGTCCCTCTGTTCACCGTAATGTCTTTGTTCACCAAACATAAATTTAAATTTATTTTAAATCATTTTGGTTTCGTCCCGCCCACAACAAAAAATGAAAGAAAAACCCTTTGGTTCTACGCTCTTTCATTGGGAGAAGTGAAGGCTGCCAAGCAAGTTTTAATAAAAATCAAGCATAAGGATCCAAGTCTAAGAATTGTAGTTTCTGTTACCACCGACTCTGGTTACGAAGGCGCTTTGGAACATCTTAAAATGGCAGAAAATATTTTCTTTCAACCCTTAGATTGCATGCCCTTTACTTGGCTGGGAATAAGAAAAATTCAGCCTGATCTTTATGTGATAAACGATACAGGCTTCTGGCCTGGTTTGATTGATCAGTTACACAAAAAAAAAATTCCTGTAATTTTGCTTAATGGGCGAATTTCTCATCGGTCGGTAAAGACTTATCTAAAAGCAGGATCGCTTTTTAAAAATTTGTTTCAACAATTCGATCGACTCTGTATGCAAAATAAAAATAGCCACCAAGCTGCCTTATCTCTGGGAGTAAATCCCAAAAAATTAGAAGTATTGGGTGACCCAAAATTAGATGCATTGCAAACATTAACAGAGCAGGAAAAGAAACAATTACAGCGGGCTTTTAAATTAAAAACGGATTCTCCTTTATGGATAGCTGGAAGTACTCATGCGGGGGAGGAAACGATCATTTTGGACGCTCATCAGCAACTGAAAGAAAAATACCCCGACCTAATATTAATTCTTGCCCCAAGGAGAACAGAAAGGACAGGAGAGATAGCCAAATTGTTGCAGAAAAAAAATATTTCTTTTTGTCGTCGGTCTTTATTGAAAAACAATGGGCCCGCCGGTGTAATCCTTCTAGATACCATGGGTGAATTGGCAGAGCTTTATTCCTTGGGGCAAGTGGCTTTCGTAGGTTGTAGTCTAATCGAGCCTGGTGGAGGACACAGTCTCATTGAACCTTTGTCGCACGGTGCAGTTGTGTTGCATGGACCTCATATAGAAAATATAGGTCCTATTGCCAATGAAGCAAACAAAATTGGACTCGTATTTACCGTTTATAATGCAGAAGATATTCAAGAAAAGGTACATGCACTGTTAGAAAATAGCAATTATCGCATCGAATTAGTTGCTAAAGCAAAATCCTTCATAAATGGTCACAAAGGAGCCGCAGAAAAAATGGCAGCCATTACTTTGGATATTTTAAAATCTTAAATTTTTTTATTAGTCACTTGGCTCACAAAATAAATAGAAATACAGGAAAGAAAAAAAGCCGGCACCAGCTCATAGATAACGGATTCGGACAAACCTGAGATTTTCCAAACCAGTGTGATCCCAAATCCAGTCAACATTCCTGCAATTGCACCCTGACGTGTAATCTTTTTACAATATAAGGTGAAAAGTATCAACGGACCAAAACTCGCACCCAATCCCGACCATGCAAACAAAACGAACCAGAAAATGACACGGTTCTCTCCTAACGCAATAAACATGGCACCCAATCCTAGTAACAGAACCGTAAGTCTGCTTACAAAGATTATTTTTTCATTCGATAAAGACTGGTTTAATATTTTAGAATAGATATCATGTGCAACCGTCGAGGCTGCAACCAAAATTTGTGCCGAAATCGTAGACATGATTGCAGATAAAACTCCTGTCAACACAATAGCAGTTAAAACATTTGGTAAGAGCTGCTCTGCAGCTTTTGGAAATAAATGTTCAGGGTCTTCCAATCCAGGGAATAGTGCCTGCCCGCAAATCCCTAATAAAATGGACGAGGAATACATGAGCAAACCCCACCCTAAAGCAATCCAGGTTCCATTTTGAATGGCCTGAGTGTCTTTTGCAGCCATATAACGTGTAACTACATGTGGCTGCCCTGGATATCCCAATCCAATACCCAACAGACCAACCATTGAACCGATAAATACAGTAGTGGATTTTCCACCCATCCATTCAAGTGTTTCNGGNGAATTTTTTTCTATTTCTATTAACATCTCGGNAAAACCCCCTAAACTANTCATCGCNGNTATAGATAAAACAATCAAACCANAAACCATGATGANNCCCTGAATAAAATCAGTCCAAGCAACAGCACGTACNCCTCCCATCATTGTGTANCCCANCACAATCGCGCCNCCAATGGTAATGCTTAAAATATGNGGTANACCAAAAANCGCATCAAACGTTTTTCCAATGGCTGTGAATTGCGCNGCGANATAAGCAATCATGCAGGAAAATATGATNACGACAGATATCAAACGCAGNAGATGGTTTTTATCATTAAAATAATTTTCNATATAATCGGGCAGGGTAACTGCCTGAATTTCTTNAGACCGTTTTCTAANCTTTTCTGCNATAAAAAACCAGTTGATAAGATAACCCATCAGGCATCCNGGNAAAAACCAGATTGCAGATAGACCCTCCTTATAAGCAAGCCCTACCGTACCCAACACTGCCCAAGCACTTTCTGAACTGGCTGTAGAGGATATAGCCGTAACCCAGGCTTTTAAAGAGCGGTCTGCAAGAAAAAAGTCCAAAGAAGACCGTGTTTGACGTGATGTCTTCCAGCCAATTCCCAACATTACGAGCACATAGATGAAAAAAACTACTGTTATAGTTCCTGAAAATTCCGTCATGTATTTACGTGCTGCAGGGACAACTTAATCTGGATTATTAAATCTCTCATAGGTCTCACCAATTTAACAAACTATCATTTGTTTTAATCATAGCTAATAGCGACAAAGTTTTTAACAAAGCGCTAAAGATTCCTAGTTTTTATGCATACTTATTAATTTATATAGTTGCCTAACTCGCAAGAAGCTGGAATATGTTAGAATTCCTGCTTTTAAACTTTTAGTGAATATCAGACAACCATAATATTTATGACTCCTTACGAACCCAATCTTATAGAAGCCAAGTGGCAGGCCCATTGGGAAAAAAATAAAACCTTCAAAGTAAAACGCGATTCTTCTAAAAAGAAATTCTATTTGCTGGAAATGTTCCCCTATCCTTCAGGGCGCATTCATATGGGTCATGTTCGAAACTATACCATTGGTGACACGCTAGCGCGATTCAAACGAATGAAGGAATTCAATGTCATACACCCTCTTGGCTGGGATGCCTTTGGAATGCCTGCTGAAAACGCTGCCATTAAAAACAATACGCATCCTGCTGAATGGACCTTCGAAAATATTCGTACAATGCGCAAACAAATAAAAGCCCTCGGTTTGAGTTATGACTGGGATCGGGAAATAGCCACATGCCACCCTGAATACTACAAATGGAACCAGTGGCTTTTTATAAAGTTTTTGGAGAAAGGAATTGCCTACAGAAAAAATTCAACCATTAATTGGTGCGAAGCCTGCCAAACAGTTCTGGCAAACGAACAAGTAGTCGATGGCTGCTGTTGGCGTTGCGATAATGAGGTTTTACAAAAACAGCAAGAAGGCTGGTTTTTTAAAATTACCAATTATGCAGATCGTCTATTGGAAGGATGTAAAACTCTTTCAGGAAAATGGCCCGAACAGGTACTTACCATGCAAACCAATTGGATAGGTAAAAGNACTGGTGCCGAAGTTGATTTTAAAGTTAATGANAGCNATCAAGTTATTAAAATCTTCACTACTCGNCCCGATACTCTTTTCGGTGCAATGTTCATGGTNCTNGCTCCCGANCATCCACTTACCCTGAGTCTTTCGCGAGGAACTAAACAAGAACCGGCAATAGATGCTTTTATCAAAAAAGTAAACCAGCAGGATACTATTGCGCGAACCAGTGATGCCGGTGAGAAAGAAGGAGTCTTTACTGGAATGTATGCAACCAATCCCCTAACTGGAGACTCTATTCCAATTTGGACTGCTAATTTTGTATTAATGGACTATGGCACCGGTGCAATTATGTCAGTTCCTGCACATGATCAAAGGGATCTCGATTTTGCCCGCAAATACAATTTACCGGTTCGCGTTGTCATTCAGCCTAAAAAAGAAGAAGCGCTGGATGAAAAGACTATGACTCATGCTTACAGTGCAGACGGGGCCATGATCCACTCAGGCAACTTCGATGGGCTGATCGGTCAGGAAGCTCGTAGTGAGGTCTGCAAATATTTAAAAAAAAATAAAATAGGCAAAGCCACTGTTAATTTCCGCATTCGCGATTGGGGAGTTTCCAGACAACGTTATTGGGGCACCCCCATTCCGATTATCCATTGCGATAGGTGCGGAATTNTACCTGTGAATTTTGATCAGTTACCAGTTGAGTTACCTTTGGATGCACAATTAGGGGAAAAAGGGCAGTCTCCACTTCATACCTTAGAGTCATTTTATAAAACTGAATGCCCAAAATGTCAGTCACCAGCTAAGCGCGACACTGATACTCTCGATACCTTTTTCTGTTCTTCATGGTACTTCGATCGATATACCTCACCCCGACTGCAAGATAAACCTTTTGACCCGGAAGACAACNACTACTGGATGCCTGTAGATCAATATGTTGGTGGTATTGAACATGCTATTTTACATTTACTTTATTCGAGATTTTTCAACCTCGTATTCAATGATATCGGATTGACGCAAACCAAGGAGCCCTTTGATCACCTGTTAACGCAAGGAATGGTCATTAAGGATGGAGCAAAGATGTCTAAATCCAAAGGGAATGTGGTCGACCCAGACGAAATTATTAAAAATTATGGTGCGGACACGGCACGTATTTTTATTCTATTTGCNGCACCTCCGATAAAAGATTTGGAATGGAGCGATCAAGGTGTGGAAGGCTGTTCNCGTTTTCTCAAACGCGTTTGGCGAATTTTTTGCGAGTTTGTAGATGAAATAAGATCCCTATCAGCAGCTGATGAAAACTTATCCACCTCTGTTAAAGAATTAAAAGAATTACGCAGAATGACTCATATAACCATCAGACGTGTCACCGAAGATATTGAAAAACGAATGCAATTTAATACAGCCATTGCTGCGATCATGGAATTGGTCAATCATCTGTATNTTTTCAAAGAATGGAAAGAAAAACAAAGTGAAATCGATGAAAATCTTTATGCCGTGATGAGAGAATCCATGGAGGCCGTGATCTTAACCCTTTCTCCATTCGCCCCCCATATTACTGCAGAAATGGCGATGCTGATGAATTTTTCAAAANCGCTAGATGAAAAAAAATGGCCTACTTATAAGGAAGAATTAACGCAAACAGATGAAATATTGATAGTGATACAGGTCAATGGTAAAGTGAGACAAAAGATACAGGTGNATACTGGAATCAGTGATGAAGAATTAAAATCTCTCTCCCTCAATGAACCTAGGATTCAGGAATGGANCCAGGATAAAGANATCAAAAAAATCATCATAGTCCCNAAAAAACTGGTTAACATTGTAGTGAAATGAGAAAAAATAAAAGAAGAAACTGGCTTCTACTATTNGNCATTTCTTGCTCTCTATTTTATGGCTGCGGATACCATCTGGTGGGCACCGGGAAGAACCTCCCGACACACTTACNAACTATTTCCATTCCCGTTTTTAAAAACACTTCCNCCCAACCCGAAATACATCGAGAACTNACAAGTGCTATTTTACAATCTTTCATTTCCGATGGNCGTCTAAAAGTAGTAAAAAAAGAGGATGCCGATCTGGTAATGAATGGGACTCTAAGTTATTACAATAAAAGAGCCGTATCGTTCAATTCGCAGGATTTAGTAGCNGATTTTATTATAGAAATTGAAGTAAAGCTAGAAGTGTTTGACCAAGTCAAGAATAAAATTTTTTTAAAAGAAGAGCTAAAAAATCAATGGGACTATAAATCCAACTCCGACATAGGAGATACTGAAACAGAGAGGTTGAAAGCCTTGGATCAAGCCTATATAGATTTGGGGAACCGTCTCGTTAGCTTAATAATAGATCAATTCTAAAAACTTTATTAGATCATGACTCCTGAAGAATTCCACCAAAAAATCTCACAAGGAAAAACAGAACCTTTTTATTTTTTTTATGGTCTGGAAACTTTCTATCATGTTGAAGCCATTCGCTCGCTCACTAAAAAATGGATAAACGAGGATAATCGAGATTTTAACCTAGAAACATTTGATGCTCGGACAAGTAGTGTTAACGATTGGATCGGCTCTGTAAAAACCTTGTCCTTTCTGGGTGGTACTAAATTGGTAATCGTTCGNAACCTCCACGAAGCAATTCCCAAGGACGAAGATGCCCTATCCTTAATNAACTATTGCAANAATCCTGTTGTCGATNCCTGNATGGTNATAACTGCTGACAAGGTAGACCGAAANCGCAAATTATTTAAAGTACTTACTAAGACTAAAGGTGCCGTAGTTTGCGAGGCCCCTAAAGAAAATGTACTGGCTACATGGATNCGTCTTAGAGCAGAGGAGAGAGGTTACACCATGNCCATAAACGCAGCACGCNCTCTTATAAACCGAGTAGGAGCCCGACCCGGAGTCCTAGCTCAGGAACTGGATAAAACCTTGATTTACTCAGGAAAAAAGAAAGCAGTTTCAGAAAAAGATGTGCAGGAGGTTGTGGGTGAAACCCGACTGGAAAACATTTTTTTGCTTACCGATGCTTTGAAAAATAAAAACCCTCATAAAGCATTACAAATTTTACAGAATCAGTTAGATAATGGAGAAGAACCCATAAAAATAATGGGAACCATTGCTTGGCAATTCCGAGTCATCTGGGAAGTGAAACATTACCAGCAAAGAAATATTCCTTCAGGACAGATTGCAACAGCTATGGGGGCCAATCCTTTTGTGGTAGAAAAAGCTCTACAACATACAAAAAAGTTCAGTACTCAACAATTACGGCTTAGTTATTTGCAACTCGCCCAAGCAGATCGGAGATTAAAATCTTCCTCACAGAACCCTTTTGCCATCATGCAAGNCCTTATCCTTGGGTTAACTTCAGCAAACAACTAAGCATGAGATATCTCAAGAATACAAATATANNTTTACTAATTGACGGGTCAACCTAGTATTTTGTGGTTGCGATTATGACGCTCGGTTTACGAGACGTGTGAGACTGGAAATTTTGCGGGAAGCGGCTCTAGGATGAAGAATACCCTTGCCACCAACTTTTGCAATCACTTTTTCGGCNCTCTTTAATTCCAATAAAGCCTGTTCTTTNTTGCCTGCTTCAGCTTCTGCCGTTACTTTTTTAGTGACCGTTTTGACCAAAGTTCTAAAACCTTTGTTTCTTTCGTTACGTTTTGTGTTTTGCCGAATACGCTTTAATGCCGACTTATGATTAGCCAAGAAACTACTCCTTTAAAATAGACTCGAAAACAAGCCTCCCTAAGAAAATGAAAAATTTAAATAAAGAATTGGAATTTATACTTTATTCCCTGCTTCTTGTCAAGTCGACGGTGGTTCAAAAGAATTGAAACGTCCCAATAAAGATAGAAAACTAAAATCATAAACTTTCCCTATAGTTTAAAAACATGTGTTCTACCAGAGAAAACTTTATTGACTGAAGGGTGTGGTATCAATCTGGTTATTTTTTTTGATTTTGTTCAGCAGGTCCATATACTTCTTGAATTCTAGAAATGAGATGAATTATGGATCGTGTGCAACCCAATAAATCTGGCATCGACAAACTTTCCCCCGGTTCATGCATTTTTGCATCTGGATCATAAGCTCCCAAACAAAGAGGCTGGACATCACCCAAGGCCTGCATTAATTTTTCAACGAAAGGTATGGTTCCCCCACACCCATAAAGGCAAGGTTTTCTGCCAAAGCCTTTCTCAAGTGATTCCAACATCAATGGGAAAACAGGATGAGATATTGTCGTCATCCAGGGTGAAGCCCCTTTATCCTCAGTAATTTTGAGTTCAAAACCTGAAACTTTATTTTCTAATAAATATTTCTTTAGCTTTTCCACAGCAGATTTGTCTTTGTTTCCAGGAGCCAAACGAAGCTCCACCAATGACTTAGCAGTTGTATCTGCAAAAAGGCGGGGATTCAATCCTTGATCGACAAAAAGAGACTGCACTTCGACCCGATCATCTGGACTAAATTTTTGTAGACCCGGATGCAGAACTCCATCATCTGAAATCAAATAGTCAATCATTCGAGCCAATTGGATTTCAGGAATTGGAACTGGCCCACCATTAACCCCTGAATGAGGGTCTTTAAAAGCTGACTGTAAAATAAGGTCGCAAACAGGGGGTGAATCACTCACGATATCAATATTTAGTTTCAATTTGAACGGGTTTTTATCTTGAAGAATAATATCAATCTGCTTAGCCAGATTGATCGCATCTTTAGCTCCCGGAAAGGTCAACCGTGCCCCAGCTGTACCGAGAATAACGCTCCCTGATATGCGGTGACCTGGACGAGCATTTGCAAAGGAAGTCCTTAGTTGCGCTATCAAAATAGAGGCTATATCTTCTGGTACTGAAAGACAGGTTTCCGGCAAAACTCCTGCCATTTGCCTAAGCGCTCGAACCGATGTCGGCACAAAGGAATATCCCTCTCTTTCTTTATCCGTGACAGGCTTATCCGATTCAGAGATTTCATCAATAGCCAACGAATGGTCATCGTGAATAAGCTTGGAAAGACTTTTGTATAGGGCTGTCTGTTCATCAATGAGTTTGTTCTTAGATTCTTTTTTAACAGAGACTTCCATTTGAATGATACCGCGCAAGGAAGTTGTTAGACCCGGTATACCTTGAGCTGGATTGACCACATCGGTAATGACAACACAATCGATACCGGAAAAGAAAATTTTATTTTCATAAATTTGCTCGATNAAACTATGTGATCCACTCTCTTCNTCCGTTTCAAAAATTACTTTTATGTTACAAGGAAGAGNAAAAGAATCATCTNTGGCGTAGTCANCTATGGTTTGAGTGAGGGCATCGATAGCCATTCCAATGGAAACCACACCACTCAAATCATCCGCCGCCCCCCTTCCATAGGCACGNGATTTGTCTTCATTCCATCTCAGTTCTGTGGGAGGAGTACCNCCCCATTTCTCAAATTTTTCGTTGTCCATATAGGGTTGCTTGTCCAAATGCGCATANAATAATAATGTAGGTTTCTCTTCTGCCACAAAAATTTCCCCCATAAGAATAGGAAACAGATGTTTTTTATCTGAGCGATTTACCCACACTTTAGGTAACCCAACCTTGGTCAGGTAATTTTTTGCACACTCAAGAATTTCTTCCATATCGGTAGGAACCTTTCTGTCCCCCTTGAACTCATTTACACCGAAACTACGGCTATCGATACTAACCATCTGTTCGAGAGTTTTTAAATGTTCGCTCACAAACACAGTATCCAAATCTATTTTTTTACAGGCTTTTTCGCTAATTTTTTCAGATCTCATGTCTAGGTAATTTAAAATTGAAATTATTTTATAGTGTTTTATTTCGAAGAACTTTTAAGTTCCATTGGTTAATCAAAATTTAATAGGATACTAACATAGTGTTATGTTTCTTTTAGGAATAGTCCACACAAACGATTACCGTTGCTTTACTTCGATTAACTCTTAGTATAAAATTGTTACAGCCTGAAAGTAAAAGCTCAATCACGGTTTTCTCCAAACATTTTCTAAATTTATATATTGATGCTACAAAAGTTTAAAAACTTACTCTCTCTTTATAAAATCATTAAAACCCGAGGAAACCGAAAGCTCATAAATCATTCACGCCAACAATTGAAAGATTTCATTTTTTGCAATAATGATTTAAATCGGAAATCCTTTTTCCCGGCAATGTTTTACTGGTTTAATATGCTTAAAGGATTGGATGTTCTTGTCTGGCGGCTAGAAACTTTTGGTTTTTTATACAGCCCCATCTTAAATGATGAAGAAAAAGATAGATTGAACCGGTATCTTTAAATCTAGAAAATAGAATCCCTTCCAGCCCAATAAACCCTGTTATATATTTGTTCCACGCGGCAATCTTAACTATTTAAAAACATTGAATACCATACTTAACCATAAAAATTTCCAAGTTTATTTCCTAGTTCTCATTTCTTTATTAATCACACTGGGACGACAACTAGACACCGGCATTACTAATTTTGATGACGCTTTTTATGCTCAGAAGGCGAAGGAAATCTATGATTCAGGAAATTTTTGGATAGTCACACTTGCAGGCAAACCTGATTTTGCAAACCCTCCTCTTCCTTTCTGGTTAATGGCTTTGGCATACAGCATCTTTGGGGTATCCAGTTTTTCTGCTGTATTCTCCTCTGCCTTGTTGGGTACCGGAATTGTAATCCTCACTTATCGTTTGGCTGACCATTTATATAAAGATTCCTGGATTGCCTTTACTTCTTCTTTAGTTTTGGTTTTCCCTGGCATCTTCATCGACTCTGCAAGAAGGGCAATGGTCGATATTCATTTGGCATTTTTTGTTACGCTTGCAATATTCGCATTTGTAAAAGCAAAAACAAATAAAACTTGTTACCTGGTTTTTGGCCTTTCAACTGCAGCTGCAATTTTATCTAAAAGTGTACTTGGAATCTTTCCTCTGGCTATTGTTTTTACATATCTGCTTTTCAATCGACAGTGGAAGGAAATGGTTAATCCTTATTTAATCTTAGGATCTTTAATTGCCTTAGGTTTGGGATTTAGTTGGCATTTAATTAATTGGTTGGAATTTGGGCAACATTTTATCGATGTCCACTTTGGAATTTTAATATTTAATCGAGGGTTTGGAGACACTAATGTTTCATTGAATTTCTTAGGGTACTCTGAAGATTTTTTACGAAATTATTGGCCTTGGCTGCCATTTGCACTAGTTGGATTGTATAAATTTTATAAACATGGTTTTATTGACAGGAATGAAAGCTCATTATTACTTTTCATATGGCCAGTTTTAGTTTTCTTGGTTATGAGCACAAGTAAAAATCATACTATCCGCTACCTTATTATGATTTTCCCTGCCTTGTCTATCATCGTAGCAAAAACCTTTTATGATTGGCTCGCCCCTCTTTGGAAAGAAAGGTTATTAATAGGATTGGTAGTAACGGCTTGCTTAACAACATTATTTGTAAATACAACTCCTTTTCAAGTTAAAGTAACTTTAGCGGAAAGTAGCAAAGAGGTACGTCATTTGGCATCCATAATCAAACTAAACACTCCAAAAAATGAAAAAATTGGAAACTTTAAACTTTCATTTTGGAACCCAAAACATGCGATGCTATTTTATTCAGATAGAGATTTAGAGGCTCCTGTTACTGACCAAGAAGATCTGAAAAAACAATTACAGGAAAATCCTAAGAAAATGTGGCTATCTAATTCAGACGAATTCAAGGCTTTAAATTCTCAACTCCCCAAAAAACTTTATTTAATTCAAGGTAACTCGAAATATGCTTTTTTTACTTCATCTCAAAACAGGGAATTTGTTAAATACAATTTTTCGGGTATAAAAGTTCCAAACGTTAAATAGCCTTTAAATTATTTATTACTCATTAAATAAAGGTTCTCTGTAGAGAGTGCCTTTTGTCTTAGCTTTCCAATATCAAAAAGGTTCATAATTTCATTCCCTATGAAGTTGATTTTAATTCCAATCTGATCGTCCTCTAAAATTTTCATTTCTAAATTAGAAATTTCTTTTTCCCAATCTGACTGTTTAACAACCAGATATACTTTCTGATTCTTTCTTAAAAATTTTTCAAATTCAATTTGGGAATGCAGCATAGCTACTGGTCGACCAGTTAATACTCCCAAGCGAGCTCGATTATTTCCCAGCTTATAAACCGCAATGGGACCTTTAAAATTTTTCTTATTAATGTAATTTGAAAACTTTTTCATTGGATACCGGTTGACAAAAGGTATAACGTCACCACTTAAAAAAGAAAAAGTTAAAACCAAGGAAAGAGAAAGAGAGAACACCATTTTTCCATAAGATTTACATCGAAAAAACCAAATAAAAGATATTGCCCCAATCAGCAGGGTCAACGGCATCAAAAAAATACCTACTGGGCCTGCACCATAAATAAAAACCCCTATAGCCCCGAAAACCGAAAGAATTAAAAGAATAAGAAAAGAAATAAAATGCGCGCCTTTAAATCCCAAAACACCAAAATTTATAGGGGTTTTTTCAGCATCTGAAAAAAATTTAGCTGTTAAAATTGCAAAAACCGGACAGCAGGGTAGCATATAACGACTATGCTCTACTCGCAAAAGAGTAAACAAAACCAGACAAACCGCTAACCATATATAACAAAAAGCTAAGGATTCTTTTCCTTCTCTAAAAAATAGATTTAAATGTTTTCCAATGTTTTTACAAAAGCCCTTAATTTTTTCTACCCAGCTTAAATTTTTCTCAGATACAAATCCTAAAAACCCAAATTGCCTTAAAACTGCAAAAAAGAAGAACAGTGACCATGGTAGTTGATATCGAAAAAGAACGCCCAAATAATAAAAACTAAATGGAGTATCATGAACAAGTCGATTCTTGATCTCATTACCTACAATATGGTCTTTGAATTCATCTCCGTGTATCCATAGCATTGCAACAAACCAAGGAAAAATAGTAATTGCCAAAATACTCAACCCTTTTGTAATACTTAGATCTTTAAAACAGCTTTTTCTTTTGGTGGCAATTAAAAATCCCGTAATTGTAAAACCAGGAATAAGAATCGCCGGAGGACCCTTCACCATAAAGCCCAAACCTATTGCAAGATAAAATAAATACGAAAAAATATTTTTTTTGAACCCTGTTTCAAACCAAAGTACAAATAAATAAAACGCTAAAAGAATAAAAAAACTCAAAGCCATATCTGTCGTAGACCATCTTGAAATCTGGAAATGGAGATAAATAGAAGGTAGTATGAAGGCACTTAACAAACCGACTCGACT
>NZYH01000064.1 GCA_002697825.1 Nitrospina sp. | reverse complement strand
CATCCGTAACTCGGCCTCTTTTTTGAGAAACTTTCAACCGGAGCCGGGAGTCGGAGCAGAAGTTGGGATTAGAATTAGTTATTGATTCTAGCTTTAAAAATAAAGAATCATGCGGCGGGGTCTCCTCCAGAGTTTTAGCCGGGTCTTGAATGTTTATTCAAGATCTGGCCCCCGTTTGCTTTATCTTTTCATGCATTAATAAATAATGTAATATTGCCTGCCCATACTGACCATTCGAGTTGGTTTTAAATACTAATAGCCATTGTTGCCAGGGAGAACTAGAGGAGAATTCTATGTTACAGAAATTCAAGATTACAACCTGCACAATCATAATTATTTTAGCACTTGGATTTTCATATTTAGTGACATCGGTTTCAGCTGAAAACAATAAAGGATATATGGGCAAGGCGCCGCAATGTCCTCCGGGAAAAGTGTTTCATGGTGGACAAGGGTGTATACCCTCAAAAGGGAGTGCCTCTTCCAAAAACAATAAAGGATATAAAGGCAACGCGCCGCCATGTCCGCCGGGAAAAGTGTTCGTTTTCCCGCAGGGCTGTCAACCGATACCAGATCGATCAGGTAAAAGATCTTTCCTAAGAGAGTAATAGGGTAATTTAGATTATTACTTTCAAATGTGGGTGATACGTTCAAGAAAGTTTGCTAGATTCTAAGGGGCTATTGATAGCCCCTTAGACTCAAAGCTATATCCCATTCTTACTTTCCTGAAAACCCCCTCACTCGGTAAACATTCTGGCAAATATCACAAAAAATGGGCTACAGCCTAAACTGTAACCCATTAATTAAATTGGTGAGCCGTCTCGGGATCGAACCGAGGACCTAATGATTAAGAGTCATTTGCTCTGCCAGCTGAGCTAACGGCCCGACTAAAAATATTCTTTAAAAAAAAATTTAGCTCCATTCTAATCAATACTGAGACACCATGCAATATTAGGTTATCCTCCCATTACTGAAGTCAACGCATGGTACTGCATTGCACTAAAGGTAGCTGAAAGGCCACCCAAGATCAGAGATAAAAGCAAAAAACGGTAGGCTTTATCTTTATTTTCTCTCATTTCCACTATATCGATCAAAAACGAAACAAACATCAAAGCAAAAAATAGGAGTTTAGCAATATCTGGCAAAACCTCTTTTGTGCTTTCGACGACTTGTTCTACCAGCATTTTTTCTTGCAAAAACCCAACCGAATACAAACCCATTAATAAAACTGTCCAAACTTTTAATAACAATTCCTTCGTTTGCTCAACCTGATAGCTAGACACGGTAAATCTTTTCTCCATTCTCGAATTATATTTAAACTCCAAAAACTACAAGTAATTGAACTAGTTACTATGTTTACATAAACGGCCATCAAGCCGGGAGTAGGGGGTATTTCGGGAAGTTTTTCCCAAACTGTACCTTATCAAACTGTACCTTATGGTATAATCTTATCCTAAAAAAGATCACCCCCTCATATTTTATTACAAATAGCCCGCATTTATATGGACGGGTAATTCGGAAAAACTTTAGGAAATGATTTTTTAATTTCTAACTTTTTTAAAAGAGGCGATTATATTATGGCAATCAGATTAGGAGATACCGCTCCGGATTTTACGGCAGACACCACTGAAGGAACTATTGAATTTCATAAGTATCTGGGAGACGGATGGGGAATTTTATTTTCACATCCAAAAGATTACACACCGGTTTGCACAACCGAATTAGGCCGTGTTGCTAATTTGAGAAGTGAGTTCGAGAAACGTAACGTAAAAGTACTGGCGCTGAGCGTGGATCCGGTGGACTCTCATAAAGGTTGGGTCAACGATATCAATGAGACACAAAGTTGCACAGTAAATTATCCAATCATTGCTGATCCTGACAAAAAAATTGCAGAAATGTATGACATGATTCATCCAAATGCATTAAACAACCTAACGGTTCGCTCTGTGTTCATCATTGCTCCAGATAAAACCGTTAAGCTTACACTAACCTATCCCGCTTCTACAGGCAGGAACTTTGATGAGATTTTGCGGGTCATCGACTCTCTTCAGTTGACCGCTAACTACCAAGTTGCCACTCCCGTCGATTGGAAACACGGTGATGACTGCGTAGTAGTGCCGGCAATCAAAACCGAAGATATTCCGGAGAAATTTCCAAAAGGACATAAGGTAATCAAACCTTATTTGCGTACCACACCGCAACCGAATTTATAAAATTTATTCGGAGCCTGAACCAGGTGTAAAATACCTGGTTCAGGCTTTCTTTTTTGGCCTTAAATAATGAAAAAAAACAAAGCGCAGGGTCAGATTTCGTACCTCATTCGATTGTTAACAGATCGAGATGAGTTTGTCAGGACCCGAGTTCAAGACCAACTATTAGAATTAGGCGAAGATGCCCTCCCCTTTCTTGAGATGGCAACTCGCGGCGAAGACGAATCACTTCGAATACAAGCACATTTAGTAATCAAAAATATTCTTCCAAAAAAACTTGGGGAAAAATTTAGGTTATTGGCGCATAAAGGTCTAGGCAAAGATATTGATCTGGAAACTGGAATGATGCTGTTAATGGAATTTGGTTACCCCGAAATAGATCCCAATGATTGCCACCAAAAACTAGATGATCTAGCACAGAAACTCTCAGAGGTTTTGGTTGACAGTTCTGAACCAACCGAGATTGTAAGAGCTTTCACAAATTTTCTTTTCCAAAAAATGGGATTCAAGGGGAATAAAGAAAACTACCATGATCCAGATAATAGTTTTATTAATAAGGTTTTGGAAAATCATACCGGTTTACCAATCACACTTTCGGCACTTTGTGTTTTATTGGCGAAACGACTAAATCTTCCTATTGTTGGCGTTGGTATGCCTGGTCATTATATTGTGAAATACAGTTTACCGAAAGAACCTATTTACTTTGATCCATTTCATCAAGGTCGGTTGTTGACAAAAAATGAATGCATTCAACTTGTCAAGCAATTTGGTTATCCCTTCGAAGAACATTTCCTTTCACAGTCAACACAGCGGGAAACTCTTATTCGCATGCTCAATAATCTGATTCAAGTTTATAAAAATTCTAATGAAACTAAAAAAGCTGAAACACTAGCTGAATATATAAAAATTTTATTAAATCCCTCCAGAAACCAGCCCTCTGAAAGAGCTTTATAAAATAAGTACCCCATGTCCAAACTTGTTTTAATAACCGGCGCAGGAACAGGGATCGGGAGATCCATATCAGAAGCTCTAGCCAAGCAAGGGTTTTCGTTGATTCTCTGCGGACGCAACCTCGATAATTTGAAAAAAACAAAAACTAAACTAAACAACCCAGAAAATCACTTAACACATACCTGTGATATACGTAAAATTAGTAGTGTAAAATCTGTTTTGCAAAATAATAATATCAAGTCCTTATATGGCCTGGTGGCAAATGCTGGCATAGGTGGTGAAAATACTTATGGAGGAAAAGACCGCTGGCGTGAAGTAATAGAAACAAATCTGACAGGAACCTACCAAACTATACAGGAGTGCCTGCCCTATCTTAAAAAGGATGACGCACCTTTTAAAAAAGTGGTAATCCTTTCATCTATTCTAGCAAGGTTGGGCGTACCGGGTTATTCAGCCTATTGCGCTTCTAAGGCAGGGTTGCTTGGTCTCACTCGCTCACTTGCTGCCGAGCATAGTGGTAATAAAATTCTAATTAACGCAATTTGTCCTGGCTGGGTCAATACTGATATGGCTCAAGAAGGAATAGATGGATTTGCTGATGCTTTAAAAATCACAAAAGAGCAAGCCTATCAGGAAGCAATGAAACAAGTACCTCTGGGTAAAATGTCAGAACCAGAAGAAATAGCACAATTCATAAACTACCTATTCTCCGAACAACAAACCTCACTAACCGGACAAACCATAGATATAAATAATGGTGCTCTGATGCCTTGATTTTTAGGCTTAAGTCACGCAGCAAAATGCTGCGCAATGTCAACCTATCAAAACACAACAAATATCTAGTTCCCCACCTTAGACATCAATAATCTAATGCAACTTAATAGCAAAGCGTTGTCACGAAAAATTGAATCCAGAAATAAACTTTGTAGGTTTCATTTCTATTTAAAGAAATGAGCTAAGAAAACCTGCTTTTATTGAGAAGGTTCGGGGGCAGAAGGCTTAGCGGTATTGGCTTCGCCCTTTATTTGAGCCAGGACTTCTGGAGGAATTTCAATGTCTTCAGGACCAAAAAATTCTACCAAACGTTGACGGAGGAATTCTAAAAGGTCATTTAAAGAACGGAGTATCGTGCTTGCCTTGGGAGCCTCAGCGGCTTCAGCCTCAAAAACTGCATCCATTGTTGCCTGTACCAAAGCAGGAAAATCNCGAATNCCNTCTGTTTCCAGAGCNGAAGTTGGATTGGTCAATGCNGCCTCAACATTTTCTGATGACAAACCTTCTTCTGGTAATTCATTAACTGTCTGTGTTGAGAAAGNTGCAACGATNGTNCGTTCGAGGGTTAATTNCACTTCCTGGAGTACATCTAAGTTATCAGCTANAACATTACTGGAGTTTTCAAAATCAAATACTGCANTTGTAAAAAATTCACTGGCAATGGGTTTAATATCTGCAGCGAGTTTATTGATTGCGGCCAACTCCTCTTCGTTTAAATCTCCTTGCACAGAAATGGAGTAACTGGAAGCAGCCTGAGCAACGGTACTGATTTCTTGAAGCGATTGAGAATCTTGTAATTTAGATTGAGTGCTCGACTCTTGCACGGACTGTTCATTTGAGAAAGAAAGATTCACAAGATCCCCTTCCTGAGTCCTGATATTTAATTCGCTTGAAACAGAAGCACTCACAGAAGCATTACTAGTGCGTTCCTCTCTCAGAGGTCGCTTCAGATTTATGTCTGGGATTTCAAGTGTCATGATAAAAATTCGTCTCAATTGCTAATAATCTTTTTTCTCTCTATATTGTTATCGGCAGNNCCACATGTAAACATAAGAAAAAATCAGGAAAGAACAGAAAACATTTAACCTNAATTTTTTCAATGCTTTATGTGGATTGGAAAGGGGGATATTGTTTATTTCTAAAAATTTATGATAGGATTTTCTCCAAAAGAACTCGTATAAAAGCCTGAACAGCCGAAAAGAAAGCTAACAATATTATTCGTTAATCCATACTAAATAAGTCAATTACCTTAAACCCTTAATTAGTACAATATCGAATGAGTGATACTTTAAGGCAAGATATCATTTTTAAAATTTTAAAAATCGCTTCGGACAATTCTGACCTCAGCCTTGACGAGCAGCTCAAACTATCTGAATCAAGTACACAGGCTATGTTTGCTCAACTTATGGATGAAGGAGCTTCTTCTTCTGAAAGTGATCCAGATAGAGAAAGAAATCGTACGAAAAAACGGATGAAAAAGAAAGACCGGGATCAACGTAAGGAACACGTTGGACGTTTTTTCCTACAGAATTTGATATGGAAAGACATAAGAAAATTAGATTTACCCGATTGCCTCCTTCCCGTTTTTGCAAAATCTGTTCACAACACCATTGGTGAAGAGAACTACGAACAAATATCTGGAAAAATTAACCGTTTGTTAGAGTTTGGAGAAAAAAAAGGTTTTGACTACGACAAAATAATGGACAGCAAACCCGGAAAAACGATAGCTGAAGAAATTTTAACTCTCTACAAAAATGAAATGGGATCTTNAAACTTTGAAAAACAGCTTAAAAACAGTTTAGATGAGACTTTAGTNAAAAATATTTCAAATATAGAGAGTGACTCGGAACTTGATATTGAAGAGACTGTGAGNAAAGCTTATAACGAATTCAAAAAACTCGTTACCAGTAAAACTTAATTTGCCTCGCTTTTCCTGGCTCGCTACAAATCTTTTAATGCGGGGTTGCCTTTATCNTTTTCGGAGAGAAAAGGATTCGNAGTAGGCCATTCGATNCCAATTTCNGGATCATTCCACATAANGCCCTTTTCTTTTTCTGNNGCATAATATTCTGAAACCTTATATAAAAATTCTGCTGACTCGCTGAGAACACAAAAGCCGTGGGCAAATCCCGCCGGGATATAAATTTGAAGATAGTTGGCATCTGAAAGTTNATATCCCCTCCACTGGCCAAAAGTAGAAGAGTTTTTTCGAATATCTACCACCACATCAAAAACTTCACCTCGAATAACTCTTACCAGTTTTGATTGCCCAGGTTCCACTCTATAGTGGAGCCCACGAATGGTATGTTTTTGGGAAACCGACTGGTTGTCCTGCACAAACTCTTCTACTATTCCTAATTCCTTGTATCTTTCTTTTTGGAAGCTTTCGAAAAAACTTCCCCGGGGATCGATATGGATAGCCGGTTCGATTATTAAAACCCCTTCCAAATCAGATTTTTCAACTTTAAAAGCCATACACCTAATCCAAGTTTCCAATAAGAAGTTGAGGGAGGAACGCACTAAATAAGGAAGGAGATTATATAACGCTAAGGGTAAAATTAGCAATCAGGCANGTTCAATTAATTNTTGTTGATTCATTTACAAACTATAATAGCTTCACAAACTATAATTATTCGAGGTTGTNCTTAAAATTTGCTAATATCTGCCTTTATAAAAAATAAACCCAAGAAATNTAATGAAAATTATACCTGCAGTAGACATAAAAAATGGTAAGTGTGTACGCCTTTCCCAGGGTAAAGCTAATCAAGAAACGATCTACTCTGATCATCCCCAAGAAATGGCTAATCATTGGGACGAAGAAGGCGCGCANCTTATTCATGTTGTTGATTTGGACGGAGCCTTTGAGGGCTGCCCTAAAAATTCAAAAATTGTAAAAGAAATTATATATAGCAGTTCTATTGATATTCANGTAGGGGGAGGCATTCGAACCCTTTCCGCAATTGAAGAATATGTAAATGCTGGAGTTTACCGAGTTATTTTGGGAACCATTGCTCAAAAAGAACCTGAGTTTGTGGAACAAGCCTGCAAAAAATTTCCGGGAAAAATAATTGTTGGTATTGATGCCCGAGACGGATTAGTGGCTGTTAAAGGCTGGGTTGAAGTTTCTGAGCAAAAAGCAACCGATCTTGCCATTAAGATGCGTGGTTATGGGATTGCTGGATTTATATTTACAGATATTAGCCGCGATGGAATGCTTCAAGGTCCCAACCTTGAAAGGATCCAAGAGTTTTCAGAAGCAGCGCAATTACCCGTCATCGCATCTGGAGGAGTAAGTTGCCTGGAAGACATCGAAAACCTGAAAAAGCTTGAAACTTCAGGTGTAGAAGGTGTCATAATCGGAAAAGCGCTTTACGACAAAACCTTGTCTTATCGNGATGCCAAAAATCTCGTTTAGTAATTATGCTTGTTAAACGCATCATACCCTGCCTTGACGTTAAAGATGGCCGCGTGGTCAAAGGGGTAAATTTTGTAAATTTGCGTGACGCGGGAGACCCGGTCGAGATTGCCGCAGCCTATGAAAAAGAAGGTGCTGACGAGCTAACGTTTTTGGACATTACCGCTTCACATGAAAAACGCAATATCATTCTGGATGTTGTCGCACGGACTGCAGAACAAGTATTTATGCCTCTTACAGTAGGTGGTGGCGTTCGCACTTTAGAGGATATTCGAAACCTGTTAAAAGCTGGGGCCGATAAAGTCGCTATCAATTCTGCTGCCGTTAAAGATCCCACCTTTGTCCAAAAAGCAGCAAAGTGTTTTGGAAGTCAGTGCATTGTCGTGGCTATCGATGCCAAACAAACTAAGGCGGCAGCTGATGAAGCTTCTATACCCAGTTGGACAGATGCTCATCCTGATTTACTTTTGAATGAAAATGACATAGCCTCCGCTTGGGAGGTTTATATCCATGGAGGAAGAACCCCAACAGCTATAAATGTAGTTAAATGGGCTCAANAAATGGCAACCTACGGGGCTGGTGAAATTTTGTTAACCAGTATGGACCGGGATGGGACAAAAAGAGGATACGATTTAGAATTAAACCGTTCTATTTCAGAAGCCGTAACCATTCCAATAATCGCATCAGGAGGAGCAGGAACCTTGGAACATCTTTACCAGGTGATAAATGAAGGTAAAGCNGACGCAGTTTTAGCTGCCTCAATTTTTCATTTCAAGGAATTNACTATTGAGGAAACCAAACATTANCTACAAAAAAAAGGTGTTTGCATTCGCCTTACTTGACTCCGCAGTTTTTCAGNTCTAAAGTTTTTATCGATGTGTTAAGTGTTGCTTGGGTCTCAAAAGGAAGTGTCCATATCTCATTACTATGGCCTATCGGGCAATGGGTTAGGATTGGTATGTCAGGTTTTGGAAATAAATCNGAAAGGATGTTTTCCAGCTTTCCATCTCCGGGTTTTTGTGGATTGCAGTTGACCATTTCACCAAAAACAATTCCCCTCACCCCTTTAAACTTTCCTGCTGCTTTCAACTGCCACAACATACCATCCAGTTTATATAAAGGCTCACTCACATCCTCTATAAAAAGAATACGGTTATAAGTTTTTATATCATAAGGGGTTCCCAGAGATCGGCAAAGAAGAGTTAAACAACCGCCCGTAATTTTCCCCGTTGCAGATCCTTTTGAAAATACTTTGGCCTTTCGACAAAAAAGAGAGGATGGCTTTCCCATCAAAATATTTTTGAATTGTTCCCGCGATTGTTTCATTGGAGCCCGACCAAAACTACCTGCAACCATAGGACCATGAACCCCTACCAAGCCGCAATAAAGATATAGGTAATGAAGTAGCAACGTAATATCGCTGGACCCGACAAAAATTTTTGCATGAGTCCGAATCGCCTTGGCATCTAAATGTTCAAGAATCCGATTTGTTCCATATCCCCCACGCGCACAAAAAATTGCTTTAATTTCAGGATTGCGGACCATATCCATAACATCTTTTGCTCGCTGTAAATCGGTGCCGGCGAAAAAACGTGACTGGGTATAAACATATTTCCCCAAAACTGGTTGAAACCCCATGCCAGAAATCACATCCAAACCTTTTTGTAATTGTTTTTTATCTACCGGTCCTGCCGGAGTCACCACACCAACTTTATCTTCTAGATTCAGTTTTGGAGGCCGGATCAATGGTTTTAATTTTTTCGACATTACAAATAACTTTCAAAAGGTTACAATAACCGCACCCAAATTATCTTAATTCTAGAAATCATGGTTGCAGCAATTATTCAAGCTAGGATGGGGTCAACTCGCTTACCGGGGAAGAGTTCCCATCTGCTTTCAGGACTTTCTATTCTTGAGCATATCATCAATCGATTGCAAGAGGTTCCAGAAATTGATCGAATTCAACTTGCTACAACCCAGGCAAAAACAGAAGCGCCTCTCATTAAAATCGCTAAAAATCTGAAGGTAAATGTGTTCCAAGGTTCTGAAGATAATGTCCTAGACAGATTTGTTCAGGCCGGAAAGGCCATCGGAGCCCAACATTTGGTTAGAGTTTGCGGTGATAACCCTCTTATAGATATCCCTCTTTTGCGGTCTTTGATAACAGCGCATATAGAATCGAATGCCGACTATACTGTACCAGGCGATCAAATTCCTTTAGGAGTCGGCTGTGAAGTCGTCCGTCTTGAAACACTAAAAAATATAGAGCAGCAGGCCCATGAATTAAAATATCAAGAGCATGTTACCACCTGGTTTCATGACCACCATGATAAATTTACAATTACCCATGTCGAGCCACCTACTTATTTAAAAAATTGTCCTTTTCGTTTAACAGTAGATACCCCAGAAGATTTCGCCTTAATGGAAAAAATATTTTCCCAACTTCATCCCATTCCCCCGTCTAACCTTGATATTGAAAATGTTATTAAGTTTTTGGATACCCACCCTCAAGTGTCAGCTTTAAATTCAAAGATTAAGCAAAAAGACTGGCGCACCAAAAAACAATAATTTTTACAACTTTTGTTAAAGTTCTAACTTTTCTGGTCGATAACCTAAATTAGCTAGGCAAGTAACCTGAATCGGAGATTCAAAGTTGCCTAACTAAAATAGCTGCTTAATCAAGCTTATAAAGTACTTTTTTAAGCAAACGGTGGAAAACTGAAGGAAAACCACATTAAACAATATCCTTCAGGGGCAAGCAGTACCAGTTAAACAAAAAATTAATCGCAGCAAATATCTAACTCATGGTGGAGGATTAGGGATATGCCAGTAAGAATTTTCAACAATATACCCTCGCTTAATGCTCAAAGGATCTTGAGCAAAAACAACGAACGTCTAACCCAATCTGTTGAACGCATCTCATCCGGTATTAGGATTAATAGAGCTTCGGATGATGCAGCAGGTCTATCTATTTCAGAAGGTTTGCGTTCGGATATTAGAGCACTTCGTCAAGCTGTAAGAAATGCAAACGACGGAATTTCGCTCATCAACGTTGGAGAAGGTGCTCTCAACGAACAATCAAGCATTCTAATTCGACTTCGCGAGTTGGCTTCCCAGGCTGCAACCGGTACGGTTGGCTCGACTGAACGCCAATCAATTCAATTAGAGTTTAGCGCATTAAGAAATGAAATTGATCGTATCTCAGCAACCACCACATTTAACGGGATTGGTTTAGTTGATGGATCTTTGGGGTCTTCTGTATCCTCTAATAACCAAATTATTATCCAAGTCGGTATCAACAGCGGTAGCAGCAGTCGGATCAACTTGAATACGGATGTTGGTCTTGGACAAGTAAGCTCTTCCAGCCTTGAATTAAGCGCGCTTTCGGTAACCAGTGCAAGTAATGCCTTGACCGCACTAACCTCCATTAACGCGGCTATCGGTTCTGTTACACAGGGGCGAGGTAAATTAGGTGCAGTACAGAATAGACTGGCAAGAAGTATTTCTAATCTATCGATCTCTATAGAAAACTTGCAAGCTGCAGAATCTGGCATTCGAGATGCTGACATCGCTGAAGAAGTAGCTTTGTTGACGCGAAACCAGATTTTGGTACAAGCTTCAACGGCGATGGTGGGACAGGCTAATCTGCTTCCTCAAACTATCTTGCAGTTGCTGGCTTAATCCTAACTTTATATACCGATATAACCAGCTTAATGC
>NZYH01000063.1 GCA_002697825.1 Nitrospina sp. | reverse complement strand
TAATTTCGACGCTAATTGGTAGGTTAAACACTATCAATAAGAAATTTGCAAACTTAAAGGAAGAAAATTCAAAAAATATTACGACGATTTTAAAAATGAGAGCTAAGTATGAGGAGTCTTGACNACTTACTCATGGCAATANTAAATGCTNAAAGTNTATTAGNNTTCTGGCCNTNGTTACAGGCNGTTTAGNAAAANTTTTGTATTNNTTAGTAATTTNTAATNATNAAAAAAATAAAAATTGTTTTTTTTCTTGCTGNTTTAGTTTTCGGGGTGNCACCAGTATTAGCTGTTCAGGCAGACACGGGTCAATGTCCTCAAAAAAGAACTACCAAAAGTGCTCCTGCCAAATTTTTAAAATTGACTAATCCTCTTGAATTGACGGACAAGCGTTTAAAAAAGGGGGAAATACTATATTTAAAAAAAGCGAAGCCGCTGCAATGTGTACATTGCCATGGAATAAGAGGCGATGGAACCGGNGAACTCGGCTTGCAGGCCAACCCACCGGCAAGAAACTTTACCTGCAAAGAAACCATAAAAAATATTTCGGATGGTCAGATGTTCTGGGCAATCAAGAATGGAATCAAGGGCACCTCTATGCCATCNTATTCAGACCTTGCTGACTGGGAAATATGGGTCTTGATCCATTATGTCAGGCAGTTTGTAAAATAAAATATGAATTAGTGTATGGTCAGTTTTTTATATTTTGAGCGTCGATTCTCTTCTTTTCCCCCGAGCTCCTTTTTCCTTTTTTCTTGATACTCTTCAAAATTACCTTCGAACCATCTCACTTTGCTTTCTCCCTCAAATACCAGAAGATGGGTGCAAATTCTATCTAGGAAGAATCGATCATGACTGATTACCAATGCGCAGCCGTTGAAATCGAGGATTGCATTTTCAAGATTTCGCAAAGTGGTAACATCGAGATCATTAGTGGGTTCATCTAATANAAGTACATTGCCACCTCGTCGCAATAACTTTGCAAGGTGGACTCGGTTGCGTTCACCGCCAGAAAGTTCTCCCACCTTTTTTTGTTGGTCGGGTCCTTTAAAGTTGAAGCGNCCTACATAAGCGCGTGAATTGATCGTCTTTCCGGCAACCTCAATATGCTCCGTTCCTCCTGTAATTTCCTCAAATACGGTACTATCCGCATTCAAGTCATGTCGATGCTGATCGACGTAAGATAGCTGCACGGTAGACCCGAGTTTCAAGGTTCCCGAATCCGGTTGTTCTTCCCCTGCTATTAATTTAAAGAGGGTGGTTTTTCCTGCACCATTAGGACCAATTAAACCCACTACAGCTCCTCGTGGAATAGAAAAGCTGAGATCTTTGAAAATAGCATCGCCTCCGTAACCTTTTTCTAATAAATCCACTTCAATAACTTGTTCTCCAAGTTGCGGGCCAGGTGCAATTTGTATTTCCAGGGTATTGTCTTCCATATCTACTTTACGGGAGGATAACTTTTCATACTCGTTAATTCTTCCCTTATTATGTTTGCGGCGCGCACCGGGAGTTTCCCGTAACCATTGCAATTCTTTATCGAGTCGTTTTTGTAACGTAGAAGCACTTTTTTCTCGCCTTCGTAAAATTTCTGTTTTTTGTTCCAACCACGAAGANTAATTACCTTCGAAGGGTTTTCCCTTACCGCTTTCAAGTTCAAGAATCCATTTGGTAATATTATCCAGAAAATACCGGTCATGCGTTGAGACAATAACGTTACCAGGATAACTGGAAAGTGCNTCCTCCAGCCATTGTACGGTTTCTGCATCAAGATGGTTGGTGGGTTCGTCGAGAAGAATCATATCGGGTTTTTGCAGCAGTAGTTTNCATAAGGCCACACGCCGAGCCTCTCCTCCTGAGAGGGTTCCGGCCTTTTGGTCATCAGCAGGCAAGACCAAAGCATCCATGGCGACCTCTACTTGGCGGTCGAGTTCCCAGCCATCAACGGCATCGATTTGATCTTGCAGTCGCCCCATTTTTTCCATTGCTTTTTCCATGTCGTCATCTGACATGGGTTCGGCCATTTTAGCGCTTACTTCATTAAACTCATCGATCATTTTTTTAATGTCCCCAAAAGCCTGCTCAACATTTTCCCGCACAGTTAATTCATCTTCCAAAACAGGTTCCTGTGGGAGNAAACCAATAGTAGCGCCTTTAAGCGGGGCGGCCTGACCTTCGAATTCGTTATCTTCCCCGGCCATTATTTTTAGCAGGGTTGATTTGCCNGACCCGTTTTCACCGACGATACCGATTTTTGCACCATGATAAAAACTNAGGTTGATTCCATTAAGAACCTCGTTNCGNCCNTAACGTTTTATAAGGCTTTGCATCGTAAATATATATTCGCCTGCCATACTTCCTCTTGGTTTAAGTTTAAAAAAGTTTGTATTGAATCAACATGGTATTAACCNTTATTCAAAAAACACTTTTATAACAAATTTTTTAATAAAAGGGGGAGGGCATTTTTTTTACTTCNAAAGAGATTTTTTAAATAGAGCAAAATCAAACCCGTTATCTAAAATGATTGATAAACCAAATTTTTTAGTCAGCCATTGAAAAGTTTTGGAAGTATAAAAAGCGATATGAGTAGGGTCGCGCTGGTAATACCATTCTGTAAATGATTTTTTGCAGGGCTTATTTTGCTCTAACGGGTAAAATCGGGTCATCACAGCGAGAAAACCCGATGGTGAGATACTATTTACAGCTTTTTTAATGTCGTCCATTGGATTTCTGAAATGTTCAAAGGTTTCTGTTGATATAACCAAATCAAAAGTTTTGTTGATTGGAAAATTTGGAAAAAAATTAGGGTCATAAATTTCAGTCTCAATTTTTTCTTTTTCCAATAAGGTTTTTAAAACCGGTTCATATCCACATCCAAAATCTAAAGCAGTTTTTATTTTTGGGCAGTGATCTTTAATAAGGGAGATTTTATTCATGAACATAGTCACATAACCTGTGTTGTTAAGACTATTTTCATGTTCACGATATCGCTCAACTTCAGATTTTTGATTAAGATGAAACTTGTTGGGAACAAAAATCAATCCGCAATTATTGCATATTTCATATTGTCTGTTTTCTCCCTTCAAAAAAAGTTTTGCTGTCTTATTGCAGAGCGGACAATTCATNTTTTTAAAATAAATGAGATGTAGATAAGTGTTTTCTTGTTTTTTCTTGATTCTCTAGGCCTGCTCTATATAATCACACAATCTGGTTTTCTCTAAGCTCATAAAAATATCGAATAAAAAATTTGTTCTTTTAAGGGATAAAATAATGGTCACATTTGTAAATGGTAATGGATTGCGTTCGGGATACGTGATTAAGGTAAAGGGAGATTTGTATAGGGTTATGTCAGCTGAGCATCGAACACCCGGAAAAGGCAGAGCGTTCATGCAAGCTAAGTTACGAAAGCTGAAGGATGGTACACAGACTGAAATCAAATTCCGGGCGGACGAAGGCGTCGAACGCGCCGAAATGGAGCAAGTGGATATGGAATTTCTTTACGAAGATCCATCGGGTTATTGCTTTATGAATTGTGAAACATATGAACAGATTTTTTTGGATGAAAAAATAATAGGGGATGGNAAAAAGTTTATGTTNCCCAATACCCGTATCATTGTAGAATTTTGTGAAAATGAGGCGATCGGGGTATCATTTCCTGAAATGGTTGAGTTAAAGGTAACAGATACAGAACCTGGGTTGAAAGGAGCTACTGCGTCCGGCTCAGGAAAACCTGCAACCTTGGAAACAGGCTTAGTGATCACGGTGCCCCAGTTTATTAAAATTGGTGAATCAGTAAAAGTTTCGACNACCTCTGGCGAATACCTAGAACGGGTTAAAACCTAATATAAAAAGCTTTTTTGATTTATGGAACCCTCCTTAATCTGGTTATTTTCTTACCTTATTAATATTTGACTTAACCTTTGTATTTAATTAAAGTGAGCTGTTGAATTATATAAATAAAATTTAATAATAAATGTTGGCGCCCTCCTTTGAATCCAACCTTCTCGCAAAGAGATATAGAGCATGATTCCTGACCAACCCTTAGGTGTTGTAGAACTGGTAATGCAATCGAGCATAATGGCAAAAGGTGTTTTGTTAACACTTTTGATTTTCTCGATTACCTCGTGGGCTATTATGTTGAATAAATTTTTTGTTTATCGATCTGCAAAAGAAGAGGACAATAGGTTTCTTGAAGTGTTTACAAAAACCGAAAACTTGACGCAGATATATAACTTCGCCAAAAATTTGAGGTTAAGTCCTTTGGCTAGATTATTTTTAACCGGATATCGCGAGTTATATTTATTTCAGGAAATGGCAAAGGAAGATAGGAAAAAAAGTGGGAAGAAGCCTTTATCTACTGGAGAAAAACTAACGGATCGAGATATAAAAGGAATCGGTCTTGCTTTAAATAAATCTATCAATCGAGAAGTGGAACGATTTTCCAAGCGTCTGGAGTTTTTAGCGACAACGGGCAGTACGACCCCTTTTATCGGTTTGTTTGGCACTGTTTGGGGCATCATGCATTCTTTTCGATCTATTGGGGTTCAGGGTACTGCGAGTATTGGTGGTGTGGCACCTGGAATAGCAGAAGCTCTAATTGCTACAGCTGCTGGGCTGTTTGCAGCTATCCCCGCGGTTATCTTTTTCAACTATCTAAATAATAAAGTTTTTGTTCTTACTTCCAGTATGGATGATTTTTGCCAGGATTTTATCTATTTAGCTGAAAAAAACTTTATGCCTTCAAATGAAAAAGATAGCTCTCTTGACCTTTTGCAATGATTGAGAGGAGAAATAAAGCGAGTTCACTCCTGAAAAAAAGCAATGTTAAAACGACGACGACCTTTTCTAGCTGATATTAATGTAACTCCCTTTGTGGATGTTATGCTGGTGTTATTAGTGATTTTTATGATAACGGCTCCCTTGATGCAACATGGTATGGATGTCCAGTTGCCCAAAGAATCAATCGCCCCTATCCCTATTAAGGAAATTCCCACGATAACCGTCACAAGTAATAAAAAAATTTATTGGAATCAGGAAGAATTTGTAAACCTGATGGCTTTGACTCGGAAGGTCAAACAGTATATTGGGAAGAATAAAGATTCCAGTATTTATTTGCGTGCAGATAAAATGCTCGATTATGGATTTGTCATGCATATTATGGCAACGGTTAAAGCGGCGGGCGTCGAGAATATTGGAATGGTGACCGAGCCTTAAAACCCATGAGAGTAGAGTTTCCTCAGTCCATAGATTTCAACCAGATGCTTGTTTTCTCTGTTTTTTTGCATTTGTTCATTCTCACGTTTGCTTTGTTTCTTCCAAAGCCTTCCCTCGAAGTAAAACCTGTGATCCCCGCTTTTATGGTCAACGTGGTTGAAATTTCTTCCGGAGAAATATCGTCCATTAAGCAGAAGTTTGTAAAAAAGGAAAATACAGCAATTAAACAAAGTAGTTCATCTATTAAGAAAAGTAAGAAACCCGTAAAGAACAACAAAAAGAGTTTGGTGTTAAACAAAACTGTTAAAAAACAATCAAAACCGAAAACAAACAAGATAATCAATGCTCTTAAAGATTTAGACAAAAAAGCGGCTGCAGTTGCTCCATTACCTGCAAAAAAAATGCTTGAAGAACTCGATCAGTTAGCAAGGCTAGAAAAGCCTAAAAAGCCTACTGCTAAGCCAAAAAATAAAAAGACTGATTTGGAAGAAACGTTTCGTGAACTGAAAAGGTTGAAGAATAAAAAGATACAAATTGCAAAGAAAAAAGTTCCTAAACCCGAGATCAAAAATCTGCTGGAAGATTTTGATGATCTTAAAATGGAAGAGGTGGTTACGCAGAAAGAGAAAGAGAAAAAGCAACCTGTGACAAAAAATTTGGTGGAAGGTATCGATGATTTAAAAGCAGCAAAGGCTTTTGAGCAGAAGGAATTAGAAAAACAACAACCTGCAATCGAAAACTTACTGGAAAATTTTGATGATTTAAAAATGGAAGAGTTAGTTGAACAGAAAAAAGTAGTAAAAAAACCTGATCCAGTAAAGAAAAAGATAGATAGGGAAAAAGTATCTTTTGTTGAGAAAAGAAACCTCTTAAATGAACTTGAAAATTTAGCTAAACTAGATTCAACAGATAAAAAGGATGAAAGGGAATCGCTTGCAAAGGTTGTTGTGGAAGAGAAGCCAAATAAGGTTTATGAGTCTGTTCTTAAAAAATTAGAATCGATTTCCGTAGCCTCTTCCAGGGTGGCGGTGGTAATTGCTGATGCTAAGTTAGATGAGTCCAAGTATCAAAGCAAGTTGAGGACCCTCCCAGACACCCCGCGAAAGACAGAGATACCAAGTGATGACAACTCATTTGTTTACTCTGAAAAGGAGGGAACCCCGGGGGCCGATGCTCAATCTCTCTATGCCTTATTGATTCGAGAAAAAATATATAAAAATTGGCGTGACCCTCTGGCAGAAGAGCACAGTAAGGAGGCTATTATTGCGTTTCATATTTTTCCAAAAGGTAATATTGACAAACCATTTATTAAACAAAGCTCCGGAGTGGAGGTCTTGGATACCCTTGCTGTTCGTGCAGTCATGGACTCGGTTCCGTTTCCAAAATTTCCAAAAGAGTTAACGAAATCCAATCTTTTACTTAGTATTTATTTCAAATATGTACCTAAAGACCAATAGAGCGGGATATATATTTTCCTGGTTATTAATTACCCTTCTTTTTTTCTTTTGCGTAAAAGCTGAAGCTCAATCTGGTATGAGGCTGGATGTTAAAAAAGAAACTCAGAAAAAAGTTGTTTTAGCTATCACGGATTTTGTTTTTAAAGGAGATGAATCTGATGTTAAGGGGATCGGTAAAGAAGCAAAAGGAATTTTAAAAAAGGACCTGGTTTTTTCAGAGTTATTTTCTCTTTTAAGAAAACCTTTATATGAAGAATTAGAAAAGATCGAGAGATCTAATTCTAAAGTCGATTATAGGAGTTGGCGACAGGTTGGAGCTCAGTGGGTTATTAAAACCGAATATGGAATGTTGCCAAAAGAAAAAGGACAAATATTTACTTTTCGCCTATACGATGCAGTAAATAAAAGATTTATGTTGGGTAAGCGTTATAAGGCTTCCCCCAAATTACTTCGCAAGGTAGTTCACCGATTTGCCGATGAAGTAGTGATGCAATTGACTGGCAAGCGTGGCATTGCAGAAACGCAGATAACCTTACTGACTCAGGAAAAGAGTATTAAAGAACTTTGGCTGGTAGACTTTGATGGTTATAATTTGCGTCAATTAACGAATGACAACTCTGTCAATTTAAGTCCTTCTTGGTCTCCGGATGGAAAGTGGATCGTCTACACCTCTTATGCCGCACATAATCCAGATTTAATAATGATTGATACCTCCGGTGAAAAACGTCAAACCCTGAACCGTTTGCCAGGTTTAAATGCGGCACCAGCTTGGTCACCGGATATGCAAAAGATTGCTTTGGTGTTAAGTCGAGACCAAAATTCCGAAATATACCTGCTCAAAAGAAATAGAAAGTTGTCGCGATTGACGCGACATTTTAATATTGATACTTCACCTACCTGGTCTCCTGACGGAAAGAAAATTGCGTTCACTTCAGATCGCTCAGGTACTGGATCTCCACAAATTTATATTATGGATTCCGAAAAAGGGGACAGCGGAAAAGTAACTCGAATTTCTTTTGGTTCTTCCTACAATGACAATCCGGCCTGGTCTCCAGATGGTGACAAGATTGCTTATACCTCACGGCAAGGCAGAAAATTTCAAATAAGTGTTTATGATTTGAATACACATAAAAGTCAGGTTGTCACTTCAAGTCTTGGAAGTTCAGAACAACCTAGCTGGTCTCCTGATGGCCGGTTTCTAGTATTTCGTAAAAGAACCAATAGTGGTTTCAATATTTTTATTCAGCGTCTAGGAAGTAAGGCAATTCGTCAATTAACTTTTTCTGGTAAAAGCCACAGCCCTTCCTGGTCTCCTTATTCAAAACATTAGAGATAAAAATTTGAAAAAAACATTGTCAGATGAAAAAGTTTCCGTTAACATTCAAACATACCTCTTCAAAAATCCTACAGGCTTTAAAATCAAAATCTTTAGAATTTAGAAGGTTATGTAATAATAATAAAATATGTATAATATTTTATAAAAATTTTATATAATTATATGGTAATATCTCCATACTTAATTTTTATAATATCAATGAAATCTGAGATTTAACTACTTTTTGATAAGAAATGTTGGATACGGAGATTTTGTTTATTTAAATTTTAAACTTAATCGGGGACAACTTTAGGCGAGGTTATTACATGAGTTTATTTAATTGGAAAATGGTTTTTGCAGTAATTTGCATAATGTTTTTATCCACAGCATGTTCGAAGAAAATCATGCCCCCTGAAATAGAAACTTCAAATGGCGGAATAGAAGATTCTGATTTTACAGCATCCAACGCAAGTCCAACGGAAGAAGAGACCGATGAGAGCACTAGTGGTACTGGGGAAATAGGTGGTTCTGGTGGTTCCTCTTCAGCTTCTGACTTTTTTAGCGAAGAGCCAATTTTAGAAGGACCCAGTGATAGTACTGGAGCAGGAACAGATACGATTGCTGAAAATTCTTTTTCAGATGGACCTGGTGGTTCTAATATGGGCGAATTTGGCAAAGGCGGCAAAGCAAATATTGATAATGGATCGGACGGTTCTTTTTCTGCGGAAAACCCTTTTCTTGCTGAAAATGATGGGAATACTGGCAGTGGTGGTATTGGCGGCAGTGCCGGCAGAGGTGGTATTAGCGGAGGGCCAGAAGGACGTTTGCTTCCTTATGAAGAAACCACGAAACTGCAGGATATCCATTTTAATTTTGATAAATACGATCTTGATAACAATGCCAAAAAAACGCTTCAGCAAAATGCTCAATTCCTCAAAAACAATCCCAGAATGAAAATAGAAATTCAAGGGCATTGTGACGAAAGAGGAACAAACAACTATAATATTGCCCTTGGTCAACGTCGTGCTCACTCTACCAAGAAGTTCTTGGTGTCTCAGGGTATTGATTCGAGTCGGGTAAATGTAATAAGTTATGGTGAAGAAAAACCCTTTTGTTTTGATAGCAACGAGACCTGCTGGTTTCAAAACAGAAGGGCGCATTTTATGGTAGCGAAATAAAGCTGCTTTCGTCGGTTCACAAAAAATCGTATATAATAAGGCCGTGTTGGGTTTGTTCCCTCCACGGTCTTTTTTTTTAGATTGTCTTATGTAATGGGAAAAACAGAAATTTATGAGACTAATACAAATATCAAATAGTTTTTTTTTATTATTATTTATAACGTTATTTCCTTTGAATGCCTCGGCTCAGTTGATTGGTGTTGACGACAAAAAAATGAATTCCATTAGGAGGGACTTAAAAAAAATTAATACACGCCTGATGGACATTAAGACAGAGGAAATAAAAAACTTACAGAACCAGCTTGAGGATTTATTGCGACAAATTGAAGAAATAAAACAGACCATTCCTCAATTACAGGGTACCGTTGATGTCAATTTTAAAGAACAAACCCTTTCATTCGATAAAGTCGATACCAAATTACAGGATTTTGACAATACATTAAAAAATGAAGTCAATGCAGTCCTAGAAAAAATAAATCAACAAAATCAAACCTTAGATAATTTCAAGAATGAGCAGAAAATATCGCTCAACAGTTTAAAGGGTAAGCTGACCCAAGATATGGAGCAGTTCGACAGTAAGAGTATAGAAAATTTTCAAAATTTTGCCGCAGTAAATAAAAGTGCATTGGAAAAAGTAGTACAAAGATTGGAAGCTTTGGAGAATACAACAAAGAAAAGTTTTGATGATACCAAGGATACTTTAATATCCAGTGTAATACCCGCTATTGCGAAAGATAACGAGAATAATAAGACAACTATTCTCCAATATCTTTCTAGGTTAAGTGAAACGAACGAAAAAGCATTAGAGGTTTTAAAGCATAAAAATCAAAAGCTGATCGAAATTTTTGGAGAAAATATTAAGCGAGTAGAAGATACAAGGACGACACTAGATGTTATTGGTAAAAATCTGACTACGAAGGTAGGTGCTATTAATAAAAATCTAACTGCAGTTAAAGAACATACTACTGTAAACAATAATAACCAGAAGGTCGCAGACGAGAAAATGAATAAACTCGCTGCAGCCATTAAAGAATTGCAAATTAATAATGTTACTTCCAGTCAAGCCCTCAGGGTCTTAAAAAATAATTTGATCAACGTTCAGGAATTGGAGCAGTTAGCCAGTGCAAATATAAATAAGCTTATAGAGAATTCTTCGCAATTAGCCGTCCAGGGGAATCAACTCCAAAAGTCTGTTACTACAAATAACAAAAACCTGATGATTGCAGATGAAAAGATAAATAAGCTTTCTGCGGCCACTAAAGAATTGCAAATTAATAATGCCGCTTCAAGGCAGGTACTTGGGATCTTAAAGGATAACGTGGTCAAGGTGCAGGAGTTTGAGAAGTTAGCGGATATAAAAGTCAATAAGCTTATAGAGAATTCTTCTCAATTGACCTTACAGGCAAATCACCTCGAAGAATCCGTGATTAAAGAATTGACGGAGTCCTCTAGAAAAGAAAATGCGAATCAGGATAAAATAGATTTAGCGAATGAAAAGCTCTCGCGTTTGATAGAAATATTAAAAGTTATTGCGGCAGAGCAGGATAAACTGGGTCAAGTGGTTAAAGTGCAGAGTGAACTAAACAAGGCTCAAGTAGGTATAGTAAAAAATCAAGAAAGCATAAAAAAACAACTCTCTATTCTGCGCAAACAAACCACTGTAAGTATTCAAAGAGGTGATGATATAAAAAAAACCTTGCGTAACATGAATAAGAAATAGTTTTTGGTGTCCACAAGGGTTAGAAAAATTAAGAATTGAAATGCTATCAGGTCTTTCCTTTTAATTTAGAACTCCATTTTTTTACAAAATTTACATTACAAAGGATTTATGTCTTCCTTGCTATATGGCTAAAACAAACACTATTTTTATTTGTCAAGAATGTGGTCATCAAGTTCCAAAATGGTTAGGAAAATGTCCTGAATGTAATTCTTGGAACAGTTTTGCTGAAGAACGAAAAATTCAACCTGCTGGTTCTAAATCTCGTAATAAATCCGAATCTCCCGCTCCTTTTCCTATTACCCAGGTCCAGACTGATCCAGAGTATCGCTTAACGACAGGTATTGGTGAGTTTGACAGAGTTTTAGGTGGTGGGATGGTTGAAGGATCATTAATTCTAATTGGTGGTGAGCCGGGAATAGGAAAGTCTACCCTTACACTGCAGAGCATGGGGCACCTTGCAAAACTGGGTAGAAAAGTTCTATATGTTTCAGGAGAAGAGTCGGGCTCACAAATTAAATTGAGAGCGGAACGGTTGAACGCTCTTTCTGAAAACCTTCTCATTTGTTCTGAAATTTGTGTTGAAGGTATTATTCAATGGATCGAAAAAACCCAACCAGAGGTTTTAGTGCTCGATTCGGTGCAAACCTTTTTTACACAAGATTTACAATCTGCACCAGGAAGCATTGGTCAGGTTCGTGAAGTAGCTTTTAAAATATTTCAAGAGATCAAGAGGAGAAATCTGCCTACACTTTTGATAGGCCATATTAATAAAGATGGTGCGATAGCGGGCCCTAAATCCTTGGAGCATATTGTAGACACGGTGGTATACTTCGAAGGGGAACAGGGGCATGTTTATCGGGCTCTGAGGGCAATAAAAAACAGGTTTGGTCCCACTCCTGAAATCGGTGTGTTTCAAATGACGCAGACAGGTTTGACTCCTGTTGAAAATCCTTCAGAGTGGTTTTTGGCAGAACGGCCAGAGGATTCTGCAGGATCAGCTATTGTTGCTACTCTGGAAGGTAGCCGTACTTTATTGGTAGAAGTGCAGGCTCTAGTTAGTAGCTCATCCTCGATTGGAATGCCTAGACGTATGGCAACAGGCTTTGATCATAATCGTATGTCTCTTTTAATTGCGATTATGGAAAAAAGGCTGGGAATGAATCTTCAAGGAGAAGATATTTTTGTAAACCTTGCGGGTGGTATAAAAATAACTGAACCGGCCTTGGATCTAGGGGTTGCGGCAGCCATTGCGAGTAGTTTTCAAAATCGGCCTATTGATCCTGAAATGGTTTTATTGGGAGAAGTAGGATTAACTGGGGAAGTTCGCACCGTTGTGCAGCTTGATGCGCGGCTAATTGAAGCTCGAAGGTTAGGTTTCAAACGATGTATTGTGCCGCACTCAGCAAAAAAGACAAAGAATTTACCAACCGATGGAATAGATGTTTCTTTTGTTAAAAATCTGCCCGAAGTTTTTGAACAAATTTTTTAGTAGGATTTTCCAATGAGTGTTTGCGCTATTGTACCTGCTGGAGGTCTTGGAACTCGTATGGGTGGAACGGTTCCAAAACAATTCCAGAATTTGAATGGTAAACCGATCCTATATTACACACTGAAAGCCTTACAAGATTCTAAATTAATTTCTGAATTGATTCTGGTGGTACCAAAAAAAGAGTATGACAATGCCTGTGATCAATGGTTGGGAAAACCAGCAATAGTTACAAAAGTGATTGTCGGTGGCCTGAAAAGGCAAGACTCTGTCTATAATGGATTTTGTGAGGTTTCACCACAAAAATCAGAAATTGTGTTGGTGCACGATGGAGTTCGTCCTTTTTTGTCGCATAAAATGATTCGGGAAACCATTAATGCTGCAAGAGAATATGGAGCAGCGATAACAGCGATTCCAGTGCACGACACTATTAAAAGGGTGGATGCTTCCGGTCTGGTGTCAGAAACGGTGGAACGAGAAAATCTATGGAGGGTACAAACCCCACAAGCCTTTCAATATAAGATTTTAAAGGAAGCTTTTAAAAAAGCTAATTCAGAAAATTTTTATGGCACGGATGAGGGTACTTTGATAGAACATTTTGGGGCACCTATAAAAGTGATAGAGGGTTCGGAAAAAAATATAAAAATCACTAGGCCCGAAGATCTGGAGTTGGGTGAAACCTATATTTCCAGAACCTAAGAATTTTGTATTTTAATATTGCTTCTTTTAAGAATCCAAAAAATATCTAATTTTAAAATCAACCCAAAAAACCCATTTTAGTTAGGAGAATTGTAATGTTACAACCTGGAACAGATGCACCTGATTTTTCAGTCAACGACCATAATGGTAATGCCGTTCAATTAAAAGATTATCGAGGAAAAAAAATTGTTATCTGGTTTTATCCCAAAGCAGATACACCAGGGTGCACAATCGAAGGACAAGGTTTCCGCGATGATTTTAAAACTTTTGAGGATAAAGGCATTCAAATTTTTGGTGTCAGTCTAGATAATGAAAGTGATAACAAGGCATTTGCGGAAAAATTTTCTTTTCCCTATCCATTACTTTGTGACGTAAACAGGGAGATTGCATTGGCTTATCACGCTGTAAAAAATAAAGATGATCAATACGCATCCAGAGTTAGCTATGTAATCGATGAAGAAGGGAAAATTATAGAGAGCATTGAAAATGTTGACACTAAAAACCATTCGAAGGACTTGTGTTCCCGACATTAAAATAACAATTTATTAAGCGTTAAATTGTAATGGAGCAACTCATGGCTTATAAAGATTCCTTGATTCCAGGACCTCTTGATGATGGGAAACAAAAAGAGAAAAAGCACATTCTTAGTGAAAGAATTTCTCCAGTTGATTTCGATAATATTAATGATGTTGGAGATCTAGTCGAATCTTTTCAGTCAGCTTCCATTCAGGCGCGCAATCTGGGTCAATGTGCGCAGATTTTTGGAAAAATGTTGCAGGATAAAGAGCGTCCGACCATCATGTTAGGTTTGGCAGGGCCGCTGATTGCTGCGGGATTAAGAAAGGTGATTCGAGACATGGTCCATTACAATATGGTCGATGTTATTGTATCCACCGGGGCTGTCCTCTATCAGGATTATTATAATGCCCTGGGTGGGGGCCATTACTACGGTAGTCCTACAGCCGATGATACAAAACTTCGCGAATTATTCATCAACCGCATTTATGATACTTATGTCGATGAGGAACTCTTTTGTGAAGATGATACGTTAATCGGTAAGTTTGCCGATAAGCTGGAACCGAGAAATTATTCCAGCCGAGAATTTATTTCTCTCCTTTCAGAAACTATCGATGATGAAGAATCTATTTTAGTAATGGCCCGAAAGAATAATATTCCAATTTTTTGTCCTGCTCTCAATGATTCAAGTATAGGAATTGGGTTAACCGAACATTATTACAATAGCCGTAGGGAAGGCCGCCAACCTATTACGATAGATTCCATTCGTGACAACTATGAACTTACCCAGATCGTCGTTAAATCACCACGGACCTCCGGGTTTTATGTGGCCGGCGGCGTACCCAAAAATTATATAAACGATTCCATTGTAATGGCCTATATTTTTGGTGAGGATACTGGCGGACATAAATATGCCGTGCAAGTGACTACCGATTCGCCACATTGGGGTGGCTTGAGCGGAAGTACCTTGGGTGAAGCGCAATCTTGGGGCAAAATTAATAAAAAGGCGAACCACAGTATGGCATTTGTCGAACCCAGTGTTTCTTTACCTTTGATTTATGGTCATGCATTTCAGAAAGGTTTGTATAAGGGAAGGTCTAGATTAAAGTATGAATGGGAAGGGGATACTCTTAAAAAAATGATCGTTGAGAGTTAAACAGATTTTCTGAATTCAAAAGTCCTAAAGACTCTTCAGGTGGTCTCGGGAGTAAACTTTCTCGAGAGCTCCTTATTTAAATCAAGAAAGACTCCTGCCTTTTCAATTTGTGATGTTGTCTCCAATTTTCCCTCCAATAAATTATATTAACGAAAAAAAGTTGGTTCCAGCATCGAGGGAAATTGTTTGTCTGCATAGGTCATTTTTTAAAGAAATTTTTATTGAGTAGATCTATTATTTTAATATTTGCAGCTGGGAACGGGAATTGTTCTAGTTCCTTTGGATTCACCCATTTCCATTCATCACAAGCAGAAGGGGAAAGAGTCCCAGAATGAATGTGACAATTAAATACGTTGAGGGTGACTCGAAAACGGGTATAGCTATGCCGGTGGGTCATGATCTTTTTACCAATACGAACCCTTAATCCAAGTTCTTCTTTGATTTCTCTTCTAAGACACTCTTTTTCTGTTTCGCCAGATTCAACTTTACCTCCGGGAAACTCCCAAAGCCCTCCCAGTAGACCTCCTGCTTTACGCTTTTGGATGTAAACGCGACCTTTATTAAAAATAACTGCTGCGCTTACTTGTATAGAAGAGATTTTAGGACCGGTTTTCTTAGGGGGAAATTGATGCTGCCTTTCTTTTTCCTTGGCTAGGCAAAAGCTTTTTATAGGGCAACCCTCGCAGAAGGGGTTCTTTGGAAGACAGATTGTCGCTCCCAACTCCATAAAAGCTTGATTGAAATCTCCGCAACCTTTTTCAGGAAGCAAGGTTTCCATAGTACTCCATAATTTGTTTTCTGATTTTTTATGAGCCCCATTTTCCCGCAACAAAAACAATCGTGATAACACCCGTTTAACATTTCCATCGAGTACAGGAACTTTTTTGTCATATGCAATACTTAAAACAGCCCCTGCAGTATAGCGCCCTATACCTGGAAGTTTTTGAATCTCTTCTAATGAGTCAGGAACTTGTCCAGCATAGTCGTTCTGAATTTGAATGGCAGAATTCCTCAGGTTTCGAGCACGTGAATAATATCCCAAGCCTTCCCAATGTTTTAAAACATTCGACTCACTGGCGC
>NZYH01000062.1 GCA_002697825.1 Nitrospina sp. | reverse complement strand
CCGACAAAAGTTTAAATTATAGACATTAAAAATGAAAACAATGATAGTTTTATTTTCAACTAGTTATGGACAAAAGACATAAGACGCCAAAGATGGCTCAGTTCCTCAAAGATAATAAGGACAGCCTTGATGAGTTTAGTAAGCATAGAGGTGAGAAGTATGTACGCGAGCCATGGATGCTAAAAGCCAATTCCGCAGCTGAACACACAATGGAAATTGAGGTAGAGGATGACCAGAGTGGGAATTAAATAGACTTTATTGGAAGTTATTTTTTAAATCCTATTTGTATTGCCTTTGCTGTTTCCAAACAGGTTTGGTTTCATAACCATTAGAAACCAAATGAAAGTAGAAATTTGTTGTTGGCGGACTATAAGATTTCTTTAAAGACTTCTAATAACTGTTGAAACTCCTCCTGCTTTATATCCCCCATATTAGCGATACGAAAAATGCGGTCACTTAAAATTCCTTGTCCTGCATAAATGACAAATCCTTTTGACCTCAACTCTCTATGTAGGTTTTCATAGCTCACTCCCTTGGGTAATTTAAGACTGGTTAAACAGTTACTTCTTAATTTCTTAGGGATGATGAACTCTAACTTGAGTTTTTGGAATCCGTCACGCAAAAATTTTGCAGCCTTTGAATATCTTTTAATTCTTCCTGTGACTGTTTCTTGGATCAGTTCGTCTAGTGCGGCATCAAGCGCGTAATGTGCGGGAATTGCAGGAGTAAATAGCAGCCCCCCTGCTTCCTGTGCTGTATGGTATTCGGTGAGATTAAAATAAAGATTGCGTGCAGGNATTTTGAGAAGTCGGGCTAGATCTCTTTTGTGAAATAAAACAAACGAAACACCCGGTACTCCCTGTAAACACTTATTAGCCGTGCCTACAGCCAGGTCAATGAAGTTGAAGTCTATTTCATCACCTGCAATACTGCTAATGCAGTCGACCAGAAAAATTTTTCCGTACTTTTTCGCTAATTTCCCTACAGATTGTAACGGATTTAGCAGTCCTGTTGTGGTTTCGTGATGAACCAGGGAAACAACCTCAATATCACTATGTTTTTTTAACTTATTTTCAATGTCCTCGAGNTTTGGAGGAATTCCCCAATCTAGCTTGATGGTGTGGTAATTGAAGTTATAAACATCGCAGAGTTTACTGATTCGTTCACCATAGATACCATTTTCAATCACTAGCATGGACTGCCCTGGCGTCAAGGAAGATGAGACTGCCATTTCGAGTGCAGCAGTTCCTGATCCTGAAACCAGTACGGATGTAAAAGCTTCCTCTATATTAAAGGCCTGCAGGATCTTAGTTCGAATAGACGTCATTAAATCGGAGAATTCTTTTTCTCTATGACAGAGGTCGGGTAAGGTCATAGCCTGGCGTACTTTTTCTGTGATGTTAACAGGGCCNGGGTTTAGCAGNACAGTTCGAGGCATAAATTTAAGCATTTAAAGGTTTTTAAAATGAGCTTAGTTTACATTATGTGACCACTTGGGTGTACCCGGAAAATATATTTTGATCCATTGCTATCCATGCTCCTACTGTTTTAAACTCAAAGGTATGCGAAAACAACTATTCATAATTATACTGTCCATTTTTCTGTTTGGGTCTGTGAATGTTGCAGGCGCGGGTTACTCTAGCNTGACTATTCCTCGCATTCTTTATAAAGGGGGTAATGATGACCCTCGTCCTGAAGCATTAAGGAGTTTATTGGCGCAGATTGCACGGCGAACTTCGATAGAGGTCAATAGAGAACCGACGTCATTGCAACTTTCTGATCCGAAATTATTTAAATACCCATTCATTTATTTAGGCGGAGATAAAGCTTTCGAACCTTTTGAAGAAAGTGATTTGAAAACTCTTCGAAAATATTTAAGTTATGGTGGATTTCTTTTTATTGATGATAACTCCACTGCAGTCAANTCTGAATTCGACCGTTCGGTTAGGAGAATGGTCGAAAGAATGTTTCCGCAGATGCCTTTAAGAAATATCCCGCGCGATCACTCTGTGTTTCGTTCTTTTTATTTGCTTAATACAGTTTCAGGCCGGTCGATTATTAAATCCTATATGGAAGGGATTTCCTTAAAAGGACGGACTGTTCTTATGTATTCGGTCAACGATCAGGCGGGGGCTTGGTCCAGAAATAAGCTGGGGGATTGGAATTATGACGTCATAGCCGGGGGATATCGCCAGCGGCAACTTTCGATACGACTTGGTATTAATATTATTCTATATGCCTTAACGTTGGATTATAAGAAAGACATGGTGCACNTACCTATTATTCTGGAACGTTTACGCAGGTATCAGTCACCATGATCGAGTTCGTNAAAATATTTGGGTTCGATCTCAAAGAATATGATCAATGGCAAATCAATTGGGCACAGGAAGATCAGTGGTTGATTATTATTTCCCTTGGTCTAATGGCCCCTTTGGCTCTATGGTTTTTCTGGGCAAGTTTAAGAAGGATAGGTTCTACCCCAAACAAGATTTTTCTTTTCTCCCTNCGTATTTTTGCATTCGTATTTCTCCTGATGATTTTATTGCGACCAGAATTGGAATTTAGAAAAAGTCATTCCTTGAAAAACCATATTGCTGTTTTGCTCGATAACAGNAAAAGCCTTTCTATAAAAACATTTCCGAAGGAAATTGCTAGAATTGATCTTGTTAAAAAAACATTGGAGTCCAATCAAGAATATTTAAAGCAATTAAAAAATAAATTTCATATAGATACATATTTTATTTCTGATGGAATAAAGAAAACAACTTCTTCTATTAAAGATTATCAGGCTCATCGTTCNTATACAGATTTTAATCGTGTGCTAGAGGAATTGAATAGGGTTTATGAGAATAAACCGCTTCAGGGAGTTTTTCTTTTTTCGGATGGCGCAGATCTTGCCCAAGAACCGGGGAAAATATCGGCAGGACTTTTAAAAAACCTTTCCAGAATACGCGGACCTATTCATACGCTTCAAGCAGGCAATAATGATCAGTTTAAAGATTTGGCTTTGGAATCTGTTTCTGCTCCTGATTTCGGTTTTGTTCAGCAGCCGGTAAATTTGTCAATGACGGTCTATGCTTCTGCCCTTGGCAATCGAAACGCGACCGTAGTGTTGAAAGAAGGAGATCGTATTTTGGTCTCAAAAATTATTGAAATCCGTGAAAACCAAAAACGTTATAAAGTAGATATACAGTTTACTCCTAGAAAAATTGGTAAGCGNATTTATACTTTAAATTTGCCGCGCTTTGCAGAGGAGTCCATTCTTCACAATAATCAGAAGGAATTTGAAATTGATGTGGCTCGGGATAGAATACGTATACTACATTTAAACGGGCGCCCTTCATGGGATTCTCGATATTTGCGAGAAGTGTTGGCGAATAATCCCAGAGTTGATCTTCTTTCCTTTTTTATTTTGCGCAGTCTAGGCGATGATGTTGAAGCTCCAGTTTCAGAGCTTAGCCTAATACCTTTTCCGTCTAATCTTTTATTCGATGATTATTTAAGTTCTTTCGATCTGATCATTTTTCAGAATTTCAAATATGAGCCGTTTATAGATAAGAAATATCTAACAAATATCCGTAATTATGTAAAAAATGGAGGTTCATTTTTAATGATTGGAGGTGAGCTTTCTTTTCAGGGTGGAAGCTATTCGCGGACTCCGATAGAAGAAATATTGCCTGTAAGCTTTAAAGACACAGCCATTCGCTTTATCGATAAAGAATATCTTCCGAAAATTAATGAGGACTTTTTCAATCATCCAATTTTACGATTGGAAAAGGATTTGCAGTTGAATCAGGAAGTTTGGGACACCCTTCCTCCCTTACAGGGTGCAAACCTGGGTTTAGTTGCTAGTAATAATGCACATGTCCTTGTTAATTTCCAAAATGANAAGGGGAACTCTTTCCCCATCTTGGTTGCCGGTAGCTTTGGAAAAGGAAGGACGGCATTACTGGGTACTGATTCTATTTGGAATTGGAGTTTTAGGAATACAGGCGGGGGTGGAAGGTATTACCAACGGTTCTGGAATAATGTCATTGATTGGATGATTGCTGAGCCNNAGACACGACGTTTGCAATTGGAATCTGACAAGGATCGTTACCGTGAAGAAGAACAAGTCTTGATAAAGTTTAAANTACTTANAAAAAATTTTAAGCCAGCTGTCAATATCGCGGGTAAATTGACCGTCTCTTCCCGTTTTGGTGATATTACAAAAAAAGATTTAAAGACTGATGAACAGGGAGAACAGGTTTTTTCTTTTCTCCCAAAACAGGCTGGTTTTTTTATGGCAAGTATAGAAATTGACAACTTAAAAGAAGAAATTATGTTTAGCGTGTTAAAGGACAATGTAGAATTCGAAAAACCTTNGGTGAATGAATTTATTCTTAAAAAAATCGCAGAAGTTTCAGATGGCCAATATATGGTGTTGGATGGGACTAATGATTTAAGTTCGCTTAGGTTTGAAAACCCTAAACTAAAAGTTAAAAGTCACAATCGATCTTTTTCTCTTTGGGATAACTGGTGGGCTTATGGTGCTGTGGTTGGGTTTTTGTTTTTAGATTGGTGGTTGAGGCGAAAGGCTGGATTGAGCTAGCAGAGAATTTTCTGGTCGTTTAATCAGAGAACCTTTACATGATATTAATCAAAACTTCATTGTTAATCAGTGGGTTATCTAGTAAAATAAATTTGTGCTGAGGANATTTCATTTCACTCCTTTCACTCCTTGATGAAATCCTTTCCTATATTAATATTAAAAAGATTACAAAAAAATAATGGCTAAAAAAGTTGGAAAAAACGGTTTGAATATACGCGAATGGGTTCGTGACCGGATTCTTTTCCTTGCCGTTGGAATATTTGTGGTTGGTGGCACGGGTTATATTACGGCAGGAAAAGTCCTTGATAATCAAAGTATTTGGCTGCATCCCGTCCGCGAATTTGCACTTTTGATTTCTCTAATAGGTGTCATTTCCCTTGGTTACGAAATTTTCTTAAGAGAATTGACTTTTAACGAGTACAAGGAAGCCTTGCAAGAAATTGTCAATCCCGATGCAGTTCGTTTGGGGATACAAGGGATTTACAAAAACCGTTCCGAGTTGGCTCAAAAGACTCCATTTGAAACATTATTTAAACTTGTACAAAAAGAGCTTTTCATTGGTGGTTCTTCTCTTTTATCTATTTCTACGGCTAGNCGTGAATTGATAAAAGATAAAGTTTTAAGCGGAATCAAAGTCCGATTGCTAGTCATGGATCCCAGTTCTCCAGTTGTCGATTTGATTACCAAGCAGGGTGGGGGGCGTCACACGTTTCTAAATGAAATAAAGACTTCACTTCTTTTACTGCAAAAATTGCATCATGAAATTGCGGATACAAATACTCCTTCGAAAGGTGAGTTGATTGTTCATAGTTATGATATCATCCCATCCCACTCCTTTATTTCCATTGATGCGCAAAGTTCTTCAGGCCTAATTATTGCCGATATTGGGCCTTATCTGGGGCGTAGTACACCACGACCTAGNATGCAGGTAGTTAATAAAAAGAACGGTATGTTTGGTTATTGGAAAGATATGAATGAAATCATGTGGGAAAGCAGTAAACCTGTAAAAATGGAAGCGGTGAATCCATCCGCAACAGATACCAAGACATTGGTTTTGGGAAGTGGAACTGATACTGAGTTTTACGACCCTGAAAGTGATTGCTGGNAAAAAGCATCGATTTGTCAAATGGGAAGTAAATGGCGTGGAATCAAGGGNGGTCAGTGGGTATGGGTTCGTGGGACTGTAACTAAAGAAGAAGCTATCACTGGAAGCAAGAAGAAACTTCGTTTAAATTTTAATATTCCTTGTGAAAATGCCGGGTCCATTCGCAGGGCAGAAATGTTATTAAGGTCCGATAATGCTTGTCATATTTCTGTGAACGATGTGCGTTTGTCGCAAGAATATGGTGGCGCCGGATACCCNGACCCGTTCCTTATTGATATTGANCAATATATTCACACTGGAGACAATACCATAATTTTTGAGTTAGTTAGCTATGCCAAGCCGGATGCAAAAGCTCCTGAAGACAACCCTACCGGNATTATCTACCGCCTGCATGTCGAATATTTGTAGCCCCTTTATCGCANATCCATAAAATGCNTTTTATAAAAATTTTGTCCAACTTCACCTTGTGAAAAATTTGTGTTTTTTAATATGTTCGTCAACCGTTTCCCCCTTTTATTTTAAAGAATCTTAAGTTACACCTCAACATCCCTAGAGCCATTTAAATGTAATGGTTTAATGGTTTTTTGGTGCGCAGTTTTTCTGTTATATATCACCGTAAATCAATTATTGACAGGGTAAGGCAGGCTGTTATAATCCCGATTCCTGAGGTATTCTCATTTGGGGCTCAGGTTTGGGCTAACATATTATGGTTACAAGGCTAAANGGTTTTTTACCTAATGAGTCCANACGTTTGCGTGCTGACTCTGGCTAATTAGAATATTGTCGCTTTTCATTTCTTCTGTCAGGTTTGACGGAGCTTTTAAATGGCTGAATATTTTTACATTTCATTATTTGGAGTGGTTGCCTTAGTGGTCATTGGTGCCTTATTGGCATTATCAACACTGCTTGGTCCTCGCAATCNGACTCCCCAAAAATTATTACCTTACGAGTGTGGTATTGTTCCTACAGAAGAAGCTAAGGGAAGATATCCAGTNCGTTTTGCAACCATCGCTATGCTTTTCATCATTTTTGATGTGGAGGTGGTTTTCATGTATCCATGGGCGGTTGCTTTAGAAGAACTCAAGCTTTTCGGTTTGATCGAAATGCTTATTTTTATAATCATTCTGGGAATCGCATACGTCTATATTTGGGGACGAGGAGGATTGGAATGGGATTGATTGATGAAGCGGTTGATGCATTTGAGAACGAAGTAAACAATTTAAAGTTGAATATTAAGGATACTGTTCAGGCTATGGACTATGAGTATGCCGGTTCCTTATATGACACTGTTTTAACCACCAAGCTGGGAAAGGTCGTTGGCTGGGCGCAGAAAAATGCTTTATGGCCTGCCACTTTTGGTCTTGCTTGTTGTGCCATAGAAATGATGGCAATGGCAAATTCTCGTTGGGATGCCGCACGTTTTGGTGCAGAAGTTTTTCGTGCTTCCCCACGTCAGGCTGATTTAATGATTGTATCGGGNCGTGTTTCACAAAAGATGGCGCCCATCCTNAAGCAGATTTATGAACAGATGCCCGAACCTAAGTGGGTGATCTCTATGGGGGCCTGTGCTTCATGTGGCGGTGTCTTTAATAATTATTCGATTGTGCAGGGTGTGGATCGTGTGGTGCCAGTAGATGTTTACGTTCCAGGATGTCCACCCGGTCCCGAAGCCTTGTTGTATGGGGTAATCAAGCTTCAGGAAAAAATNATGATGGAAGCCGGNACGGATAAGGCCAAGAAGAGGGTGGCATGACGAGTGAAGAAATTGTTGAGAAATTAAAGGCGGGTCTTGCTGGTGCCATTCAGGATAGTGATTTTCCGCAGGGTGATGCAGTTATTTTTGTTGCGCCAAAATCCTTGCATGTTGTTGCCGAGTTTCTGAAGAATGATCCGGATTTGAAGTTCGATTACCTTTCTGATGTGCGTGGTGTTGATTATTTATTGGAAGAACGTGAGCCGCGTTTTGAGTCTGTTTATCAGTTATATTCCATTGACCATCAGCATTCTATTAGAGTTCGTGTAGGTATTGATGAAGACAACCCTTCTGTCCCGACTGTTTCAGATTTATGGAAGGGGGCCCTCTACCCCGAGCAGGAATTATTCGATATGTTCGGAATCCATGTAGAAGGTCATCCNACGATGGAANGGTTGATCATGCCTAAGGANTGGGAAGGTTNCCCNCTNCGTAAAGATTATCCATTNACAACAGAGACNGTTGCTTTTTCCCANAACAGGGATTTTAAAAGCGAGTTGNTCAAATCCAAACCACCGACTCGGTAAGGTGATTCGTGAGTGTAACTGAACAGGGGCTGCTCCAGCGCGATAAAGATACGATGACCCTCAATATGGGTCCGCAACANCCAAGCACCCACGGTGTATTTCGTATCATCCTTGAAATGGACGGTGAGGTGGTCAAAACTGCCGAACCAGAAATCGGTTATCTGCATACGGGTATAGAAAAAACTTCAGAAAACAAACGATATGTGCACGTCATTCCCATGACGGACCGCCTCGATTATCTTAATCCACCCGGTAATAATCTTGCGTTCTGCCTATCAACTGAAAAACTTTTGGGTGTAGAAATTCCTACTCGAGCAAATGTCCTGAGAGTGATCATGTGCGAACTTTCTCGAATAGCCAGTCATCTTGTTTGGTTAGGAACACATGCACTGGATATTGGTGCGATGACGGTATTCCTTTACTGCTGGCGTGAACGCGAAATGGTTCTNGATCTTAATGAAGAAATTTCGGGTGTTCGTATGATGACGAGTTATATACGCATTGGTGGAGTTGCTAAAGATGCTACCCGNCCNTGGCTTGACGGCATAAGAAATTTTATCGATTACTTTCCTGAGAAAGTAGATGAATACGAAAGACTACTNACCAAAAATCCAATCTGGCTAGATCGCACCCAAGGGGTAGGTGCTTTAAGTCGTGAAGAAGCAATCAATTGGAGCTTGAGTGGGCCGGCCTTAAGAGCTTCGGGNGTCAATTGGGATATTCGTAAATCACAACCGTATAGTGGTTACGAGAATTATGATTTCGAAGTGCCGGTACAAAATAACGGAGATATTTTTGATCGCTACCGAGTTAGGGTCGAAGAAATGAGGCAGAGTCGTGCCATCATAAAACAGGCCTTGGAAAATCTTCCGGGAGGCGACTTTAAAGCGCCTGACAATAAAGTTTCTTTGCCACCCCGAGAAACACTACACACCAGCATGGAAGCCTTGATCCATCACTTTAAACTAGTTTCGGAAGGAATCAGTGTGCCGGTAGGAGAAACGTATGTGCCAATTGAAGGCGCACGAGGTGAAGTCGGATTTTATATTGTAAGCGATGGTACTAATGTGCCAGCACGCGTTAAACTTCGAGCTCCTTCGTTCATGGCGATCCCTGGTATGTGTAAAATGATGGAAGGTTGCTACATTGCAGATGTGGTAGGAATTATTGGAAGTATTGATATCGTAATGGGGGAAGTTGATCGTTAACCCTTAAGCGTGGGACAAATAAAGCAAAAGCTCTCAATCTTTAGAGGATGTTTTCGGATCTTTGTTGTAGTGTTTATAGCCGTCAAAGTCCTTTTTTTGAGTTTGTTTTTAAAGTTTTAATTTATGTCGGATTATAAGTTTTCAAAAGTTCAAGAAAATGAGATTAGCCGAATTCTGGCAAAGTACCCGGTAAAAACTTCTGCGTTATTACCGTTGTTGACTTTGGTTCAACGGGCGGACCAAGTAGTGAGCCCAGAGGCAATGGTGGCTATCAGTAAAAAACTGGATGTTTCTCCGGCTTTTGTGCAGTCGGTGATGTCTTTTTACACGATGTATCACACAGAGAAGGTTGGAAAGTACATGATCCTTTTCTGTATTAATATTAGTTGCCAGTTAAATGGTTGCGACAAGTTGCTTGAGCACACAGCAAAAAAATTAAATATCAAGGTTGGTGAAACCACTTCGGATAAAAAGTTCACTTTGCATCGTGAAGAGTGTTTGGCTGCTTGCACAGAGGCNCCGATGATGCGGGTCAATGATACTTATTATGGAAACCTGACTGAACAACGCATCGATCAGATAATCGACTCATTGGATTAATATATGACTCAGATTTTATTTAAGGATATTAACAAAAAAGGGCTTCATACAATGAAAGTGTATGAAGAACTCGGTGGCTATAAGTCTTTGAAAAAGGCGTTTGCCCAAAAGCCTGAAGAAATTNTGGAGGCGGTTAAAGCATCTGGCTTGAGAGGTCGTGGCGGAGCTGGTTTCCCGACAGGATTGAAGTGGAGCTTTCTTGCTAAGGATGTCTTTCCTCGTTATCTTTGTTGTAATGCCGATGAGTCGGAACCGGGAACATGCAAGGATAGAGAGTTGTTACTTAAAAATCCCCACCTTTTAATTGAAGGAATGATTTTGTGTTCTTATGCCTGTCGAATTGAAACAGGTTATATCTATATGCGAGGTGAGTTNCATGATTTAAGCTCCATCATGGATCAAGCTCTAGATGAAGCAAGAAAGAAAGGCTATCTTGGTAAAAATATTTTAGGCTCTGGATTTGATTTGGAAATGCATACGCATTTGGGTGCGGGAGCTTATATATGCGGTGAAGAATCTGCCTTACTTAACTCTCTTGAAGGAGGTCGCGGTGAACCTAGAATGAAACCGCCCTTTCCTGCAGTAGAAGGTTTGTACTCAAAACCTACGGTCATTAATAATGTGGAAACTCTTTGTGTGGTTCCCTATATCGTTAATGAAGGTGCGCAAAAATATGCCTCTTTAGGAACCGAGAAAAGNAAAGGTACCAAGCTGGTAAGTGTTTCGGGTCATGTAAAAAAACCTGGTAACTATGAGGTCGAGTTGGGAACACCAACAAGCGAGCTCATATACAATCTTGCGGGAGGAATTCAAAACAACAATAAACTTAAAGCTTTTATTCCTGGTGGTTCATCCGTTCCGATGCTACCAGCAGACCAGGTAGATGTTCCTTACGATTACGAATCTTTAGCGGCGGCAGGAACTATGCTGGGTTCGGGAGCTTTGATTGTTATCGATGACAGTATAAACATTGTGGAAGCGACACTACGTCTCATCAGTTTTTATATGCATGAGTCTTGTGGTAAATGTACTCCTTGTCGTGAAGGAACACGTTGGCTTTACCAGATTGTGGAACGAATTATGCAGAATAAGGGTCAATTGGAATATATGAATAAGCTTGAAGATATTTGTGACAATATGGCGTTTAAAACTTTCTGTCCACTTGCCGATGCTTGTGTTGCGCCTGTCGTGAGCAGTATCAAGTATTTTCGCTCGGATTATGAAGAATATTTTAAAAATACTCCTGTTGAAACAGTCAGTTGATAGCGGGACTTTGAAATTATCGAGGACATCATGTCTGAAGTTACTTTGACGATTGACGGAAAATCAGTCACGGTTCCAAAAGGAACGAAAGTGGTGGATGCTGCCAAGCAGGTGGATGTGGATATTCCTGTNTTTTGTTATCACGAAAAAATTGGTCCATTAGGNTGCTGNCGTATGTGTCTTGTTGAGGTNGAAAAAATGCCTAAGTTGATGACCGCCTGTACTATGGACGTGGCTCCNGATATGGTTGTCAACACAATAGGAGATAAGGTTGAAAAAGCTCAAAAAGGGGTTTTGGAGTTTACCCTTCTCAACCATCCTCTTGACTGCCCGGTATGCGATAAGGGCGGTGAGTGTCCGCTTCAGGACAATACATTTAAGTATGGTCCACCAGATACGCGTATGGAATTTCATCGAGCGAATAATGTAAAGGCGGCGCCTCTTAGTCCTGTAATTACGATTGACCGGGAACGCTGTATCGCGTGTCAGCGTTGTACTGCCTACAGCGAGAGGATTGAACAAGGGCAAGGACTGGTAATGCTGAATCGTGGGTTTCATAATGAGGTCAATACTTTTAATAACGAGCCTTATGACACACGCTTTTCAGGTAACGTGATAGATATTTGTCCCGTGGGTGCTCTTACTAATACAGATTTTCGTTTCAAAGCCCGAACTTGGGACTTATCTAACCAAGATACCTTGTGTGCGCATTGTGGTTGTAACTGCAATATTACTTTGGCAACACGGTTGAATGAATTAATGCGGATAGAAGCGCGGCCAAATGATGCAGTCGATGATGGTTGGATTTGTGATAAGGGGCGCTGGGGCCATCATTTCGTGGGAAGTAAAAATCGAGTGATAGCAGCTCGGGAAAATAGTGTGGGCACAACCAAACCTACTTCTTTTCCAAATTTCCCAATCGATGCTCCCATCCAACAAGCTGCCGAGAAGGTGGCAGAGGCATTCAAAAAAGTAGTCGATGAGCATGGTCCTGAGAGTATTGGTTTTATAGGATCACCTTATGCAACAAACGAAGAGANCTACCTTTACCAAAAAATGTTTCGNTCATTAGGAACAAATAATATTGATCATAAAGTATATCAGGANACTCCTGGGTTACCAATTGACCACTATGATATGGAACAGATTCAAAGTTCTAATGTTGTTCTCTTGCTTGCAAGTGACCCAACAGAAGAGTTGCCTATACTCGATCTTAGAATCAAGAAAGCGGTTACCGGATTTGGGACAAGGCTTATNTCATTGAATGATCAAGCTACAGCCTTGGATAAATATGCAGATCTGAAATTGAAATATAAAATAGGTTCAGAGGCTTCTGCTGTGGACTCGCTTGCTGAAGGTTTAGCTCGTGAGCTGGGAGAATCGATAGAATTTTCTTCAGCACTGGATCAGACAGGAATTTCTNTAGATGANATGAAATCACTNGTGGAAGCTGTGCGATCTAGTATGAAGATTTGTGTGGTTTATAATCCAGCTTCTCTTTTGGAAGATACAGTGCTTAGGGTAAAGCGGTTACTTAAGATCATTGCTAAAATCCCCACTATAGAATGTGGTGCCATTCCAGCCGCACCAGCTACAAATGCAGTTGGCGCTATCGATATGGGGCTTATTCCCGATTATTATCCAGGCGGTATTCCGGTCTCAGATCAGAAAAAGGTAAAAGAATTGTGGGGTGAAAATGCTCCAACGAAAGCCGGATTATCTGCTTTAGAAATGATTGCAAAAGCGAAAAGTGGCGAGTTGAAAGCTTTGTGGATACATCGGGCTAATCCAGTTGTGGATTTCCCCGGAGGAGCGGAAGTTGTTGAGGCTCTTAAAAATCTTGACCTATTAGTGGTGCACGACATGCTGGAGACAGAAACAACCCAGCTAGCTAAAATTGTGTTGCCTTCCAACGGCCCTGGTTTTGATGAAGGCACCACCACTAATATTGGCGGTAGAGTGCAGTACAGAAGAACCGCATTGGAAACTAATAATATCTCTGATTGGAAGCTTGTTAATGTGATGTTAAAAAAGCTGGGGGATGAAACGAATTATTCGAGAGTGGCTAAAGTGTTGGATGAGATTTCTAAAAAGGTACCCGGTTATCAGGAGATCAATATTAGATTGGTAGGTAATTTAGGGTGCAATCGCGAAAAGGTAACGGATGAAGAAACGTCTCTTGAAAATATTGTAGGAAGCAAAAAAAGTAATGGTAATTTGAAGTTGCGTGTTGCTACATATTTGTTCTCTCATGATAAAGTTTTGGATGCTTCTTCCATGCTAGCTCACCATTTCAAACCTTCTTCGGCCTTTTTGCATGAATCCGATGCGGCAAATATTGGGGTATCTGATGGGGATCAAGTTCTCCTCTGTGCAAATGGAATAGAAATTGAGGCCGAGGTTATTGTGGATAATCGTTGTGAGGCGGGCGGAGTAGTAGTGCCAAAAATCTCTGATGAGCAGGGCATTAATGGTTTAGCAAATCTGGATGGTAAGCCTGTCTGGTTGGATGTTAAAAAAGTTTGATAGTTTTTGCTGGAGAGAAATAGTTTGGATTGGATCACTGAATTTTTAAATGAGCTATGGGACTTCACCGTTCAATCATTGAACGATAATATCCCTCTTATTGTTGGAAGTGTTAAAGCTGTGGTGATAGCGGTGGGTATTATGTCTGTAGTGCCAGCCTTGGTCTGGTTGGAGAGACGGTTGATGGGTCGTTTTCAAGTACGTCTGGGTCCCAATCGAGTGGGTCCTTTTGGGTTCGGCCAGCCTATGGCGGATACGCTTAAATTACTTTTTAAAGAATCAATTATTCAGGCATCAGCAGATAAGTTTTTATTTCATTTGGCACCAGCGGTGGTTGTTTTTACTGCTATCGTTGCATTTGCGGTTATTCCTTTTGGTGCGCCGTTTGAAATATTTGGTATGAATATTGAGTTATGGGGCGCAAATGTTAATAGTGGCATCTTGTTTGTTTTTGCTATTTCAGGAATGGGTATCTATGGGATGGTAATAGCAGGATTATCTTCTAATAATAAATATTCGTTGATGGGTGGTCTGCGCTCCTCTGCGCAAATGATCAGTTATGAATTGACACTCGGGCTTTCGGCTTTGAGTATCATTATACTCACTGGTTCCTTAAGCTTGGTAGATATGGTAATCGCTCAAGAGAGTGTTCCTTTCATTCTCATTCAACCTTTGGCCTTCTTGTTATTTTTTATTGCCGGGGTGGCAGAGACCAACCGTGCTCCTTTTGATTTGCCAGAAGCTGAACAGGAACTAGTAGCTGGATTTCATACGGAATATACAGGGATGAAATTCGCGATGTTTTTTATGGGGGAGTATATAAATATGGTCACCATGAGCGCTCTGGTTACTTTATTATTTTTGGGCGGATGGAATACCTATGGAGTTCCACTTTGGCCTATCATAGCGTTTGCCGGAAAAGTTGTTTTCCTTTTATGTGTTTTTATATGGTTGCGTTCAACTTTCCCAAGAATTCGTTACGACAGGTTAATGACTTTTGGTTGGAAAGTTTTACTACCTTTATGTTTATTAAATCTTCTAATCACCGGAACCATTAAGGTGATGTGATACCGAGGGAACCTATGTTACAGGCTACTTTGGCGGGTGTTAAAAATTTGCTGATTGGAATGGGTGTTACGTTTAGAAATATGTTGACTAAACCGGTCACCTTGCAGTACCCGGAAGTCAAGCGCACTATGCCAGCACGCTATCGTGGGCGCCACTTTCTCAATCGCGATGAGGAAGGTTTGGAGCGTTGTGTTGGTTGTAGTTTGTGTTCCATCAATTGTCCAGTCGGATGCATTCATGTGGTATCTGCCGAAAACGACCCAGAAAACCCTGTTTCCAAGGGCGAACGATATGCAGAGGTTTATGAGATCAATCTTTTGCGCTGCATTTATTGCGGATATTGCGAAGAGGCGTGTCCCGTAGATGCCGTTGTTTTGCGTGAGCATTATGAGCTTGCCGATTATGATCGGGATAATTACATCATGGAAAAGCAAGACCTTTTGGTTTATCCGGAGCCCAACCAGTTCCGAGTTAATATTTTGGGAAACACGGAGCGCATTAATAAATAAAATAAAAAGATTTTGTTTTAAAGATAGCGTTTAAGGGTAACTAAGGATTTTCCTGGGGGAGTATGTGTGTTTGATTTAACAACGATATTTGAATTCACCCACAATACAGTTATTTTTTCCATAGGGATTACAGCGATGCTTGCGAGTTTGGGAGTAATCTTATGTTCTTCCCCTATTTATTCTGCTCTTTATCTGATTGGCCACATGATTTGCCTCGCTTTGTTATTTCTTTTATATAATGCAGAGTTTTTGGCTGCAGTTCAAATTATTGTATATGCCGGAGCAGTTATGATTCTGTTTTTGTTTATCATCGCATTATTGGGGGGTAAGAAAGAAATTCAAGAGTTTACTTTTGAGCGTTCTATTGCTTTTGCTTTTATTTTTACTCTAATGGGTGAGCTATATTTATCCGCAACAGTTGGCCCGACCAAGCAGATTGTAGGNANTGTCAATCCTGAAATTTTTGGGACCGCTAAAGCAATTGGGTTGGAATTATATTCCAAACATCTCGTGGCTTTTGAATTAGCTTCAGCTTTGCTGTTGGTAGCAGCAGTGGGTGTGATCTGTTTAGCTAAATTTTCATTTGCTCCTTTGAAAAGGCGATAAATATGGGTCAGGAATTTGTTTTGCTTGTGAGTTCAACGGTTTTTTGTGTTGGAGCATGTGGTTTTATAATTCGAAAAAACCCACTGATCATGTTTATGTCGGTGGAATTGATGCTGAATTCTGTAAATTTTCTCCTCATTGCGTATTCCAGTTTTTTGAATTCTCTCGACGGACAAATATTTGCGTTGATCATTATGACTGTTGCTGCCGCCGAAGTAGTCGTCGGACTGGCCATTATTCTCACAATATTCCGTACCCGTCATGAAATGGATGTGGATCAAATCAATGCGTTGAAAGGATAAACTTTGTTTGCAAGCAGTTGGCTCATTTTATTGTTTCCTTTGACTGGCTTTATTTTTCTCAGTTGGTATGGAAAGAGAATATCTAAAGCATTTGTAGGCCTGATTGGTTGCGGGACAGTAGGCATGTCTTTTCTTACATCGCTGGTTGCTTTGAGTGATTTGCTTTTTTTACCAGCCGAAGAGGGTGTTGGTAAGGTTGAAGTTTTATATCAATGGGTATCTGCTGCAAATTTCAAGTTGGACCTTGCTATTTTGGTAGACCCACTTTCTGTTTTTATGTTTCTCATTGTGACTGGTGTCGGGTTTGTGATCCATGTTTATTCTATTGGTTATATGCAAGATGATCCTGAGTATTCCCGATTCTTTTCATATTTAAATTTATTTATATTTTCTATGCTGGTATTGGTCGCAGCGGCCGATTTCTTTTTTCTTATTGTAGGATGGGCTCTGGTCGGTCTTGCTTCTTATCTATTGATAGGTTTTTACAAGGAAAAAACAAGCGCGGTACTTGCAGCAAGAAAAGCTTTTGTGATGAATGTGATTGGCGATGTCGGTATGGTAATCGCGGCTTTTATGATTTTTGAATCTTTTGGTACATTGAATTTTATCGATGTTTTTGACGCTGCTCCCGAAATGTTTCGCCCAAATGACGATCAAATTCTTTTAATCACTTTATTACTTCTTGTTGGAGCCTTTGCCAAATCAGCACAGCTTCCTTTGCATACTTGGTTGCCCGATGCAATGGAAGGACCCACGCCCGTCAGTGCATTGATTCATGCTGCAACTATGGTTACTGCGGGAGTTTACCTTATTGCTCGTTGTCATGTGCTCTATGAGCTAGCTCCTTTCACGATGTATTTAATTGCCACAGTTGGAGTTTTGACAGCTATTTTCGCGGGTACCATGGGAATGGTTCAATACGATATCAAACGTGTTATCGCATACTCTACCATGAGCCAATTGGGTTATATGTTTTTGGCGATGGGAATTGGAGTTTACAGTCTGGGTATGTTTCATCTAATGACGCATGCGTTTTTCAAAGCACTGTTATTTCTTGCTGCGGGAAGCGTCATTCATGCATTAGATGGTGAGCAAGATATCAGAAAAATGGGTGGCCTTAAAAATATTATGCCCCTAACGCACGCTACTTTTTTAATTGGTGCTCTGGCTTTGGCCGGGTTCCCTCTGACTAGTGGCTATTTCAGCAAAGAAGCCATCATCCTCAGCTCTTATCATGCAGAAATGGGAAATTTTGTTTTTTGGGCTATTGCACTCATAACTGCGGGCATGACAGCCTTTTATATTTTCCGAGTTTACTTTGCTACTTTTATTGGTAAGACGAGAAGTCCTGATGCCCATCCCCATGAATCACCCTTAACAATGGCTTTGCCTTTGGTATTTTTAGCGGTTCTTGCATTAGCTGGTGGGTTTTTAGGTCCTTTGGTAGATGCGTTTTTGGCTCCAGTCTTCGGACATGAGGCACATCATTTTCACGATGGTATTTTAGAAACGATTGCTCTAATTGTTGGTATCGGTGGCATAGCGACTGCTGCCCTAATGTATCAAGTGAGTAAAGATCGTATAGAGCTTATGAAGGAAGTGTTTGCTCCTTTATATGACCTGTTGTTTCATAAATATTATGTGGATGAAATTTATGATTTTTTAATTGTAAAGCCCACCAAGGCAATCGGTACGTTTATGGAAGAAAAAGCTGAAAAGCAAGGTGTAGATTTTGCAGTCGATCAAGTGGGTTTTCAGGTTAAAGAAGTGAGTCGTGGAATCAGTTTTTGGCAAACAGGTAGAGTTCGCACTTACGCGCTAAACATGGTTGCTGGAATGGTGATTATTTTATTATTTGTGGTTTTCATGTAGATAAAGAATGTTATCTCTAATTATTTTTATTCCCCTTTTTGCAGCCTTGGCACTTATCTTTGTGGACAGGGATAACAATAGTCTTATTAAGACGATGGGTTTAGGGGCTACTTCGGGGGTCTTGTTAATTTCTCTTTGGGTATTGTACTCTTTTGATTCGAGCAACCCGGGAATGCAATTTGTGCAGAATCTGCATTGGGTTCCTGCGCTTCATATCAATTATAAGATCGGCGTAGATGGTATCAGCTTATGGATGATAGTTTTGACAGCATTTTTGGGTGTTATATCCATTATTATGTCGATGAATCAGAAAAAGGGTTTTAGGAATTTCATTGCCCTTATGTTGGCCTTGGAGGCGGGAACGCTGGGGGTTTTTCTTGCTTTGGACACTATATTGTTTTATGTGTTCTGGGAATTAATGCTAGTACCGACCTATTTCATAATAGGCCTTTGGGGTGAGGGGCGTCGCGTTTATGCCACTATGAAGTTTGTGATTTATACATTGGTAGGTAGCCTACTGATGCTGGTTGCCATTATATCTCTTACGATGGTTCATTATGGTGCTACTCATGAAGTGACTTTTGATTTGCAAGTTCTTTCCCAAACTCATATAGATCCGTTTATGCAGATTTGGATGTTCCTATTCTTTTTTGTAGCATTTGCTATCAAAGTACCCGTCTTCCCCCTTCATAGCTGGTTGCCGCATGCCTACGTGGCGTGTCCTATACCTGCACTGATCCTATTAACGGGTGCAATGTCTAAAACTGGGGCTTATGGTTTTTTACGTTTTTGTCTTCCACTGTTTCCAGATGCTGTGAATTCGATGGCTTTGGTTATCGGATTTATGGCTGCATCAGGAATGGTCTATGGGGCTTGGATTGCCATTGCACAAAAAGATATTAAAGCCCTTGTAGCCTACTCTAGTATTAGTCATCTTGGGTTTATTGTTTTGGGAATCTTTGCTCGAAATGGAGAAGGGATTGAGGGTAGTGTTTTGCAAATGGTTAATCATGGAATCATAGCCTCAGCCTTGTTCCTTATTGTCGGATTCATTGAGATTAGAATGGGGACACGTAACCTTGGTGAATTACGAGGACTCAGTAAAGCTATGCCAGTTCTTTATGGAACTTTTATGCTTGTCATGCTGGCGGCATTGGGTTTGCCAGGCCTGAACGGTTTTGTAGGTGAATTTTTGATATTGGTTGGTGTTTGGACTTCTCAATTGTTAGCCGGATTGTCAGGTATCTTAGTTCTTATGGGCGGGCTATCCATTGTATTTGCTTCAATTTATATGCTTTATATGTTTCAAGGATCTATGCAGGAAAAACCTAACTCTGAAGATACTTCCGATATCAATTCAAATGAATTTAAACTTCTGCTCCCTGCCTGCTTTTTGATCGTGTTGATCGGATTATATCCAAAACCTTTCATAGACCGCGTCTCCCCCTCTGTTGAATCACTATTGCATCTGGAAAAAACTGTTAACCTTGATGCGGGAAAAGGAAGCGATAGTCATTAATTGACCCGTTCGTTGTTAGCTTCATACCTGTCTTAAGTTTTATTCTCTTTAAGGAATCCAATGTATGAAATTTGGAGAAAAAATCGTAGAAGGTATGTTTCTAGAAAGACCTAACCGATATCTTGCGCGCGTTGAGATCGATGGTAAGGAAACATGGGCTCATGTCCCAGATCCTGGGCGTTTGCCCGGATTGTTGCTTGAGAATCGAAAGATTATGCTTGTTTACCAACCTAGTGAAAAACGTAAAACAGACTACACACTTGTCTTAGTAAAACATGGTTCAACCTGGGTATCGGTATTCCCTGCATTCGCAAACTCTCTTGTTTCTAATGCGTTGATAGAGGAAACACTTCCTTTTCTTAATGGTTACTCCAGTTTTAAAAGTGAAGTCAAAGCGGGTAATAGTAGATTTGATTTCCATCTCAATTTTTCCAAAAAGGAGGCTTATGTGGAAGTTAAATCGGTTAGTCTGGTGGAAGACGGGATTGGGAAGTTTCCCGATGCCCCGACAAAACGTGGAATTAAGCATGTTCAGGAGTTGATAGAGTTTTCTGAAAAAGGGTATCGCGCTGCAGTCTTATTTGTTTCACAAAGACAGGATACCCAATCCATAACCTGTAACGATACAATTGATCCCGTTTTCGGTAAATGGTTGCGCAAGGCAAAAAATAAAGGAGTAGAACTTTACGGAATGAATTGCAAAGTAACACCTACTACTATTTCTTTAAACAAAGTGGTCGAAGTGATACTTTAATTTAAAAACGAAGAGATTTAATTGCCTAGTATTCTTTCTATTATGATTGCCAAAGAGTTATCCGGTTTAATTTATAAGTGAAAGCAATAGATACGGCTTCAACGATGAAAATATTTTGAAAAGAAAACCAGAAATTAGAAAAGGCAG
>NZYH01000061.1:4080-19174 GCA_002697825.1 Nitrospina sp. | reverse complement strand
AGCATTTTCTACAATAAAAGCAAGTGGAGCAGCTTCAAAACAAAATCTTAATTTACCTTTTGGACTATTGGTATCTTTTGGGTACATGAATAGGCCGCCTTTTAATAGTGTGCGATGAAAGTCCGCTACCAAAGATCCGATATAACGGAGCTTATAAGGTCTTCCGGATTTTGGGTCGTCTTCTTTCAAATAGGAAACAAGGTTTTTTTGTGTTTCATCCCAAACACCCCAGTTCCCCTCATTTGCACTATAAATAGCACCTTGTTCGGGAATTTTAATATCGGGATGAGATAGAAAAAACTCACCTAAAGATGGATCGAGTGTAAAGCCATGAACGCCTTGGCCAGAGGTATAAACGAAGATAGTGCTGGAACCATAAACTATATATCCAGCAGCTACTTGATCTTCACCTTTTTGAAGTAAATCTTCTTTTGTTACTGTATCGCAATCGCTTTTTTTGCGATAAATAGAAAAAATAGTCCCTATATTAACGTTTACATCTATGTTCGAGGAACCATCTAGAGGATCCATCATGAAAATATATTTTCCGGGATTTTCATCAGGAGGAATGATATATGGAGTTTCTTTTTCTTCTGATGTGATGGCGCAAATAGCTTTTGATTTTTCCATGATTGTTGTGAAGGTAATATCTGAAAACTCATCTAATTTTTGAACTTCCTCACCTTGGACATTTATTTTACCTGTTAGCCCCAAAATACTTTCTCCGATACCTGCACTATTTACTTCAAGAGAAATAATTTTTGAAGCCACCATTATTTCAGTCATTAAGTTAGTGAATTCGCCAGTAGCTTCTGGGGTGTTTTTTTCCTGTTTTCGAAGATGCTGAAGTAGCGTAGTGCGTTCCATGTATTATATTTTCCGTTTAGAAAGATTTTATTGAATTTGTAGATTTCCAAATTCAAAAATCGTAAAGATGTATCGTTTTAATAAGATTTAAAGATATTGAATGGAAGGAGATTTTACATTATTTCTATTTCTTGAGCAACGTAAATGGCTAACTGGTAAGACTGGTTAATATTTTTTCTTTTAAGGCATTAAACTCGGCAGGTTAACGTTTTTGCTTCAAGAGAGATTATAAATTTTTTTCTTATCCATAAATTTTGCACCATATAAAAGGTTGTTTAACTCAGTAGCTTAATAATGGATAATTATTTTGAGACAAGGTTGTCATTTTGGCTGCGAGTTTTTGAATATCTTTTCCGGTCATTTTCATTAAGAATTTTCTTTCTAAGTCGAATTTTTTTTGGAGTTATCTCGGCTAATTCATCTTCATTCAAAAAACTGAGAATTTGCTCCAAACTCATTTTCGTAGGTGGTGTCAGAATTATATTTACATCCGATCCAGAGGCCCGCATATTCGTCAGCTTTTTTTCTTTGCAAACATTTACAACTAGGTCATTATCTTTATTGTTTTCACCCACAATCATTCCCGTATAAACTTCTTCCCCAGGTCCCCAAAACAATGAACCTCTTTCTTGAAGATTGAAAAGTGAGAAACCCGTAGTGCAACCATTTTCGAGAGCAATTAAAACCCCGTTAATTCTTTGGGCAATTTCTCCACAATGCGGGATAAATTTGTTGAAAGTACGATTGATGACACCGGTACCTTTAGTTAGCGTGAGAAACTCAGATCGAAAACCAAATAAACCTCGTGTGGGTATTAGAAACTCTAAACGAGCATTTCCTTCATTTTGAGCCATGTCCTGAAGAGTTGCTTTTCGTTTCCCCATAGCTTCCATTATGCTTCCAACATAATCTTCATCTATATCAAGAATGACAAATTCTTCAGGTTCATGTTTTTTCCCATCGACTATTTTTATTAATACTTCAGGTCGGGATATGCAAAACTCGTATCCTTCTCGCCGCATTGTTTCTATAAGAATAGTAAGATGAAGTTCGCCTCTGCCTGAGACTTTAAAAGTGTCCTGCGTGTCTGTTTCTTCTACTCGTAAGGAAACATTAGAGCGAATTTCTTTGAATAAGCGGTCACGGAGTTGTCTGGAGGTTACGAACTCCCCTTCTTTCCCCGCAAAGGGTGATGAGTTTGAAGAAAAATATATAGCAAGGGTAGGCTCATCGATTTCAATGACAGGTAATGCCTCTGGAAAATCCGGATGAGTAAGGGTTTCGCCTATTTCTACCTCCTTCATTCCCGCTATACCAATTATGTCTCCAGTTGCCGCTAACTCTGATTCTATTTTTTTTAATCCTTCGAAAGTATATAGCTTGGACAAGGAAAAAGGTTTAGCAACTCCGTTTCTATCTATTTGAGTATAATTTTTTTTAACTTCGACCTGGCCTCGATTAACTTTTCCAACAGCGATCCTACCAACATAATCATCGTAATCCATAGATGAAACGAGCATTTGAAAGCCCGATTCCGAGTCACCATTATGGCTAGGGACTTTTTCGATTATTAAATCGAGAAGGGGTGTAATATCACTATTAGGCCCTAAAGGAGTAGACCTTGAAATACCCTGCTTGGCCGAAGTATAGATAATAGGAAAATCTAATTGCTCGTCATTTGCACCAAGATCCACGAACAAATCGAAAATCTCATCTACAACTTTCTCGGTTCGAGATGCAGGACGGTCAATTTTATTGACGACTACTATAGGATTCAACCCAAGTTCTAAAGATTTTTTCAGCACAAACCTGGTCTGTGGCATGGGGCCCTCTACCGCATCCGCGAGAAGCAGAACTCCATTAACCATTTTTAATATTCTTTCAACTTCACCTCCAAAATCAGCATGGCCAGGTGTGTCGACAATATTAATCTTATGATTTTTATAAAATATAGCTGCATTTTTGGAAAAAATTGTGATTCCTCTCTCTTTTTCCAGCTCATTGCTGTCCATGATGCAATTTCCAGATAATTCATTTTCACGGAACATACCACTTTGTCGAAGCATACAATCAACTAAAGTAGTTTTTCCATGATCAACATGAGCAATTATACCGATATTTCTAATAGATCTTTTTTCTAACATTTTATCCTTTAAATTTATGTGCTTATAATAATTTAAATCAGGTCAATTATTAAATTAATTGATACTAGTAACTTTGTATTTTGTGGGTAAGTTTAGGTATGTTTAATAACTGCGAAGCTTATGGCATATAATGAACCAATGAGGGAAAATTGATTTTTTAGAGAAATTTTTTAACATGGGCTAAGGTTACCAGATTGGTTTAAAGAAACCTATATAAAAATATTTAATTGTAACTTACTGAATATTATATCATAATTTTATTATGAAAGCCCTAATACATGATTTTTCCGAATATTTGCGAATTGAGAGAAGGTGCTCTCCGCATACTGTCTCAGGTTATTGTCACGATTTGGGTCGTTTTGCAAATTTTGCAAGCGATCGGAAAATTGGTTCTTTAAACACCTCGGATATCCGTGAATTTTTGATTTTTTTGAGAGAACAGGGTTTGTCTGGGGCTTCCATCGCCAGATGCTTGTCTTCAATTAAATCTTTTTATAAATATCTATGTGTGGATAAACAGTTGGAAAATAATCCTGCAGAAATTTTGAATACGCCAAAGAGTTATCGTAATTTACCCAATGTTTTGTCTTCACAGGATATCGATAATTTATTAAATTGCCCCGATAAGAAGTCTTTTTTAGGCCTTCGCAATAAGGCCATGCTTGAAATTCTTTATGCTACTGGGTTGCGGGTTTCGGAGCTGGTGAATCTTAAGGTTAGCGAATTGGATCTTGAAGTGGGTTGCATACGTACTATGGGTAAGGGAAGCAAAGAACGCATGGTGCCAATTGGCAGCATGGCTAAAAAAGCAGTAAATAATTATTTATTGAACTCACGTCCAGCTTTACTGAAAGGCCAAAGTGCTGAAGAAATATTTGTAACTAAACGAGGTGGGTGCATGACCCGACAGGGGTTTTGGAAATTATTAAAAAGGTATGCAATTCAATCAAATATCCAAGCTAGTGTATCTCCGCACATTCTAAGGCATGCCTTTGCCACACATTTATTGGAAAGAGGTGCTGACCTTCGTTCTGTGCAACAGATGCTCGGTCATTCCGATATTTCCACTACACAGATTTATACCCATATTCTGAAAGGGAGATTACTGAAAATTCATCAGCAATTCCATCCACGTTCATGAAGAGTGAACTCGTATTATTTTCTTGACTGGTTATGTCATAAAAGCTAACATCCACTACTTAAAGTTGTTATCCTACCTTCTGATTTTGGTTTCCCAGATTTTTTAAGGGTATGAATTCAAAGGTCAAAAATGATTTTTGAAGTAGATGAAATCCCTGAAGGGGGATTAAATGTTGATTTTTTTGTAAAGAAAGAGCAACTCCAGATTGATCAACCAGAGTGTTACTTAGCTGAAAATGTTAACATAAAAGCCAAGCTAAAACGGATCGAGCATGAAGTTTTTTTTGCAGGTGAACTTCAGACACTACTTCAAGTTATTTGTAATAGATGTTTAAAGTCGTTTTCGTTACCGGTAAATAATAAAATACAAGTACACTTTGTTCCACAGGTGAAAGAGCCTTCACCTGGAAGTGAAGTTGAAATTAAAGAAACGGATATTGAAAAAGAAGTTTACCAAGAGGGTTGGATTGATTTAAGAGGTCCAGTTCGTGATCAGGTTTTACTGGATTTGCCGTTGATTAATGTTTGCAAGAAAGATTGTAAAGGTATGTGCTCTGTGTGTGGTAATGATTTCAATGTTAACCAATGCGAGTGTCAAAAAGAGGAAGAAATTGATCCTCGTTTAGCTGTATTAAAAAAATTAAAAGATAAGTTGAAATAGGGAGAGAAAATGGCGGTTCCAAAGAAAAAGACATCGAAGTCCAAACAGGGAAAAAGAAGATCCCATTTGAGTCTCAGCATCCCATCCTATATGGAGTGCCCTCAGTGTAATGAAATGACTAGGCCTCACCACATTTGCAGCCATTGTGGTTATTATAAGGGCAAGGAAATAATGGAAGTAGAAGAAGTTTAATTTTTTGCAATTCTGATTAATTCAAAACCCTCACTTATAGAATCTCTGTTGTCCAGTTTAAAGGAAGGAGCCTGGGATGAAAATCGTGGTTGATGCCATGGGAGGCGACCATGCCCCGGAAGCCATAGTGGAAGGTGCTGTGCTGGCAGCCCAGGAATACAATACGGAGATTATCCTCACTGGTCTATCTGACCAGATTGAAACTGAGCTTGATAAGCACGATTCTGATCGCCAATTACCAATTGAAATAGTCCATGCAGACGAGGTCGTTGAAATGCATGAAAGCCCTGGGAAGGTTTTGCGCTCAAAAAGAAAATCTTCAATGAAGATTGGTTTAGACTTGGTAAAACAAAATCAGGCTGCTGCATTTGTTAGCGCCGGAAATACCGGTGCTGTTCTGGCTTATTCCACTTTAATTCTAAGACCCGCAAAAGGCGTGGACAGACCAGCCATTGCTATTCAATTGCCGACTTTAAAAGGAACATCGATACTTTTAGATGCTGGTGCTAATGTGGATTGCAAATCCAATCAGTTGTTTGAATTTGGAATTATGGGGCATGTTTTTGCGGAATACATTTTGGAAAAAGAAAAACCAAGTGTAGGGCTCTTAAGTATTGGTGAAGAAGATGGCAAGGGAAATGAAATTGTCAAAGAAACTTTTCAAATGTTAAAAAAAAGCCATATAAACTTTATTGGAAATATTGAGGGTAAAGAAGTATATCGAGGTAATGCAGATGTAATTGTCTGTGACGGTTTTATGGGAAATGTAGCTCTTAAAATTAGTGAGAGTCTTGCTGAAATGATAGGGACCAATCTTAAATTGATGTTCCAGAGTAATTGGGTTAGTAAGCTGGGTTATTTATTACTAAAACCCCAATTAATCGATTTTAAAAAGAAAGTAGATCATTCAGAAACTGGAGGGGCACTGTTATTAGGCTTGAATGGAGTGGTAATNATTGCACATGGAAGTTCTTCTCCAAAGGCAATCAAGAATGCCATAAACCGNGCACAGGAGTTGAGTGAGAAGAAGATCATNGACCATATTAAGGAAGANATTGAGTTAAATCTTTCTGGTGTNGAAAATTCCAAGNAAACTATTTGGAAACAAATAAAAAATATAGCATTTGGTAGTGAACAGATAGATGATAAAGAAGATAGTAATCCTCAAGTTAAGAACCCAGAANNTAAAGAANCCTGAACAAAATTCCCTTGATGAAANCAATTTTTAAAGCGGTTGTGGCGGGAACCGGTTTTTATGTTCCGGAGAAAATTCTCACCAACAAGGACCTTGAACTATCTCTTAATACAACAGATGAGTGGATAACTACACGTACAGGAATCAAAGAGCGTAGGATTGCTTCAAAAGATGAATCTGCATCTACAATGGCTGCTANGGCAGCAAAGCAGGCTCTCGAATTTGCCGCTTTAAATGCGGATCAGGTAGATATGATAATTGTATGTACCTCTAGCCCGGATATTCTTTTTCCTTCTACCGCTTGTTTTGTTCAAAAGGAATTGGAGGCATTTAACTCTGCTGCGTACGATATTTCTGCTGTATGCTCGGGTTTTGTTTTTGGTCTGTCAATTGCTGAACAATATATTAAAGCCGGACGNTATGAACACATTTTAGTTATTGGTAGTGAAGTGAACTCNAGGATTGTAGATTGGTCAGATAGGTCAACGTGTATTCTTTTNGGAGATGGAGCAGGTGCTGTATTACTAAAAAGAATTGAACAATCTGANTCGATTGGAATATTATCCACGCATATTTATTCAGATGGGTCATTATCTGATCTGATTTCTGTTCCTGGCGGTGTTGGCAAAACGGGTATCAATAAACAGGATATAGATGATAAGAAATATTTTATAAAAATGGCTGGTAATGCGACTTTNAAAGTGGCTGTAAAAAGAATGACAAATGTCATTCTTGAGGCATTGGAATATAACAATATAAAAATTGAGGATATCAATCTATTTATTCCACATCAGGCTAACCAGAGGATTATAAGTGCGGTCGCAGAAAAATTAAACTTACCTGAGGATAAAATACATATGACTATTCAAAAATTTGGCAACACATCGGCTGCATCTATTCCCATTGGAATAGAAAATGCGAGGCTGGAAGGAAAAATAAAACCAGGAGATGTTTCCGTTCTAGGTGTTGTCGGTGCAGGCTTAACCTGGGGGGCTGGAGTCATAAAATGGTGAAAATAGCATTTGTATTTCCCGGNCAGGGGTCACAATTTGTGGGAATGGGTAAGGATTTTTATGACCATTATNCNGAGGCTAGAAATCTATTCGAAGAGGCTAACGAAATATTNCAATATGATATTTCAAGAATTTGTTTTNACGGGCCAGAGGATACNCTGCGCTTGACAGANAATACCCAGCCAGCCTTGTTGATACATAGTATAATGGCCTTGAAAATATTAAGAGAAAATGGTATTAATTCCGTACTTGCAGCAGGTCATAGCCTAGGAGAATTTTCGGCATTGGTAGCTGCAGGAGCACTTAAGTTTCAAGATGCAGTTCGTTTAGTNAATTTGCGTGGGAAATTNATGCAGGAGGCGGTTCCTGTTGGAATAGGATCTATGGCTGCAATTATTGGGCTTCCTATTGAGAAAATACAGGAATTATGTGAGANGGTTTCGAGNAATTCCAATCTTGTGCAACCTGCTAATTTAAATAGTCCGGTTCAGACTGTAATAGCGGGTCATAAGGAAGCTGTTGAAAAGGTATCTAAAGATGCTTTAACGGAGGGGGCAAAAAAAGCGGTTGTGCTTCCGGTGAGCGCCCCTTTTCATAGTNCNCTCATGAAACCAGCTGAAATTAANCTTCAAAAAGAGTTAGAAGCTACTGAGTTTTATGACCTGTCCTTTCCTGTCATCAATAATATCGAAGCAAAACCCATTGTAAANGGAAATCATGCAAGAGAATCTTTAGTTAAGCAGGTTTGTTCGCCGGTTCGATGGTGNGANACGATGCAATNTATTGTAGATCAANAAATTGATTCGGTAATTGAGTTAGGCTCAGGCAAAGTTTTAAGTGGTTTAATGAAAAGATATAATAAAACCATCAACTGNTATCAAGTTGGNGATNGCGAANCATTAGCGAANCTTCTTANNGCATTAAAAAAGTTTTAANATANAAATNNAATATATGAGCCTAAATGGAAAAATTGCGCTAATAACTGGAGGTGCTCAGGGAATCGGTCGTTTTATTAGCGAAGAATTGGCAGGGCAAGGTGCACATGTTGTACTAGGGGATATAAATCATGAGGGTGCAGAAAAAACAGCTGCAGAAATAAGAGTTAGTGGAGGTAAAGCCTCTGCAGTTAGAATTGATGTTTCCAGTGCCACNGATGTGCAGGGTGTATTCGATTCAATTTTAAAAGAATATAAACCTGTCGATATTGTTGTTAATAATGCTGGCATCACTCGAGATGGGTTATTGGTACGAATGAAAGAGGTAGACTGGGATCTGGTTTTAAATATTAATTTGAAAGGCAGTTTTCTTTGCAGCCAGCAAGCAGCAAAACAAATGATGAAACAGAAAAGCGGTTCTATTGTAAATATTGCATCTATAGTAGGAGTGATGGGGAATTTTGGTCAGTCCAATTATTCAGCTTCTAAATCAGGCTTAATTGGATTTACGAAAACTCTAGCAAGGGAAGTTGCTCCGAGAGGTATACGTGCTAATGCAGTTGCGCCTGGTTTTATAGATACAGAAATGACCCGAGTTTTGGAAGAGTCGGTGCGCTCAAAACTTATTGAGCAAATTCCTCTCGCTCGATTAGGCCAGCCTGAAGATGTTGCNCGTTGTGTTTCATTTTTAGTTTCAGAGAATGCCAGTTATATTACAGGGCAGGTAATAAATGTAAACGGTGGTATGTTGATGTAATTCCAACTAGGAGTTTGAATAATTATGTCTGTTGAAGAAAAAGTAAAAGAAATTATTGTCGATCAATTAGGAGTAGATGAAAAGCAGGTTAATTCTGANGCCTCTTTTATTGATGATCTAGGTGCCGATTCTTTGGATACGGTAGAGCTAGTNATGGCTTTNGANGAGGAGTTTGATATTGAAATTCCTGATGAAGACGCTGAAAAGATAGCGACGGTTCAAAATGCGGTGGACTATATTAAAGGTCAAACTAATTAAATTACCTTCCTCGATCCCTGAGGTGAATTAATGAAAAAACGTGTAGTAGTTACTGGGTTGGGGATTCTCTCTCCTTTGGGATTAGGGGTGGAAGCTAATAGAGAGGCTTTGTTCGAGGGTCGTTCAGGTGTTGATTACATAACACGTTTTATTCCTGCAGACGACTTNCCGGTGAAAATTGCAGGAGAGGTTAAGGGATTTGATCCAAAAGATCATATTGATCATAAAGATATAAAGAAGATGGATCGGTTTATCCAGTATGCTATAGCCTGTACTAAAATGGCGATGGATGAATCTGGGTTAGAAATCAATGACTCCAACGCGGAAAGGGTAGGAGTTATTGTTGGTGTAGGTCTCGGCGGTCTCCCCGCAATAGAAAAATACCACGATATTTATAAAGAAAAAGGGGTAAAGAAAATCACTCCCTTTTTTATTCCAATGCTGATCGCAAACCTAGCTTCCGGACATGTTTCTATTTTAACTGGAGCTAAAGGTCCTAACTCCTGCGTAGTAACGGCATGTGCAACAGGAACCCATTCGATTGGAGAAGCTGCACGCCTTATTCAGTATGGGGATGCGGATGTAATGATTGCTGGAGGTACAGAATCTGTTATTACCCCTTTGTGTGTGGGAGGATTCAATGCAGCAAAAGCCTTGTCACATCGTAATGAAGATCCGAAGTCTGCCAGCCGACCTTTTGATAAAGATAGAGATGGATTTGTGATTGGTGAAGGTTGTGGAGTTTTGATTCTTGAGGAANTNGAACATGCTAANAAACGNANGGCNTCCATANNTGGNGAAATAGTTGGATATGCNNTAAANGGTGATGCNCANCATATTACAGCNACAGCACCNGAAGGNGAAGGAGCTGCANGNTGNATGAANCTNGCTTTAAATAATGCAGGAGTTAATAAAGANGATGTGGACTATATTAATGCTCATGGNACTTCCACGGCAGCCGATGCGACTGAAACCCAAGCCATNAAAACTGTATTTAAGGNTCATGCTAAAAAACTNGCAGTTAGTTCCACTAAATCAATGACGGGGCATCTTTTGGGCGCTGCAGGAGGTGTTGAAGCAATATATTCCATCATGGCNATTGAAAGTGGGATATTGCCCCCTACAATAAATTACAATACGCCCGACCCAGAGTGCGACCTAGATTATGTAGCGAATCAAGCCCGCGAGGCGAAAGTAAATGTATGTCTTTCCAATTCATTTGGGTTTGGTGGTACGAATGGAGTCCTTGTTTTTAAAAAATTCTCCGGATAAATTTTTACATGGACCTCTCGGAANCACGTTTAAAAGAATTAGNTTCTCTTCAAAGTCAGACTAGATATAAATTTTTAGATATAAAACTACTTAATAAAGCNCTCACCCATAAATCTTATGCTAANGAAANAAATAAAAAATTAAAACACAACGAGCGAATGGAGTTTCTGGGTGATTCGGTTCTGGATATTCTGGTAAGCAATTACCTAGTTGAAAAATTCAGTGACTTTTCTGAGGGTACTTTATCTAAAATTAGAGCTGCTGTTGTAAATGAGTCGTGTCTTGCGCAACTAGCCCAAAAAATTAATTTGGGTAATTACCTTTTATTGGGTAAAGGAGAAGATCGTTCAGGNGGCCGCGAAAAGCCTTCAATTTTNGCAGATGCATTTGAAGCACTTGCTGGTGCNGTGTTTCGCGATGGAGGCTTGGAAGCCGCTTCTAATATTTTTCTTCCACTATTGGCAGGAGAAATCAAAAAAACGGCTGAATCTTGGTCATTCAGAGATTTTAAAAGTGATTTGCAGGAGTACACACAANATAAGATGNTTTGTATTCCTTCGTATAAGGTTGTTAGGGAAATGGGACCCGATCATGCTAAAGAATTTGAAGTGGTTGTAAGGGTTAAAAATGAGATTTGGGGCAAGGGCTTGGGTCGAACTAAAAAAGAGGCTGAACAGGCTGCCGCAAAAATCGCAATAAAAGATTTTTCTTCCAGCTCGAAAACAAATAATNTAACTCGTNATAAAAAATAAGAATATTACTATCGTTATTTAGATTTAATTTATATGCTTGAAGATTGGGTTCTTAGGAAAAAAGAAATAGAAGACTCCAAAGATAGTTTGCAAGGCGCAGATCTATGCAATGCCAAACTTATGCAGGCTAAACTAGACTGCGCNAAGTTAGAAGATGCTGATTTGACCGCCGCTTATTTGATCAAGGCGGATCTTCGAGGAGCAAATTTGGCAGGAGCCGATTTAACACAAGCAGTTTTAAGTGAAGCAGACCTTTCAGGGGCGGATTTTAATGGGGCAGAATTAGAAGATACTTTTTTAAATGGAGCAAATTTAAAAAATGCGCTTAATTTAACTTGTGACCAAATTGAATTATCGAATTTTGATAAAGATACTATATTTCCAGATTATATTACGATTAGTTGGTTACCAGATGGTCTTTGCAAGTGCTNAGAAAAAAATGANCAAGAGTAGATTTAAANATTATAGATAGAANAATATATTTAAANTGGATTCTATTGTCCTTTTTTATGTTTTTTATTTTTTCTNATTNATATGGCTGTGTGGTAACCTTTTTATCANTTTCTNAATTACCTATNTCGCCATTANTGAATGGCTAAAGNATTAAATTTGTGAANAAAAGAGATCNTTTAGTTATTCCTGTTTTTATTCCTCATGAAGGNTGTCCCTACCGTTGTTCTTTTTGCAACCAGTTAAAAATTACAGGTGTTAATGNNCAAAGTGATGAAATAGTTATTAATAAAGCTATTGCATCATATTTAAATATTTTCAAAAGTAATGATTTACCAAAAAAGAGAGAGGTTGCTTTTTATGGTGGTAGTTTCACAGGTTTAGAATTGGAAAGACAAAAGCATTTGTTAAATGCTGTGCAACCTTGGATTAGTTCAGGGCAAATTAATTCTATTCGGGTTTCTACGCATAGCTTGTTGGTAAATCAAAATAATATATCTTTATTAAAAAATAATGGTGTTAAGGTTGTAGAATTAGGCGTTCAATCAACGAATGATGCCGTTCTAAAATCTGTAGGTCGTCCTTGTAAGTTGCAGACTGTGAAATTAGCAGCGAAAATTATTCGCGATAATGAGTTGAAACTTGGTTTGCAATTGATGCCAGGTCTTCCATTGGATAATGAGTTGATTTTCATGGAATCCGTTCATGATGTTATTGATTTAAAACCTGATTTTGTGAGAATTTATCCCACCCTGGTAATTAAGAACACCGAATTATTCGAAATGTATAAATCTGGTAATTATGTACCCTGGAGTTTGGACAGAATGATTGAGCTTGTTAAAAATTCATTAATTACATTCCACAAAGCTGACATTCCCGTTATTCGAGTAGGTCTGCATGCAGACCCTTCTATGTTAGAGAATTTTGTTGAAGGACCTTATCACCCTTCATTTAGATATCTTGTGGATCGTTTGATTGCCAGAGATAAAATGTTTGAATTATTAAATCTATTGCAAGATTTACCTAAGACGATCACTTTTAGGGTTCCTTCCCGGTATGTTTCATTGTACCTGGGCCATAAAAAGGATAATATCCTGGCAATCAAGAAGAAATTTGGAATTCAGCATATTATTTTTAAACAGATTGACAATCAGGAGGGTTTAGAGTTAGTTGCCTGATTGTTTGTTTTATTAATTGTCATTCGAAAGGACATGTTGATGGTTACTATTGGAATGAACTACAAAATGATTCCTGGCAAAGAAAAGATCTTTGAAGATGCTTTTACTGCTGTTTTAGGGGTTATGGAGGAAATGGAGGGCCATTCGAAATCATTTTTGTATAAAGATGTTAGTGATGCTCAATCCTATCTGATCGTGTCAGAGTGGAGTGAAGAAAAGGCATTTAATGATTTTATGGCCTCGGAGAAATTTAAAAATGTAGTAAATTGGGGAAAAGAAAATATTTTAGCAGGAATTCCTTCACACACTGTTTATAAGCATTAATTCGCCGGAGTGTGTTCATAAAGGCCGTCACGAATACAGCGCTTGACTTTTTTATAAAACAACTCTGTATCATGAGGTAACTGGCCATCTAATCGCCAACGAACTTTAATAATTTTTCCTGAGGGATGTTCAATTACAGCGATCACCTCTCCTGTATTTCTTGACATAGGTTCGTAGATTGTGTCGCCAGTATTTATTTTCATTTTTATTGGTAAGTATTCAAATTTAGTTTTAGTTTATACATTTTTTCTTGTTTTGTCTAAAGAGAAGTCGTTAGTTATCTAGATTTTAATTTTTGTGAGGTAAGGTTTATGGAAGGTTATATTATTATGGCGGCAATGTATAACACCATGACTTCGGGGAAGGTTGATAAGTTTCTGGTTAAAAAAGGTGATACGGTGGTTCCAGGTACTGCCGTTGCTGAGATTATATCTGAAGGCTATTTTACGTTACTCTCGGAAGTGGAAGGCGTTATAAAAGAGTTTTATGTGATGGAAGGAGAATATGTTGAAGTCGATACTGCAATTATAGAGGTTGAACTGGCTGATCCTAAAGAAGCTTAATTAGAAAAAAGCAAGAATATATTTTGCTGTTAAAAGGTAAATGGCTAAACCAAGGATATCGTTAGCGACGGTTACAATTGGGCCTGTGCTTATTGCAGGGTCAATGTCCAGATTGATAAAGATTATGGGTGTTAGCGAACCAACTAACGAGGCTACCGAAACGGCTAATACAATACCAGTTCCTACCACTAAGCCTATTAAAGGGTGAGTGTTTAATACCGTCTCAGCTGCAAGACTGATAATTATGCCACAAAGAACCCCAAAAATTATTCCATTTAGAGTTCCAACCAGTATTTCATTTTTAACTATGTGTGAAATATTATCTTCCTGAATATCTCCGGTTGCAAGTCCTCTGACAATGATAGTTGCACCTTGAATCCCGACGTTACCTGCAAGGCCAATGACGAATGGAATAAATAGTATCATTGCTACGTATTCTGATAGCGTACCGTCGAAAAACCCTAGTATAGATGCGCTGATTATACCCCCGATAAAGGTTGTAAAAAGCCAAGGGGCTCGTGCCAATATTTTGCTACTAGTTTTTTTTGCAAATGGGTCAACTTTAGCAGTCCCGACCATAGTGTAAATGTCTTCACTGGCAATATCCTCCATAACCCGAATCACATCATCAAAAGTAATAACACCCTGTATTACGTTATTTTCATTTACGACGGGCAAGATGCTAAGGTGTTCTTGACTCATTAAATTTGCAACTTTTTCACAAGGGTCATTAATTTCTATTTTTGGAGTATTGGAACGTATGAATTCTTCTGCTAACGCAGAAGTTGGAACATTGAATAGATCGCGAAGTTTAAAAAAACCTAATAATTTATCCTGATGATCGACAACATAAAAATACGGTTGTGTATCGGAGTTTGATTCTTGTCGTATTTTTGTAAATATTTCGGCTGCGGGTTGATTCCAGTAGACCTTATTAAACTCTGGAGTCATTAAACCTCCTGCCGTTTCTTCTCCGTATTGAATTAAATCTTTTATTATTTCAGCATCTTTTTGTTCCATTTTGCTCAGGATCTCTTCCTGAGCTTTATTGGAATGCTCTTGAATTAGATCTGTGGCTTCATCTTCATCCATTTCGTCGAGAAGTTGAGCCAGATAATTTTTGTCCAAGGTTTCTTGTATTTCCATTCGACTATCCATATCAGTCTCATAAAGCAAAGCATGACGCTTTCTATCGCTATCCAGTAAATGGAAAATTCTAACCTTATCTTCTGTTATGAACTCATTCAAGCGGCGGGCAATTTCAAAATTATCCAACTCNTTTATAAGGGTTGCCAAATTGGANTCTTCAATAATTTCATCTTTCAATAAAATTTTTATTTTTTCAAGAGNCATAAAAAACTTTCAACTTTTATCAAAATTAGCGTAAGCTATA
>NZYH01000061.1:0-4075 GCA_002697825.1 Nitrospina sp. | reverse complement strand
TANAGNGCAANTANNCTTTAGATTTTTAGCTNTTGCGAGGTTCTATGATTTTAAATATGTCCCATGAGGACAAAAAAAAATATAAAAACGCTTTTCAAGACCGCAAAACCCGCNCTAGGAAAAAAAGATCAACAATCTTATCAAATAAAACTAAAAGTTTGCTATCTAAAAAGTTTGACGATGGTCACCCGGAAGGTAAGGAACAGGAAGCGCCGCAAATTGATCCCCATGTTAAAATGAATGACAACTATTTGCGTACAGGTCCCTATAAACCTAAGAAAAAATAAGATGGATATAAGCTAAATATTTAAATTATAAATTATAGGGTAAGAAAACATTCAGCGGGAATACTAGGATTCAGTGGTTTTAGTNGNTTTATTTCCATTTTCGTGTTTTNCCTGATAAANCTTGTAGATTTCCTTGTCGATGAATAGTTCAACCAGATCATTATCCAACTCTCCCTTTTCTGACATAGATCTAAGAATCCGATAAACTGTTTCCAGGGGCATTGCTTTTTTATAGGGTCTGTCGGATGCCGTTAAAGCTTCGGCTATATCTGTAACAGCCATTAGTCTGCCTTCAAATGGTATTTGATCGCCCTTTAACCCTAGCGGATAACCATTTCCATTGATGAATTCATGATGGGCGCCTGCAAAATTAGGAATATTTTTTAATTTTTTAGTGAATGGTATTTGGTTGAGCATTCGCAAAGTCACGGCAGCATGGTCTTGCATTTTTTTTCTCTCCGTTTCGGTTATGCTGCCTCGGCGTATCGAAAGATTAAGGAGTTCATCTTCTGTCAAAAAAGGTTGCTCTTCTCCTTCATTATCTAAATAGGTTCTCTGGGATATTTCTTTAAGCCTCTCTAGTGTTTCATCTTCAAGAAACTCGCCTGGTTCATTACATTTGTTGATGAAGGAACGAATTTCTTTAAGCTCTTCAATTTTATTGTTTAAATCTGCTTCAACCTTTTCGACTTCGGTCTTAACCGCACCACTTTCCAATAAATTAATTTTTATTTGTTGCCCTTCTAATTTCACCTTTTGAATGATGTAATCCATTCGTAAACGTACATAGTGGATACGATCAAAAATTGTTTGTAATTTTTTTGCTTTTTCCACTATTTCAACAGGAGTTGTAACCTTTCCAATATCATGCATGTATGCCGCAATTCTTAATTCATACATTTGATCTGGAGAAAACTTTTTTTCTTTAAATATCCCATCCTCATGTTCATTGATGAACTCTGCCATAGTTAGAGTTAAATTAGCTACACGCCTTATATGACCACCAGTTACTGGAGATTTTTCATCAATCGCAGTTGCCATGACTTTTACGAATGCTTCAAATAATTCTGCCATGTTTGAGATTAGTTTGGCATTAGTAATGGCAACAGCTGCTTGCGAAGCTAAAGATTCGGAAAGGTTTACGTAATCCTTAGAAAATGGTATGACTTCTTTGTTAATGGCGTTGGTGGCATTGAGGAGTTGAAGTACGCCAATCACATCATCCTCGTGATTTTTCAACGGAATTACTAACATAGATTTCGACCGATATCCTGTCGATTGGTCAAACTTTTTTGGGCCCGTGAAGTCAAATAAATCTGTGTCATATACATCTGGAATATTGACGGGCTCTCCCTTTATAGCTACATAAGCAGAAACATTAGATTCTTTAAGTTCAACGGGGGGAAATGGAATTGTATCTCCAGTTTTACCTCCCATTCGAATTTTTAAACTATCATTTTGTACAATTTGAAAACGCAGGGTATTTTCTTCCAAAATGTATAGAGTACCTGCATCGGCCTTGGTAAAACTGCGCGCTTGATCAACGATCATTTCTAGTAGTGTGTTTAGATCATGAACACCTGAAAGGGCTCGACCGATATCGGACAATTTTTTTATTTGGCCACCTAATTGTTCAGCATAAACAGTTACTTCATCAACCACACTGTGCAATAAGGTATTTAGGTTTTCATCCTGGGAAAGTTTTAATTTTCTTCCAGGTTTTTTGGATGGAGTTATGTTTTTCATTAGCTTTTATTTTTTAGGTCAAATCAAAATAGACCCCTAACTAAATAGTCTAATTTATAACACTAATCCTTTAGGCTATAATAAAGTGAATATATAATTATATGATAAAAAAGGGGTTAAATCAATTCAATTGAAAAAATGGAGGGAAACTCTTATCTGATTTTATATTTTTTGCATCAAAATATTAATAAATTTTAAATTGGATTAGAAATAATCCTTAAGCAACTGTGGTTCATTTGATAACCATATTTTTTTTCCGCAGACATTTACAAATACTGGATTATTGGTTTCAAATAAAGCTAAATGTGACTGATAAAGGTCTTGTGCATTAGTTCTACAATCACCATAGGCCTCTTTTTCTTCTCTAAATATTCCCTCTTCAAATTCTTTAATGCCCTCTTTAGAGCTTTTTCCAGCAAAATACGATTTTAATAAAGGGTCCTTTAAATTTTCGGGGTTTTTAGCTGATTTTCTGAGTAGCAGTTTTATTCCTCTAGACGACTGAGACTCGAATAGTCCAGCACGTATACAGGAATGATGTGATTTTCCAGATTCTAGAGTATATTTTTCTATTGCCTCTTTTGAGAAGCCCATGGCTCCATAAGTGGCTAATTGATGACGGATTACATAAAACGTTGAATATGTCACAATGGTTTTAATGTTAAGACGATCCTCAAGCATTGGAATTGGATCAAATGATATGCGGTTAGATTGTAATATGGAATCTTTTTGAGCTTCTACTATTGGAATGCCCACTTCCCCCAGAGCAGTTGCATAAAACATATAATCAAAGGGCTTCTTATTTTCAGCCAATATTGTATTTACGCAATTTGGGTCAGAAATGTCACCAAATATTGTTTTACTGGAACCTTCAATTTGATATCCAGGTTCTTCTTTTCCAAACCAGTTAGCAATGATAGTAGCATCGCTACCAAACTTTGTACGAACAGCCTTAATCGCTGCCTGACCCATAACGCCGCTACCACCAATAACCAGAAAATTGATCATTATTAACCTCAAAAATGTGTTTTAACGTATTGCAGTGTTAATTTTAAGAGCCACCAGAACTTTCATTAATATCGACATAAGGAATATTTCTATTTTCTGTTAAGGCCTGATTCATATATTTATCTGCAAGAAAAAAGTTATCGATTTCGGTGGAAAGCTTTTCAACACTTTTTATAATGGAATCATCGATTTCTTGATTATTTATCTTTTCAGCAATTGAGACATAGGAGTCGATAAAAGGAACTGCATCTTTGATGGAGTCGGTTATAGATTTCAGATCTAGAGAGCGCTCCTTATTTTTTTCTGAAAATCGAGTGAAGGCAAACCATATATCAATTTCAGTTTCAGGTTTTCCAAGATCAATTAGTTCTTTTCGAAATCTATTTTCACCCTTTTCCTCGATACCATCTCGAACATAACGAGCAACCTCATTCATCGGAATACCATTTAGGGTGTCACAAAGATATTGAAGATGAAATATTATCGAATTAATTTTTCTGTCTATATTGATCGCCAACACAGAATTTCCTTGGAGCACGCTATTTTTTTCAAACAATCCCCATATTCCATCCAATTGAGAAACTTTATCTCGTTCTTGGTGTAGTGGGTTTATTTGTGAATGGCATTTGGAGATAGGGCCTTGGTTTGCAAATGTGATATTTGATATTGCAAACAAAAAGAAAAATGAAATTAGAAAATTTTTTTTGGACATTTAATTAATGACCGCTTATATGGGGTGAAGAGGGGGCACCGGAAACATGAGGTTCACTACTACCGCTAATATGCTTATCACTAAACGGTTCAGATTGGGTATTTAGGGTATCTACTGGTTTGTTTTCTATTTGTATGGTGTTATTTTTTTGAACTTTGTTTTTTTCTATATTTTCAGAGCAGGAAAAAGTTAAGCAGACTATAATTATTATGTATAAAAAAATCATTATTTTTCCTTATTAAGATCAAGAAATTTTGAATTTATAACTGTGTATTGTTTAAGTCAATTACAAATTGGTGTTTATAACTAAATGCAGAACATA
>NZYH01000060.1 GCA_002697825.1 Nitrospina sp. | reverse complement strand
TACAAGCAAAAAGTATAACGAATAAAAATGCCAGGAAATAATATCCCAGAGTGGCTTCATCAAAAGTATGTACAGATTGTATAAGACCACTNCGNGTTATAAACGTTCCAAAAATTGTCATAACAAAAGTAAGGAGAACCAANGACATATTCCAGACTTTCATCATNTCCTTTTTTTCCTGTATCATTACGGAATGCAAAAAAGCGGTTGCAACCAGCAGGGGCATAAAAGCCGCATTTTCNACCGGATCCCAAGCCCAATAGCCTCCCCAACCCAATTCCACATATGCCCAGGAAGCACCAAATAAATTTCCCATGCAAAGAAAAAACCAGGAAATAAGTGTCCATTTCCTTGTCAGCCGAATCCAACCATCATCCAGATTCTTACTTAATAACGCAGCGACAGCAAAAGCGAAAGGGACNGTGAAACCTACATAACCAAGATACAAAGTAGGAGGATGAATAACCATCCAGTAGTTTTGCAAAAGTGGGTTTAAACCTCGACCGTCTTCAGGGGGTAATGGAATGCGCTCNAACGGGTTTGTGGAAAAGTTAATAAGAAAAAGGAAAAAGATAATTATGGTCAGTAACACTGCCATAGCATAAGGAACAACACGAAGATTTTTTTTTCGATTCTGAAAATGAACCACCACCGTATAGGTAGTAAGAAGCAATGTCCAAAACAATAGTGAGCCTTTTTGCCCACCCCAAAAAGAAGCGAATTTATAAAATGTATCGAGTTCAATATTAGAATAAGCCCACACATATTGAAGGCTGAAGTCGTTGGTTAGGAAGGCCCTCCACAAACAAATGGAAGAAATCACCACACAACCCCAGACAATCACTGGAGTCTTATCCGCACTTAAATATAGGTCTATCCTGTTGCCACGCGCAGCCATGATATAGGCAACACAACCATATATAGCAGTTGCCAAGGCTACGAGTAATGTAAATTCACCAATATCGTTCATGAAAAATAAAGGTCATCCGCTCTTTAACAGAGAAGAAAACTTTTCTAGAAATTTAAGGGAAGGTTAAATCGTTGTCTTCGGCAAGGTGTCCGCATTTTTTAGACCAGGCTCCTTATATTTATCGGTACCCAAGCTTCCAGGATGCATTTTCCCTGCTTCTTTTTCCGCTTCATATTTTGAAGGGCAACTAGTCAATAAAGTATTTGCATGAAATATNCCATCCTTTCCCAATGTCCCTTCTACTACCACTTCGCGGCCATCGGCAAACATGTCAGGAGTTACCCCTTGATAGGCTACCTTTAAAGAGGATTCCTTCTCCTCAATGGAAAATTTCACATTCAAATAATCGTTAGGATCTCTTTGAATAGAACCATTTACCACATTGCCTTTTATCTTAAGGCCGGCCCCTGTATAGGAGGTTGTTTGGCTGAGCAGTTCATCAACAGTAAAAAAGTACGAAGAAGTATTGCTGATCCCCATCGTAATTAAATATCCGATTGCACCAACAATCAATAAACTCCCTACCAGAAATCTAACTTTTTTCTGCTTCATAATCGGTTCTAATCCTTTGGAAAAAGGTAATATCCATAATCATTTAAGGCTTTTTTCATAGTAGCATCAGGAATTTAGGCTTGTCAAAGCAAATCCATTGAAATTGCAAAAGGTANNAATAGTTTGGAGTCNAACNATTCTGGACCTNTATATAATAATGAAAGAATCCAAATTAAATGCATTTAAGCCTATCTATGAATAAATAAAGCTAAATGTCCTTCATATCAATTTGAGAAACCGGAAAGTGTCACATTAATGCCTTAGTGGAACCCCTCCTATTTCCTANACCGATTCAACACGCGATCNTGAAAANCCTGTTTTAATAAAAGTTTATACGATTTTAGNTTGGGTGAAAATAAACATTTTTACCTCGTTTTATGTTGACAGGTTGTCGGGTTATGATAGGATTGTGTTCTAAAGTGTCTAAAAATGTTATTTTATGTCACTTTCTAATTAATTTGNAGGAAATATTGATGAGTGGTTTTTTAGGTACATACAGTATCAGCTTAGATGAAAAAGGTCGATTCAATGTCCCTGCCAAATTCCGGGGGACCATAGAGCAGTTCGGACCGCAACTTGTTCTCTGTGCAATGGATCCATTTCTAGTCGTTTTTCCACAAAAAGAATGGGCCGAAAATGAAGAAAAATTAAACAATTTAAATGCTTTCAATAAAGAAGACCGCACTCACCTAAGAGAATTTTATTCGCGTGCCACCGACTGTGAAATGAAGTCAGGGAAAATTCTATTACCTCTTATTTTAAGAGATGTAGCCGGACTAAAAAAAGAAGCTGTANTAGTAGGTATGTCTAAAACCTTTGAAATCTGGTCTCCCGAAAGATGGGAAAAACAGGGAGGCAAGTGAGAAACGGGACCCGGAAAAAATATTTATGAGTTACTAGTCGCCGGATCGTCTCAAAAAAATTATGCCAACGTACCACGAATCGATAATGAAAAAGGAAGTGCTTCATTATCTAAATAATCACATGGAGGGTGTAATCGTGGATGGCACATTAGGGGATGGAGGACATGCGGAGTTCATCCTCAAAAATACAGGGCCAAAAATTAAGGTTCTCGGCATTGACCGGGACCATTCTGCNATTGAGAGAGCCGAGAAAAGGCTTCATGATTTTGGGGACCGAATTAAGTTTGTCCACGGTTCATTTGAAAACTTGCAAGATCTTATTGTTCAAACCGGCATTTCAAAAATCAACGGACTATTGCTCGACTTTGGTGTTTCCTCCCCTCAGCTAGACACGCCTGAACGCGGATTCAGCATTCGGAATGATGGCCCACTCGATATGAGAATGGATAATTCACAANNAACNACAGCCGCAACTCTTCTCAAAAAACTGAAGGATACAGAATTGCTCTCTATCATAAAAAATTTTGGNGAAGAACGGTTTGCTAAAAAAATTGTCCGNGCAATTCGCAGNGAACAAGAAAAAGGNCCTATAACCAGAACGTCTCACTTGGCNAAGGTCATCTCGGAAGTCGTTAAATCGCCAAGAAACTCAAGAATTCACCCTGCAACAAAAACATTTCAAGCNCTNCGCATAGCNGTTAATAGCGAGTTAGAACAGATAAAAATCGTTTTAAAAGACGCTGTTGACCTTTTAGATTCTTCTGCTCGCATTGTTGCNATCTCGTTTCACTCGTTNGAAGATAGAATTGTAAAAAATTTTTTTCGTAAAGAAGAAAAAGGTTGTACATGTTCTCCTAAGACCCCCATCTGNATTTGTAGCAACAAACAAACTTTAAATATTTTAACGCGTAGGCCGATCTGTCCATCTTCAGAGGAGGTAGGCTTCAACCCTAGGTCAATTAGCGCAAAATTAAGGGTTGCAGAAAGGGTTTATGTTTAAAGGATTNCGTAANCTGACCCGGGAAGGNTTTCATATTACCCCAAAAGGCTTTCGTNTAATTTTTCTGGTCTCTGTATTAATGTTGTTTGTTGCGTTGGCGCTNGTTTGGCCGAACGTNAGAAAAGTAAAACTATCTTATGACTATCAAGCTCTCGAGGCAGAACGAGANGAATTGTTAAGTGAAAATCACCTTCTACGGCTAGAAAAGGATAGTTTGCAGTCTTTGTACCGTATTCAAGCTTTAGCTAAAAATGAAGTGGGGATGATTGAACCAAAAATAGAGCAAGTAACAACTATTTTTTTAAAGTAATACGATGCTAAACAACAAAAAACCAGTTTCGGCTTCCTTTAGAAGCGTAGTCAAAACCAGATTGATTTTTGTATCCAGNCTGCTGCTACTCTTTGCCATAACCCTGATTGTGNGGCTTGCTGACTTGCAAATTGTTCAACACAAGACCCTTTTGGCCAAATCCGAAAAACAACCTCATCGGGGAACCTTAAAAATTCATTTGGGAAGAGGAGCGATTGTTGATCGTAATGGTAATAATTTAGCTACCAATCTTGAAGTCGAGTCTGTNTTTGTCATTCCACAAGAGGTTCGGGATAGAAAATATACTTCCAGAGTTCTTGCTGCAACTTTGAATCAAAACTATGACCGAGTTTATAAAGAAGTATCTTCAAGAAAACAGTTTGTCTGGATCAAAAGGAAGGTTCCCGTAAATGAAATAAAACATCTTAAAAGTGCTGCTCTTTCGGGAGTAGGTTTTCGCGCAGAGCAAAAACGGTTCTATCCAAAACGCGAGTTAGCGGCCAATGTATTAGGGTTTGTGGGGACGGACGACTTAGGTTTAGCAGGAATAGAATATACCTATCAGGATAAGTTGAAAGGAATAGTCTACACACAACCTATAGAGCAAGATGGTGAAGGCAAGCATATTCAGACTCTAGGTAATCTTACGCGCTCAAGTATTGGCAATTATGACTTGATGCTAACTCTAGATGAAGTGATTCAGTTCACGACTGAACACCTCTTAAAAAAACAAGTTCAAAGGTATAAAGCCGATTCTGGAATGGCAGTGGTTATGGATCCTAATTCCGGCGAAATCTATGCCATGGCAAACATACCGCAATTCAACCCGAATAATTTTAATAAGTTCGTCCCCGAAGCAAGAAAAAACAATGCTGTTGTAAGCTCCTATGAGCCGGGTTCGATATTCAAACCAATTGTTGCTGCCGCAGCTCTAGATCAAGGAATTTCTCAGCCGAATGAAACATTCTTTTGTGAAAATGGGAACTTTAAAGTTGGCGGGAAAAATATCGGCGAAGCCTCAAACCATAAATTTGGGCAACTTACTATGCGGGAAATAATTGCCAATTCAAGCAACATTGGCGCCATAAAGATTGCCCAGAAACTAGGAAAAGATTCGTTTTACGAATACATTCGAAAATTTGGTTTTGGAGAAAAATCAAGTATCCGACTACCAGGCGTCTCATCTGGTTTACTGGGGAAAAGGGGGAGTTGGACTGAGTTGTCTTTAGCCTCTATATCGTTTGGGCATGAAATAGCTGTCACACCTTTGCAAATGGTTGTCGCACTTAGTGCTATTGCAAATGGCGGAACTCTTATGGAACCCCACATAACAAAAGCACTGATGCGAGAAGGAAAGATTATAGAAGAAATCAAGCCAAAAAAAATTCGGAGGGTCATCTCAGAAAAAACCAGCCGTCAAATGATGGAAATACTAAAGTTTGCTGTCAAAGATGGAACGGGTAAAAAAGCTGCCGTAGATGGTTTCGATGTTGCGGGAAAGACAGGGACCGCTCAGAAATATATTTCGGCAACCAGGTCTTATTCTAAAACAGAATTTATTTCTTCTTTCATTGGTTATGCGCCCGCTGATGCACCAAGGTTAGTGATCCTGGTAATGATTGACAATCCTAAAGGGGTTAATTGGGGTGGAGTTGTGGCGGCCCCTGTATTTAGAGAGATCGCCAGCAAGTCATTGCGCTATTTAAATGTTCCTTCTAGTAAAGAACGTGTCTTTATTCTTGATCGCGCCTAATGAAACAATCTGTATCGACAAAATGGTTTTCATTTTCGGAGAAGGATTTTTTCCTTGGAAAAAATATGCCTAAAAAAAACCTTGAAAAATTAATAGCTGGAATTGAAGTCGTGGGTTCCCTTGGAGATAGAAATCGAGAGATCGAACATATCGCTTTCGACTCTAGAAAAGTCCGTCAAGGCAGTCTTTTTGTTGCGATTCCGGGAAAAAAATATGACGGAAAAACCTTTTTAAAGGAAGCTGTGGATAAAGGTGCAATTGCTGTTATCGCGCAATCCTCAATCAAATCACTACCTTCTCTTATTACAAAAACAAATAACGCTACTACTTTATGTGTAGAAGATTCTCGAAAAGCCTTGTCAAAAATCAGTGCGAATTATTACGGTCAACCATTTAAAGATTTGAGTCTGACGGGAGTAACCGGAACCAATGGTAAGACAACCTTAACCTATATTCTTGAAGCTCTTTCTAAGGCTGATGGTAGAAATACCGGTGTAATAGGCACTATCGATTGCCATTTTGGGGAAACGGTAGTGCCGTCAAGCATAACAACACCCGAATCTCTCGACTTAAACCGAAGCATTAGGAAAATGGTCGATGCGGGAGTTTCCGATTGCTTTCTCGAAGTATCTTCCCACGCTCTATCTCAAAAACGTGTTTTCGAAATGAGTTTTGAAGCAGGTATTTTCACAAATCTGAGTCGAGACCATCTCGATTTTCATAATGATATGGGCAAATACAAAAATGCGAAGGCAAAATTATTCAGAGAAAACCTTATTAAGACCTCGATCATAAATATAGATGATCCGGTTGGCAAAGAGTTCGCCGAAGAGTTTAAAGTAAATACTATTACAACCGGTATCAACAATATGGCCGACTTTTATGCAGAGAATATTGTCCTTGAGGGAACGCAGAGTAGATTTACCCTCAAAACACCTAGTAGCTCTATAGATATTAAAACCAATCTACTTGGAAGACATAATATATATAACCTTCTTTCTGCGGCGGCTTGTGCGTCGACCCGAGACATCTCACTCGAAAAAATTCAAGATACCTTTAAAGAAATTCCAGCCATTCCAGGAAGATTCGAATCTGTAAAAAGTGGTCAGAACTTTTCTGTTCTAGTTGATTATGCCCACACACAAGATGCGCTGTTTAAATCAATCAGCGCATCTAAAGCTTTTACCCGCGGGGAAGTTATTGTCGTATTTGGCTGCGGTGGGGACCGGGATAAAGGGAAAAGGAAAGAGATGGGTCAGGTTGCCATAAAAAATGCCAACTTCACTGTAATCACGTCCGATAATCCGCGCACAGAAGACCCTGAGAAAATTATTGCTGACATTCTTAAAGGTATCCCTTCTAACGGACCATATAAAACTATAACAGACCGACGGGAAGCAATTGCTTATGCAATTAATCGGGCAAAAAAAAATGATCTTGTCTTAATTGCAGGTAAAGGCCATGAAAACTACCAAGTTTTAGGCATGAAAAAAGTGCGTTTTGATGACCGGGAGGTTGCTAGAGAATTTTTAAGGAATCGAGTTCATTGATAACAGGCAAAGCGAAAGATTGTCTGGAAATAGTAGATGGGAAGTTGTTACGAGGTGAGAACACAAGAGTATTTCGTGGGGTTTCCATAAACTCCCGAACCCTACAAGAAGGAGAATTGTTTGTGTGTATTCAAGGCGAAAATTTTGATGGTCATAATTTCCAAAGTGACGCTATTAAAAAAGGTGCCGCAGGGATTATTCTTTCTGACCTCAAAAGTTTTCCTGAAGAAATGATTAGAAAAAAAAATGGGCCTTTCGTTATACAGTCTAGAAATACTTTACAAGCCTTGCAGGACCTGGCGACCCACCAAAGAACCAAGTTTCCTCTGCAGGTTGTTGCAATAACCGGTACTAATGGAAAATCCACAACCAAAGAAATGGTCGCTGCAATTATTGAAACTAAATTCAAAACTTTAAAAACACACGGGAACTTTAACAATCATATTGGACTACCTCTGACTTTATTAAGAAGAAGGCCTGAACATGAGGTAGGTGTTCTTGAAATGGGTATGAGTGCTGCCGGAGAAATTAAAAGACTCGCTGAAATTGCTAAACCCAATATTGGAGTAATCACAAATATTTCTGCTGGTCATCTCGATCAATTAAAAACAGTCAAGGAGGTTCAGGCTGCAAAAGGTGAACTATTTAACTCTCTAGATGACAAAGGCACAGCCATTGTAAATGTAGACGATCCCTTGGTTTTTGAATTGGCGAATTCATTGCGGATAAAAACAATTACTTACGGAATAGAGCAGTCAGCGGACGTACAGGCAAGTGAAATTCAAAATCTAGGAAATAAGGGGTTTGCATTTACTGCGAAAATTTTTAATCAGTCAATCCCTATCAAACTTTCGCAAATTGGCTATTGCAATATTTATAACGCTCTAGCTGCCCTAGCTACCGGTCATTCTCTTGGCATATCTGGAACAGATATGCGGAAGGGGTTAGAACAATATCATCAAATTCCTCAAAGGAATGAACAGATCTACTTTAAAGGAATAACCATAATCAACGATGCTTATAACGCTAATCCTCAATCTATGAGGGAAGCCTTACGAACTCTATCGGAAATAAAAACTAAGGGAAAAAGATTTTTCGTTATAGGTGACATGCTGGAGCTTGGTCCATTATCAGAAACCGCGCACCATAGTTTGGGAAAGGAAATATCCCTCTCCAACATAGATCATTTGGTAACGGTAGGCCCGCTAGCTGGATTAGCGGCAGATAGCGCAAATAAAAGTATTGGGCAACAGTTACAAATTAGGAAGTTCGCTACACACATGAAAGCAGTGAATTACTTGTTGGAAAAAGTTAAAAAAGGTGACTGCTTGTTAATCAAAGGTTCTCGTAGCGCTAGGATGGAAAACGTAATTCAAGAATTCATACAAACTTAAAGAAAAGAAATGTTCTACCACTTGCTTTACCCACTTAGCTCGGATTTTTCATTTTTAAATGTATTTAAATACATTACGTTTCGTTCTGCCTATTCCGGTATTACTGCGCTGATCCTTAGCTTAATACTTGGAAACTATATGATTCGAATTCTACAAAAATTTCAAATTGGGGAAAAAATTCGTAGCGATGGCCCCGAACATCATGCTTTGAAATCAGGAACGCCCACGATGGGAGGACTTCTAATAATGGTTACCTTTTTAGGGTCAACACTATTATGGGCAAATCTGGAAAACCGTTATATTTGGCTTATTGTTTTTTCAGTAATAGGTTTTGGTTCAATTGGATTTCGAGATGATATTTTAAAGTTTCGAAGAGGAAATGGTATTTCTGCAAAAGAAAAACTCTTACTGCAAACTTTGGTTAGCTTGGGGGTAGGTATTTACTTGCTTTATTTTGATCCAGCACGAACTGAGTACGCAACACGTTTATCTGTTCCCTTCTTTAAAGAATTTCAACCCGACCTCGGATTTCTATACCTTTTATTTATTGTTTTCATCATAGTTGGAACCTCGAATGCAGTCAATTTGACTGATGGTCTTGATGGTCTTGCTATTGGCCCCATAATTATAGCAACGCTAACTTACACAGGAATTGTTTACATTTGCGGTCATGTCAAATTTGCGGAATACCTTCGCATCCAATACATAAAGGATGCCAGCGAAATAGCTGTTGCCAGCTCTGCTGTCCTTGGCGCAAGCCTTGGTTTTCTTTGGTACAACTCCTACCCTGCTCAAGTTTTTATGGGTGACGTTGGCTCCTTATCCCTCGGAGGATTAATAGGAACAATAGCAGTGATTAGTAAGCACGAACTGCTTTTAATTCTTATAGGTGGAATTTTTGTTATTGAAGCATTATCAGTAATCATTCAAGTGTCTTATTTCAAGTATACGGGAGGAAAGCGTTTTTTTAAGATGGCCCCCCTACACCATCACTTTGAAAAACTGGGCTGGTCAGAACCGAAAGTGATTGTTCGATTCTGGATTGTGGCTGTCGTTCTGGCAATGATTAGCCTGAGCACTTTAAAACTCAGGTAAGTATGGATTTAAAGAATAAATTTGTTTCGGTTATTGGTTTAGGGAAGACGGGTATCGCTGTTGCAAATTTCCTTAGTCTTCAAGGAGCAGAGGTTTCAATTATGGACAATAAATCTCAAGAGCAGTTATCGGGTTATGCAAAAAAGCTTTTGCCTGCTATCAAAGTTATATATCAAAACTGCACTCCGCTTCCAAATTCCGAGATGGTGGTGGTTAGCCCAGGTGTAAGCCAGGATGCAAATTTTCTGCAAGATTCTCGCGAAAAAGGAACTGAAATCATAAGTGAAATTGAACTTGCAAGCCGATTCAATAGTTCCCCGCTCATTGGAGTTACTGGTACAAACGGTAAATCAACCTGTACCAGCTTGATCGGTGAAATACTTAAAGAAGGTGGAAAAAACATCCAAGTAGGAGGAAACCTGGGCACCCCTTTCATTTCTCTCTTGAAGGAAAAATCAGTCGAATATCGAGTCTTGGAAATATCCAGTTTTCAAATGGAAACAACTCAAAATTTTCATCCTGAGGTGGCAATTATTCTTAATATCACGCCTGATCATTTAGATAGACATCAGAGCTTTGAGAAATATTCTGCGGTCAAAGAAAAAATTTTCGCAAATCAAACTGAAAATGATTTTCTAATTTTAAACCAAGATGATTTCATTACCTGTAATTTAGGGAAAAATTGTCCTGCAAAAAAAATCTACTTTAGTATGAAAAACTCGCTAAAGGGTGGAGTTTATATAAAAGACGAAGAAATTATAGCGTCTCTCAATAATTTTGAAGGAAAAGTATGTGAATTGAGCTCTCTTTCACGAGGATTACGCTGGCAAGTAGAAAATGTTTTACCTGCCGTAGCAACAGCTCTACTCCTTAATATTTCTTTGAATGCCATTCAAAAAATTCTCAGCAGCTTTCTAGGATTAGAGCATCGATTGGAATGGGTATGCAATCAAGATGGTGTCGATTTCATTAATGATTCGAAGGGGACCAATGTAGGTTCAGCATGTAAATCTTTAAATACTTTTGATCGGCCAATTATTCTTATTGCTGGAGGAAAAGATAAGAATATCGACTTTTCCGAATTGAAAAATATTTTAAAAAAGAAAGTAAAGCACTTAATTCTAATTGGAGAAACAAAACAAAAATTTAGAAGTATGTTGAATGGTAATTTTGATTATGAAGAATCTGATTCCCTGGAAGAAGCAGTCCGTCTTGCAAAAATGAAAGCTACAAAAGGTGATGTTGTACTTCTTTCTCCGGCTTGTGCAAGCTTTGACATGTTTGAAGACTATATCGACCGTGGAAATAAGTTTAAATCTATCGTGAAAACACTGGAAGGATGATACGCGTTGAACAAAACCCGGAACACAAATTGCGATTCAATCCTATGCATTACCGTAGCCATTCTAGTTCTCATTGGGATTGTAATGGTATTCAGTTCAAGCGCTGCCTACACGGTAAGAGATCACAACGATTCTTATTACTTCTTAAAGAAACAAATCTTATGGTGCGTTCTAGGGACGGTTCTACTTTTATTCACAAAAACCTTGGACTACCACAGGCTCCATCAATATGCCTATCCGATTATGGTCTTCACATTCCTTTTATTGATCATAGTGACCTTTCCAGAATTCAGCAAAAAAGTTGGTGGAGCCCGTCGATGGTTGACTTTAGGAGGGTTTTCATTCCAACCTTCAGAACTGGCGAAATTTACACTCGTACTATTTATTGCCAAGTCCTTAGTAAAACGAGCAGACAAATTAAGAAATTTTGCTTACGGTTATTTACCCAATTTAATCGTGCTAGGATTTTTTTTCATCCCCATTTTATTTCAGCCAGATTTTGGGACCGCCATGATCATTTTTGCGGTTACATTCTCAATGCTGTTTATCGCTGGACTCAGGAAAAAATTTCTATTTCTTTCAATTCTGGCAATAGTTCCTTTTATAGCCTCAGCAATTCTGACTGCCGAATATCGCACAAAAAGAATAATTGCCTTTGTCGACCCCTGGAAAGATCCATCTGGAATAGGGTTTCAAGTCATTCAATCTTTTTATGCCTTTGGAAGAGGCGGATTCTGGGGAACCGGTTTAGGGCAAAGTTCNCAAAAACTTTTTCGNCTTCCAGAAGCNCANACAGATTTNATTTTNTCAGTAATAGGAGAAGAGNTGGGNTTNATAGGAACNACAGCNATCGTTATTCTATTNTCAATNTTTATTTGGAGAGGTTTTATAACNGCCTACCGAGCCAAAGATCCTTTTGGAACTCATTTGGCAACAGGGCTGACTCTATTAATTGGTTTACAGGCTTTTATAAATTTGGGAGTAGCTTCGGGCCTTCTCCCTACGAAAGGACTGACCCTNCCTTTTATTAGTATGGGAGGTTCTTCAATGCTGGTCACAATGCTTTCAGTAGGTGTTTTACTAAATATTTCAAAGCAAGCTAAAAAACGTTGACAATGTATTAATGAAAAAACGAGTTGTTATAGCGGGTGGTGGGACTGGTGGCCACCTTTATCCAGGAATTGCTCTAGCCAGAGCACTTACAAGGAATGATATGGATATTGAAATTTCTTTTGTNGGAACCCAAAAAGGTCTGGAAGCAAAAGTATTACCTCAGGAAGGTTTCAATTTGAAAACCATTCTCTCGGCAGGTTTACTTGGTAAAAAGAAAATCGCAAGATGGGTATCTTGGTGCAAATTACCTATCAGTACTGCTCAGTCCATGAGTTTTTTATTAAGAAAACGTCCTGGCCTCGTAGTCGGAGTAGGTGGATATGCATCTGGGCCTCTAGTGCTTTCTGCATGGGTACTGCGCATTCCAATATTAATCCACGAGCAAAATTGCATTCCTGGGATGACAAATAAATGGCTGGGTAAAATTGCGGACAAAATTGCTGTCTCCTTTAAGGATTCCTCGGCAATGTTTCCCAAAGAAAAAGTGGAAGTCACAGGAAATATGATTCGTGAAGAATTTTGCAAACCAAAAGAAGAGTTCCCACAAAACAACGGCCCATTTAGGGTTTTAGTTCTCGGTGGCAGTCAGGGTGCTCATTCCATAAACATGGCGATGGTCGAAGCTTTACAATTTCTTTCACAACAAAAACTAGATTTGCATATCACCCACCAAACAGGTGAGACGGATTTAGAAATGGTGAACATGCAATACAAGAAGAATCATTTTCCTGCAGATGTCCGTCCCTTTATTGATGATATAGAAGACCAATATAGAAAAGCATCTTTAGTCATTTGTCGGGCTGGAGCAACTACTCTAGCCGAAGTTACCGCCTGTGGAAAAATGTCTATTCTGGTTCCTTTTCCGCATGCGACGCATAACCATCAGGTAAAAAATGCACGTATTCTTGAAGCCGCTAATGCAGGAGAAATAGTTTTGGATGAAGANTTGTCCGGACTACGTATTGCAAAATCAATAATTCAGGCTATGGAAGAACCAAAGCGGTTAAAAATTATGGAAGAAAATAGCTACAAACTTGGAAATAGAGATGCGACCGAAAAAGTAAGGCTTCTTTGTATGGAATTACTGGAAGAAACTTACAGTAAATCAGGTAGAACAAAAAAATTACAAGGAAACTATGTTTTGTCATGTTTTTAGGTAAAACAAAACGGATTCATTTTATTGGTATCGGAGGTTCAGGAATGAGTGGAATAGCTGAAGTATTAATTAATCAGAACTATGAAGTAAGTGGTTCGGATCAAATTAAATCTTCAGTAACCGATCACTTGGAATCTTTAGGGGCTGACATTCATTTTAATCATAAACCCGAAAATGTTTTTGGCAAACACGTTGTAGTTGTATCGAGTGCAATTAGAAATGACAACTCTGAGGTTAAAGCAGCGAAAAAGGAGATGATCCCAGTAATTCCTAGAGCTGAAATGCTGGCAGAACTGATGAGGATGAAGTATGGAATCGCTATTGCTGGTACTCACGGTAAAACAACAACCACATCACTAGTTGCTAATGTTTTGGCTGGGGGAAATTTAGATCCCACGGTGATCGTTGGGGGGAAACTAAAAAACATGGGGGGCCATGCAAAACTGGGACAAAGCAAATTTCTGGTGGCTGAAGCAGATGAAAGTGACGGATCATTTTTAAGACTTTCTCCTACTCTTTCAGTGGTAACTACGTTAGATGCTGAACATATGGATTATTACCAAACGATGCAAAATATGAAATCAACTTTTCTAGAGTTTTTGAATAAGGTGCCATTTTATGGAAGCGCAATTATATGCATGGATGACCCGAACCTTCAATCACTCCTTCCAAAAATCGAGAAAAGAACAATCACTTATGGGCTTAAAAAACAAGCTGATTATACCGCCCAGGAAATCTCCATAAATAATTTGAAAACAAATTTTACCGTTTTTCATCATGGGAAAAAGCTTGGAAAAATTTCATCTGGTTCTCTAGGAAACCATAATATTAGTAATACATTGGCAGCCATTGCTGTTGGCATGGAATTAAATATTGAATTTTCTACTATTGCTGATGCTTTAAAAAATTTTTCAGGCGTTCAAAGACGTTTTGAAATCCTACATCAATCAAATTCTCTTGTCATTGTTGATGATTATGGTCACCACCCGGCAGAAATCCTAGCAACCTTGGCAACTGCCAAAACGGTTTGGCCAGATCGAAGACTAATAGTTGTTTTTCAACCGCACCGTTATTCCCGAACTCAGTATCTATTAGAAAATTTTTATTCATCTTTTAATGACGCAGATAAATTAATTCTACTGGATATCTATGGTGCAGGCGAAAAACCTATTGAAGGAATTAACTCTCGGAAATTGGCAAAAGGAATTAGAGAGTATGGACATAAGAACGTGGAACATATTGAAGATNCTGATTCACTGGTTCCACAACTAAAGTTTTCTCTGCAATCTGGTGATGTTGTTTTAACACTGGGTGCAGGAAATATAGGGGAATTAGCACACAAGCTTGCTGCTGAATTCCGTGATTGACAGCCTAAAAANAAAGAGGATTCTTACTTATGCTGAACGAAGCATGGAAGCGAAGGTTAATAAATATTGCACATTCTGGNTCAGGGAAGGAATTNCATCTAAAAACCAGAATGGAGTTTCCAAAAACTGTTCTAGGACAAAAAATTCATCAGAGTAAAACTATGAGTCATACATTCCCCTGGTTACATAAAATTAAAGGAAAGGTCCTGCAAGATGAAATACTTGCCGGTCATACTTCTATTCAAATTGGTGGGCCTGCAGATGTTTTAATTTTNCCAAAGGATATTCGAGATATTCAAACTATTCTAAAAAACANAGGAAAAACACCTGTTTATATTTTGGGAGAGGGGACAAATTTGNTAGTAAGTGANCGCGGAATAAGAGGAATTATTATTTCTTTAAAAGAATGCTTTAAAGAAATCAAGCGACCACTATTCTTTAATAGAGAAGAAGGTTCCAGACGGGCTGTAATTAAAGCAGGTGCNGGAGTTAAGATGTCTTATCTGGCAAAACATACCGCTCGTTNTTCTTTAACAGGAATCGAGCATCTAGTAGGCATACCTGGCTCTTTAGGCGGTGCAGTTATCATGAATGCTGGTGCGGAAGGAACAGAAATAGGTTCTGTCCTTCGAACGGTAACCCTTATTAACTGGAATGGGGAAATAGAAGTTTTGAGACGTGAAAATCTATCCTTTGAATATAGAAAAACTGTTTTCCCTAATAAAGCGGGGATCATTATTGAAGCAGAAATAGAACTAGGAGAAGGAACCCGTTCAGAGATCATGACAACTATGGATCGTCATCTTTCAAGAAGGTCGCAAACACAACCTTTAAAAATTCCCAATTCAGGATCAATTTTTAAAAATCCAGAAGGAGATGCTGCAGGAAGAATAATTGAATCAATAGGACTCAAAGGTTTTTCCATTGGAAATGCCGGTGTTTCTATNAGGCATGCAAACTTCATAGTAAATAAAGGTGGAGCAACAGCCAAAGATGTGACGAAATTAATCAAACATATTCAAAAAGAAGTAAAAGAAAAAACTGGTATCAATCTACAAACGGAGATTGTGACTGTCGGAGATTAAATTNGGAGGAATTATTGTTTGAAGGTCCGCGNAAAGGTACACCCTCCTCCCTTTGCTTCCGGCTCTTTTGGCCAAGNGTCGGGGCGGACCTATTATTTTAAAGCTTAATTTTTTTGGAAAATCTTGAAGAAAAAAAAATTGGTGTCCTAATGGGTGGCTTATCATCAGAGCGCGAAGTNTCTATATCAACCGGAAACTCCGTTTGTGAGGCCNTGATCAGAATGGGACTAAATATTTCTCCTATTGATGTAGATCAAAATATAGTCGACAAATTACAGCATATTGATTTGGCCTTTAATGCCTTGCACGGAACTTATGGCGAAGATGGCTCTATTCAAGGTTTGTTGGAATATTTAAAAATACCTTATACCGGATCAGGNGTNCTTGGTAGTGCTTTAGCTTATGACAAATTAAAAACCAAAGAAATTTTAAAGTCTCATGAAATACCAACAGCTGATCACGAAGTTTTCTATAGAAGCCAAAAAGAAACAATTCAGCGAAGTTTAGAATTGCCAGTTGTAGTCAAACCCAATAACCAGGGGTCAAGTTTTGGAGTAAGCATTGTCCTTAAAGAAAATCAATGGAAGCCTGCATTAGAAAATGCGTTTCAATATTCTAAAGAAATTATTATAGAAAAGTTTATTAANGGCAAACTTTTAGCAATAGGAATGAATAATGAAGAACCAATGCCAATTATTCATATCAGACCTAAATCCGGATTTTATGATTATGAAGCTAAATACACANCCGGAAAGACAGAATATCTTTGCCCTGCAGATCTGACTAAAAATGAGATTGGTAATTGCAATGAAGTATCTAGAAAAGTTTTTAAAGTATTACGCGGACGTGGATTACCTAGAGTAGATATTATTCTAGATAATGATGGGACACCGTTTGTATTAGAAATGAATACTATCCCGGGAATGACCCCCACAAGTCTTTTGCCTATGGCCGCACTTGAAATGGGAATAGATTTCGATCAGCTTGTAATTGAAATTTTAAAAACAGCACAATTGGATTATGGAGAATCCTCATGAGTTTTGCTCTAGCAAGACAAAAAGGGTCTGTCACTAGATGGGACGATTTTCGTTCTCAAAGAAATAAAAGGCAAAAACGTGGCAANATTTTGAGCAAGAATCTNTCCAGCAAACCAAGGTTTGGTGTTTGGATACGNACTCTTGCAGAACTTACTTCTAAACTATTTTTGGCAGGAGTAGTCGGCTATCTTTTTTTTGTAGGATATAATTTTTTACTTTCAAGTCCAAGATTTCATATCCAAAATGTTTCTTTCAACGGCAATCAGGTGTTAACCAATTCAGAAATCTTGGAATGGTTGGGCTCTTTAAAAGGTAAAAATTTATTTGCAATAAATTTGGTCGAATTAAACCAACGACTTTTAGAACACCCATGGGTTAAATCCTCCTCCCTTCAAAGAAAGTTTCCTAAAAGCATAGGTATTGAGCTTACAGAAAGAGTCCCTTATGCAAGAATCATGAAAGACCAGATTTACCTAATGGATAATTTCGGCGTCATCTTATCGCCTGAANAACCGGAATACAGGCACCTACCTCTTATCATAATGGAGCAAAGCAAAGAAAATTTTTTGTCAAATGAGAAAGCTTTGCACAGTCTCAAAACNATGCACTATTTCAATAAACTTTCATTTTTTAAAAATAATCCTTTGGATGGGGCTGTAATGAAAGGANACTCCAGAGTTTTATTTATCACAAGNAATCGGGACCTTCAAATACAGATGTCCATGAATGAGCTCAATGAAGGGTTTAAAAACTTCATGATTGTCCTTGATTCNCTAGATGAAAAAAACCTTAAAGCTCAGATGATAGATTTATCATTCAAAGATCAGGTTATTATCAGGGAAAAATTTAAATCAGTTTCAACATTAGTTTTGACAAAGAGTCAAACCAACTAGAAGGGGATAGGACGTATGTCCAAAAAAAGTAACTACATTGTGGGGTTAGATATAGGAACCACCAAGATCTGTTGCATCATAGGAGAAATAATCGATGATGAAAAAATAGATATTATTGGTCTTGGTCAATATCCATCAAGAGGCCTCCGAAAAGGAGTCGTGGTTAATATTGATAGTACTGTTGAATCTATAAAAAATGCAGTTGAAGAAGCCGAACTCATGGCAGGGTGTGAAATAGATTCGGTTTATGTCGGTATCGCAGGTGGCCATATTAACAGCCTTAACAGCCACGGAATTATTGCAGTAAAAGGTAAAGAGATTAGTGAAAAAGATATGGAACGGGTGATAGAAGCTGCAAAAGCTATTGCCATACCTCTGGATCGCGAAGTAATTCACGTTCTTCCTCAAGAATATATCGTTGACAATCAAGATGGAATTAAAACTCCTCTCGGTATGGCAGGTGTACGCCTTGAAGCAAAAGTTCATATCGTTACAGCTGCAGTTACCTCAGCCCAGAATATTGTTAAATGCGTTAACAAGGCAGGTCTTACGGTATCAGACATAGCGCTAGAACAATTGGCTTCCAGTGAATCCGTTTTATCTCAAGACGAAAAAGAACTAGGCGTTGCCATGATTGACATTGGAGGAGGCACTTCTGATCTTGCCATCTTCTATCAAGGTTCCATCAAACATACAGCCGTTTTAACCATCGCGGGGGCCCAAATGACAAACGATATTGCCATAGGTCTGCGTACTCCCAATTCTGAGGCAGAAAAAATTAAGCATTCATTTGGCTGTGCCTATTCAAATCTTATAGAGGAAGGCGAAAATATAGAAGTTCCCAGCGTTGGTGGAAGAGAAGCCAGAACAGTATCTCGACAAATTTTAGGCGAAATAATCGAGGCGCGCACACGGGAGATGTTTGAATTACTCGACCAAAAAATAAATGAATCTGGATACAGAGAAATCATTTCATCTGGAATCGTATTAACAGGCGGAGCATCGAGTATGCAGGGGATGGCAGAACTTGCTGAAGACGTATTTCAATCCCCGGTACGTGTTGGCAAACCCTTTGACCTTGGAGGATTAATAGACGTCGCAAATAATCCCATGTATGCCACTTGCACTGGCTTAATCCAGTATGGTTTTAAAAGAAGAAAGATGGGCCCCGTAAGAGAACTTCAGGGGCGAAACTTATTTGATAAAATTTTTTCACGTATGAAAGATTGGGCAGACGAATTTTTTTAAAAAGTGGAGGACAATATGAGTTCAATAGAATTTGAAAATGAAAATGATTATACGGCAACCATAAAGGTTGTTGGAGTGGGAGGCGGTGGTACGAATGCTGTCAATTCCATGGTGCGCGATAATCTTCGAGGAGTCGAGTTCATTATTGCAAATACGGATTTACAGTCTCTTGACAAATCCGAGTGCCCAGGAAAAATCCAAATAGGCGGAGAATTAACTCGTGGCTTGGGTGCGGGCTCTAATCCTGAAGTAGGACGGAATGCAGCAGAAGAAAGTGAAAGTATTATCCGTGACATGCTGGATGGAGCTGATATGGTTTTTATTACCGCCGGAATGGGTGGCGGAACCGGAACAGGTGCGGCTCCGGTCATTGCTAGAATTGCAAAAGAAACCGGAGCACTAACTGTAGGAGTGGTCACAAAACCTTTCGCATTTGAAGGTAAAAGGAGAATGCGTCAGGCAGATGAAGGAATTATGGAATTGAAAGAGGAGGTCGATACTCTGATCGTGATTCCTAATCAAAAACTTTTAAGCTATGTAGGAGCGCAGACTTCCTTCACTACTGCATTTTCCATGGTTGATGATATTCTCAAACAAGCGGTTTCCAGCATTTCTGATTTAATAGTAATACCTGGTCTCATCAACCTAGATTTTGCCGATGTAAAATCCATCATGGGTAGTATGGGTAAAGCCCTTATGGGAAGCGGAACCGCATCGGGTGAAAATAGAGCCGTAGAAGCTGCACAAAAAGCTATTTCGAGTCCATTACTTGATGAAGCAACAGTTGATGGAGCAGAGGGTATTCTTATCAATATTACAGGTGGTGAAGACTTAACTCTAATGGAAATAAATGAGGCTTCCATGCTGATACAAAAAAATGCACACGATGACGCCCATATTATTTTTGGTGCAGTGATAGACCATACAATGGAAGGTGAAATGCGTGTAACAGTAATAGCAACAGGTTTCGAAAATGCAGTAACTTCACCTTTAGAACAAAGGGCGGT